>NZ_JBIWGC010000007.1:0-235585 GCF_044763335.1 Streptomyces sp. NPDC096105
GTGCTACCTGTACTACTCGTTCATGGAGCAGGAGAGCGACCCGAAGGTCAAGGCGATCTGGGAGCTGCACCTGAACATGGAGCTGGAGCACCTGCGCATCGCGTGCGACCTGATGCGCCGCCACGACGGCCGCGAACCGGCCGAGGTGCTCGCCCCCGAACTGCCCAACGTGCTCACGTTCGAGCCGAACAAGGCCTACATCCGCGAACTGCTGGACACCCAGATGGACCTCACGACCCTCGGCGCGGGCTACGTCCGCGAGGCGCACGAGCGGTTCGAGAAGATGCAGGAGCAGATCCACGGCGGGGAGAATCCGCCGAGCGACCGGGTGATGCACGAGCACCACGAGATGTTCGGCCGCGAGTACCGCCTCCAGACCGAGGGCGAGCACCCCGACCCCGCCCAGCGCGAGAAGTGAGGACGCCCCACATGCCCGAACCGCAGACACCTCAGGCCGGCGACGACCAGGCACCCGACATCGACGTAGTGGCGCTGCTGATGCGTCAGCACGGTGACATCCGCAACCTCTTCGACGAGGTCGAGCAGAGCCGGGGTGAGGAACGCCGGGACGCCTTCCGTCACCTCGTGCGCCTGCTGGCCGTGCACGAGACCGCCGAGGAAGAGGTCGTCCACCCCTTCGTCCGCAGGGCGGTCGAGGGCGGCGAGCACGTCGTCAGGGATCGCCTGGCGGAGGAGAAGTCGGCGAAGGAGACGCTGGCGGCCCTGGACGACATGGACACCGACGACCCCAAGTTCATGCCCCTGCTGATGCGGCTGCGCAAGGACGTCCAGGAGCACGCGCGGGCCGAGGAACGCTACGAGTTCGCCCATATCCGCCGCAGCACCGACGCCACCGGCCTCGCCGCCATGGCCAAGGCCGTCAAGGCCGCCGAGGCGATGGCTCCCACCCGGCCGCACCCCGGTGTCGAGTCGGCCACCGCCAACGTGGCCCTCGGCCCGGTGGCCGCACTCATGGACCGGACGAAGGACGTCATCCACAAGGCCATGGGGAAGAGCTGACCTACCAGGGAGTCGTCGAGTCCGCCGACCTCGAGATCGCCGAGGGGAGTACAGGGGCGCCACCGCCTGCGCCTCCCCGGCCGCCGCGAACCGGGCGACGCCGGCGGAGGCGGGCGGTCCGCCCACGATGGTGAAGGCACTGTGCGCGACCGCGGGCGTGCGGACGGGCTCCCGCACCGCGGTTCCGCTCGAGGGACGCCCCTCCGTCGGCTCCGGCCGGGTCCCCCTGCCCAGGCGCCCTCACTCCGGGCCGAGCTCGACCGTCGTCGTGACCCGGGTGACGGAGGGGTTCCTCGGCACCGAACCGAACCCGAAGCGCACGGGCGGCTCGACGGGTGCCATCGCCCCGAGGCCCGCGCCCTCGTAGTCCGCCGACACGGCACGGATCGGCAGCAGGTCCCGGGCGCCGTACCACTCCCGGCGGCCCCGGCCGGCGCTGCCGCGGGTGCGCACGCCGGGCAGCAGCAGGCGGGCGGGCCGCTCCGTCAGCGCGCTCCACGCCGGACGGCGGGCGAGCGCGCCGGGCACGGCCCGCAGCGCGAAGCCCGAAAGCCCTCGCCGGCCGGTGGTGAAACGCAGGCCGAGGGGCCCGGCGGTGACGGTCCAGACGCCGTCCGTGACACTCACCTCGACCGGGACGACGCGGACCGTGTCGAAGAGGTAGGTGCCGCTGATGAAGTCCGCCGTCGCGGGTGTGGGGGCCAGCAGCAGCCTGTCCCCGTCGGGCCGCTCCACCATCACGTCGCTGAACGCTCCGAAGGGTGACCGTTGCCAGTGGCCGAGCACGATCCGTGTGCCGGAGGAGGTGCCCGTGCCCGCGATCCAGCCGTCGAAGCGCACGCGCGGACGTCGCGTGGCGGTGCCGGAATCCGGGCGGGGGGTGTCAGGAGGGCTGGGGGGCGCGCTCCGGGACGCACGGCCTGGAGGTCCCGAGCCGTCCATGCCTGACTCCTTCCGGGAAGTGCGCCGAGAGCTCGCCGGGGAGGGCTCGCCGGAGGCCCGCCGCTGCGGTCAGCGTCTCCTCCAGCACACCGACGCCGGCGGGCGCACCCGCCGCTCCGCTCCGTATGCCACCACGGGCTCGGGTCCCCCGCGGACGATCGCAGGAAACCCGCGGCGCCCGGCGCGGCGGACGGAACGGCCAGATCATGAAGAGGGCCGGCACGCCGGGTGGCCGGGCGAGACGCCTCGCCCGGCTCAGGGAAGGTAGTAGGTCTGCCGCAGGAACGCGGCCGTGTCCCGCAGGGCCTGGGTGTAGCCCGCCTTGTAGCGCGCGTCCGTGTCGGTGCGCCGGTCTTCGGCCTCCGCCCACTGGTCGAGGTGCAGGGCGATGTCGAGGTGGTTGCGGTAGAGCGCGCCGTGTTCGCCGTCGAGGGCCGCTCGTGCGCGCTCCTCGTCCCAGTCCTCCAGTTCGCCGGTGTCGAAATCCAGCAGTTCCTCGTCAGGCCGCTGCACGGTTTCCTCCTTCGTTCCCCTCGAACCGATGACGAGCAGCCCCCGTCGTCCTCCCAGGTACCCTTCATCGGATCCCAGCCGCGTCCGACGACCGGCTTCCGGACGACGGGCTTCTGGTCGACGGACAGAGGGACAGGAAGCAGCGTCGCTTCTCCTCTCGGTCTGCCGCCGCACCTGGCTGAGGCCGAGTGCGCGCGCTTCGGCCGGCACGGCCTCCCTCAGCACCGGACCCGCTTCCGTGGCCCCGGTGACCGTCCCCCGGGAACAGTCGGTCCCTGCCGCCCGGCCGCGGCGGGTCCTCGCCCGCCCGCTCCTGACCCGGGGCCGTCGCAGGGGGCTCGTCCGGCCTGGTCGGCCGTTTGCGACATACGCAGGTGGGGACCCGGCTGCTCATGACCACGACGCCACGCCGTCGGATGCGGCAGAACCGGGTCCTGTGGCCGCCGGACCGCCTGGAACGAGATCACCGGGCCGACGCGGTGATCGACGCGATCGGCCGGGGTGTGCGTGCCCTGCCGTCCGGCCACGGCCGGGGCGCGCTGCACGGAAGGTGGCTGGGCCACCCCCTGCATCCGCTGAGGGTGCAGGTGCCGATCGGCAGCCGGCGGTCCGCGGCCCTGCTCGATCCACGGCCCGGCCGCTCCCGTGAAGCGGAAGTGCTCGTCGGCGTCGGCCTGACCGCCGCCGTCCCCGCGGCCCTGGCAGGCTGGGCCGACCGGGCGGAACACACGGACAACAACCGGGAGACGGAGCGGCGACCGGGCGCCGCGGAGGAGGGTGTGACCCATGGATCCCCTGACCGCCACGTCTGACGACAGGGCTGGCACCACAGGCGACGCCGCAGCCGGTGAGACGGCTGACAGCCGTCTCGCATCACGCCTGCGCGAGCTTGCCCGGCGCACCGGACGACGGTACTCCGCGGGGCACGACCGGCCGCTGGGCGGCTATCTCGCGTCCATGGCGGGGTTCGGGGCGTACACGGCGGCTTGGGCCACGGCGGTACGGCTGCGCGGGACCCCCGTGCCCGACCGGCCCCAGCCCTGGGACGTGGTCCTGACCTCGGTCGCCACCTTCCGGCTCAGCAGGCTGCTGAGCAAGGCGTCCGTCACCAGTCCGCTGCGCGCGCCCTTCACGCGGTACGTCGGCCCGCAGGGCCCCGCCGAACTGCACGAGGAGGCGGACCCGGAAGGCGGCAAGGACGCCGTCGGCGAGCTGGTGACCTGCCCGTTCTGCACGAGCGTGTGGGTGGTGTCCACCCTGACCGCCGGCCAGTTGCTGTGGCCGAGGGCGACCCGGACCGCCATGGGCGCGCTCACGGCACTGGCCGGCGCGGACGCGCTGCAACTGGCGTACGGCGCACTGGTGAGCCGGACCACCGGGGACGACTGACCTGGCCCGCGAAGTGACGGAGTGCGGCGCCCACGCCGGCCGCCGCACTCCGTCACACCCCTGTGCGCGGAGGCCCCGCCGAGCCCCGGCGGGGCTCCGTCCGGTCTGTCCAGCCGTACTCCGCGGTTCCTGACGGGACGACCGGCCGTGCGCCGCGAGAGGGCGGTTCGTAGCTTGGTGTTCGGTTCATCGCTGAGCTCGGGTGGGAGATGCCGTTCGGCCCTCCGTGCCGGAGAAGAGCGCGAGGCGGCCCGCCAGGGCTTCATCAGCAGCCTCAGTGCCGTCGCCGGTTCCCCGGCCGAGCCGCGCCCTTGACCTCAACCTTGGTTGAGGCGCAACACTCGGCGCATGGAGATCGCAAAGAGCAGCACCCTTCTCTTCCGCAACACCATGCGCATCACGGACGGTCACCTCGACGGTTTCCGGCGCGCCATCGCGCAGGCGGTGGCATTCGCCCAAGAGCACGGCCCTCAGCTCATGGTCGAGGTCTTCATCGACGAGGAGCGGATGCTGGCGCACAGCTTCCAGCTCTACCGCGACTCCGACGCCGTCCGCGCCCACTGGCGGCTCTCGGATCCCTACATCCGCGAGGTGATGAAGCACTGCACCGTGCAGCACTTCGAGATATTCGGCGCACCGGACCATGACATCGTGGCGGCCCTCAAGACCCCTGACGGCGCGTCCTTCCCCTTCGTCGTCTCGCCGCGCCTCGTCGGCTTCAACCGTCTTGGGACGCCTGGCTCGGGTGAATCACCCTCTTAGCGGGGTTCACGACTCCTTGAGTGGATCTGCTGCCGCCTGACGGTGTGGTGACGGGGCGGAACCCGCCGGTTTGCGTTTGTCGATCCGGTGAGGTGAGCGGACGCAAGCCATACCCGGGCGGCTTATCGGACGGGCAGTGGGCGTTGATCGAGCCGGTGCTCACCGCGTGGAAGGACCGGCACCGCTCGGTCAGCGTCCATCAGGGCGCCTACGACGTGCGGGAGACCGTGAACGCGATCCTCCGCCAGGGGCGGACCGGTTGCCGGCTCGGGCCGCTGTGCTTCAGCGGGCTGTCGGCGCGGCCCGGCGGGTGAGGAGGACGCCCAGGGCGATCATGCCGACGCCCAGGACGAAGTGCAGCCAGTTGTCCGCCGTGTTGACCGGCACGAAGTTCGCCGCGCTGTCGTGGTCGATGACCAGGCCGTAGATCCACAGGATCAGGTAGATCACACCGCCGCCGATGAGGAAGGCGCGGGCGGTGGAAGCCGCGCGGGCCATGACGATGCCGGCGAGGCCGAACAGCAGGTGGACGATGTTGTGCAGGATCGACACCTGGAAGATTCCCAGGAGCTTGGCCTCGGAGTGGTGCTCGGCGAACTTCATGGTGTCGTAGTCGGTCGTGACACCGGGGATGAAGCCGAGAACGCCCACCAGGAGGAATACCGCTCCGACGGCGAGCGCGGCCTGCTGGACCCTGGTCCGGCCGTCCGCGGGGGTGGTGTGGTGGGTGGTCATGACGGTGATGCTCCTTCCGACGGTGCGGCGGCCGGAGCCGCGCAGCATGATCACTGGTTGTCCTTTACCGCCCGCTTACCCCGCCTTCCCTCCTTCAGCGCACCGTTGCTTCTCAGCCTCCCGCGCCACATCCGTCCCGCGAAGCAGGGGAGCCGGACGAGCACGAAGGGGCCGCAGGCCAAGGACGTCCCACCTGCGCGAGCAACGCCCCGGCACCCCGTGCACTGCTCCGTGGTGCTGCCAGGAGCTGGGCGCGCGTTCCCGGCACGCCGCGTGCGTCTCGTGCGGCAGGTACGGCGGACACGGTCCGGTGAGTCTTCAGCCCTGTCGGCCGCGGCCGGTGAGCGCGTCGCGCAGCCGGTCGACCATGCCGACGCCGGGGGCGAGGAGTTTGTTGGCGGGCGGCGTGTCGGGTGCGGCGGGGTGCGGGCGGGTGGGCGCGGTCTCCTTGGCCGTCCGCACCTTCTCGCCCAGCTCCTGCAGGGCGTCGGCGGAACAGGCGTCGGCCAGCAGGGGGAACAGCCGGTTCTCCTCGTCGTCGATGTGTTCGGCGACGGACGTCTTCAACTGCGTGATCAAGGTGTCGAACCGGCCGTCACCGGGCTCACAGCCTTCGAGTTCCTTGAGCATGCGCTCGACTTCGCTGTGGTCGGCGATCTCCTTGTCGGCCAGATCGTCGCCCCCGTCGACGTAACGGCGCACCGCCGGGTACAGGTGTTCCTCCTCCGCCACCGAGTGGCGCACCAACTCCCTCGTCAGTTCGTCCGCCAGATCGCGCCGTCGCTGTTCACCCGTGGGCAGCGCCTCGATCTGTTCGAAGAGCGAGTCCACCTCGCGGTGGTCCGTGGTCAGTTCCTGAATGATGTTTCCGCCATGTCCCATGATCGGCCTCTCCTTCTCGGTCCCCGGGCGCGGCGTGGATCCCTGTCTTCGTCGCCTTCCGGCGGAGCCGTCCGCGTCTCGTGCGGCGTCCGGCCACCGCGGCGTCACCGCTCACCGCGCACCGCCGGCGAGCGGAACAGGCAGGAGAGCGCTTCTTCGGCACCCGACAGGGGATGAATGCCACGCGACACGCCGGTGACGCCGTGCAGCCCGCCGTTTCACTCCGACGGCCGATGCCGAGCCGCGCTCCGTGGCCGGAGCCGAAAGGCTGCCGTGGTCACGACGGCCCGGCACCGCGTGAGCCGTCCACCGGAGAACCCGGGAAGTGAAGGACACCGGGCTGCTCGCAACCGTCCGGTCCTGCCACCCCGGCACCCTGCGCCAGACGCGGTGGGCGGACGCGAAGCTGAAAGAGCCCTCCGCTCACGTCCTCGTCAGCCGACCGCGGGACGGCCGCGCACCGGTACGGTGCGCGCACAGCGCACGGACGGCGCGAGCGCACGGCGTGGACCGGCCCGCCTGCCTTCGGACGCCGCGCCACCGGGCGCCGGCGACTGCTCAGCGGTGCGTGCGTCACCGGGCACCGCCGCGCGGGTGCCGGCGTCGGGGAGGCACCCGGCGGCGGGCCTGGACGCCAGGCTCTCAGCGCGCTGCCAGTCCCTCCAGCGCGCTCACCGCCTCGGCCAGGCCCCGGGGACGGGCCGTGCCCGGGACGGGGCGGCCCGACCGGCCGGGGCCGAGGGTGTGAGGACGAGGGGGCTGCGGCGGGCGCCGCGTACGCCCCACTCCATGGTCGCCACGTGCTGGGCGAGAGGGCGGCTCGCCGTGGTGCGGAACTGGGCTCACAGGACGACCGCGGCCGGGCCGGTCCTGCGTACCGCCGTTCGAGCCCGAGCGCGGCGGCCACACCGCCAACCTCGTCGTGACGGCGGAGCCGGTGGACGCCACTTGATCGTGTGTGTCGTCGTCACGTTCGTTCGCTCGGCGCTTTTCGAACTGGTTGCGGTCACACAGCCGTTCCCGGCGCAAGCGTTCGATCAATTACGGGTCATCCCTGAAACCCGTGCCCTCCGGCACGTTCCGCCCGCCTAGCGTTCCAGCGCGGCCGAGGCGAAAGGCTTCCCCTGGAGGCCGCCGCGGCCCTCACATGACTGGAGAGGGAGACGCCCGTGGCAAGTGTGGAAGTGTCGTTGAAGGACATCATGACCAATGTCGAAGGGGCTCTGGGTGCGGCCGTCGTCGACTATTCGAGCGGCATGGCGCTGGGCACGCTGGGCGGGGGGAAGGACCTGGACCTGACCGTCGCGGCGGCCGGCAACACCGATGTGATCCGCGCCAAGGTGCGCACGATGGAACTGCTGGGCCTCACCGGGCAGATCGAGGACATCCTCATCACCCTCGAGTCCCAGTACCACCTGATCCGGCTGGTCACCGGCCGCAGCGGCAACGGCCTGTTCCTGTACCTCGTCCTGGACAAGTCCCGCTCGAACCTGGCGATGGCCCGCCACCAGCTCAGGCGGGTCGAGGAACAACTGGAAGTGTGAGCTGCCCCGGGGCCCGGCCGACGCACGCCCATGATGTGAAGACTTCTTCAAGTCGCCACATGAACATGGCCCCAAGCCGCGGGCGCGCGCCGTGCCGAGCCAGCAGGATCGGCGGCGAAGGCGAAGGACCGCACATCGTGCGGCGGCGCCCGCGGAGGGTGCCGCCGCGTTCCGGAGAACATCCCCGACGCGGCAGGGAGCGCGCACCCATGCAAGTCCCCCTCTACCAGGCCAAGGCAGAGTTCTTCCGGATGCTGGGGCACCCGGTGCGCATCCGGGTGCTGGAGCTGTTGCAGCACGGGCCGGTGCCGGTACGGGACCTGCTCGCCGACATCGACATCGAACCGTCCAGCCTCTCCCAGCAGTTGGCGGTGCTGCGCCGGTCCGGCATCGTCGTCTCCGTACGGGAGGGCTCCACCGTGACGTACGCCCTCGCCGGCGGCGACGTCGCCGAACTGCTGCGCGCGGCCCGGCGGATCCTCACCGAGCTGCTGGCCGGGCAGAGCGTGCTCCTCGCGGAGCTGCGACAGGTGGACGTGCCGGTGCCGTCGGCGTCCGGGGGCGGGGAAGGGTAGGGCAGGGCGGGGCGGGACGGGAGTCTTCCCGGCCGGCCGTCAGACGTCGCCGAAGGTGTCCAGGCCGGTGAGGGCGCCGACCGGGTCGGGGTCGGGGGTGCCTCGGGGCCACCAGTCGTCCTGGCCCGGCTCGGACTCGTACGCGTACCAGAGGTGGTCGCGGCCGAGGCGGAGCTGGACGTGGCCGCGGGGGTGGGTGAGGCGGTTGCGCCAGGGCCGGAAGGCGGGGAGGTCCGCGGCGAGCAGCAGCGGGCGGGCGCGGTCGAAGCGGCCGGCCGGCGGATCCCACGGCTCCTCCAGCACGGCCAGTCCGTTCGGCCCGCCCTGCCGCCACGCGGCGACCGCGCGCGCCAGGTCGCCGGGGGTACGGCCGGCCGCCCGCGCGAGGGACGCGTACAGCGCGCGGGTGCCGGCGGTCAGCCCCGAGCCGGGGCGGGCGGCGGCCAGGCGTACGGCGTCGTGCCACAGGGTGAGCGGGCCGACCGGGTCACGGCCGGTGGTGAGCAGGGCGTGCGCGCGGGCCGCCGCGTCGGTGGCGAGCTGGTCCAGCGCGAACGGGTCCGGGCCGCCCGGGGACTCCGGGTAGGCGGGTGGCTGCTCCGGGTGCTGGGGAGGCGGCAACGGCGCGGGCAGCGGCGGGAGTTCGGGGCCGCGCCGGGACACGGCGTCGGTGGCGCGTATGCCGGGCAGCGGTTCCGGCTCCCGTCCCTGGGCGGCGCGGGCGGCGCGGGCCGCGCTGAGCCGGGACAGCGCGTCGATCACCTCGCGTTCGCCGCGCCCGCGCAGGAGGAGCAGCACGAACGGGTCGGCGTCCAGCAGCCGGGCCGTCTGGTAGCAGAGGGCCGCCGCGTGCTTGCACGGATGGCCCGAGTCGGGGCAGCTGCAGCGCGGCACGAGGTCACCCGGACCGGGCAGCAGGGGGACGCCGCAGTCGGCGAGGGACTGCGGCATCTCCTTGTCCAACAGGGCCGCGATGTGGCCGGGGCGGTCGGCGGCGGTGTCCAGGAACCGCTCCCAGTCGGCGTCGTCGAACGTCCGCAGCCGCACCTGCACCCGGTAGGGCCGGGGGCGGCTGCCCTGCACGTACGCCAGGACCAGTCCCGGCGTGACGGTGATGGCGTCCACGTGGCCCCGCTCGGCGTAGCCGCGTCCGCGGGCGAGGCGCGCGGGGTCCAGCGCGCCGTCCTCCAACGCGGTGACCCACGCCCTCCCCCACCAGGTCTCGGCGAACGCCTCGCCGTCGCCTCCCGAGGAGCGGGGCGGGAACGGCGGGAAGGTACGGCGGTGGTCGCCGTCCCGGGCGGGGGCGGCCATGGAGCGCGGGGTGACGGGGGGCGCCGCCCGTCCGGCGGCGTCATCCGGTCCCTGGCTCGCGGCGGGAGCCGGTCCCGGATCGACAGCGGAAGCGGGTCCCCCGTCGGGGACGGCAGGCCCCCCGCCCCGGGCGGGGACCGGCTCCTGGGAAGCGGGCGTGGCGGGCCCCCCGGTGCCGGGGCCGCGCCCCGGGGTGCTTACGGGCCGGGCGTTCACGTCGGCGGAGGCGGCGGGTGTCGCGTCGTCCGCCGTGTCGGGCATGCGGAAGGCGTCGGCGAGGGTCTCCCGGATCTCGCGGGCGCGGCGGTCGGCGGCGCGGTCGCCTCGGGTGGTGCGCGGGACGCGGGGCGCGGGGTCGCGGCGGGGGCGCTCGGCCGCCTCCACCTGCTCGCGGGCACGGGCCCGCGCCCGCTCCTCACGGGCGGCGCGCAACGCCTCCCGCGCGATGTCCCCGGGGCGGGGGTCCGGGTGCGACTCGGTGTCGTCGGTCGAACCGGACGCCTCGTGCCCGCCCGGGGCGGCGGTCGGTGCCCGGCCGGCCGGGTCGGCCGCGTCCCCCGTGGAGGCATGACCGGCCGCGTCCCCCGGGGTGGCGGCCGGCGCGTCGTCGTCACCGGTGGCGCCCCCGGAGCGGGGCAGCGCGTCGGGGCGCGGCGCACTCGTCGAGGTCCCGTCCGACACCGGTGCGGCTGCGTCCGCCGCGTCGGCGGAACCCTCCTCCACGCGCGGACGCGCCGCGCCGGGCGCCCCTCCCACGGCGGGCTGGACCTCGCTCACGGAGGACGGGGCCTCGCCCGCCGCGTCCCCGGAGGGCGCCTCCCCCGCGTACGGCGGCCGATCGCCGGTTCCGGCAGGCGTCCCCTCGCCGTGCCACGCCCCTTCGTCCTCCCCGGAGCGCGCCTGCTCCGCGTGCCGCGGCCCGCCGCCCGCCGCTCCCCCAGCAGCCGTGCCCGAGGCCGCCCGGGGATGGTCCACGTCCGCGCCGACCGGCGCCGCGGAGGTCTCGCGCCGCGCCCGCAGGGTGCGGCGCAGCGCCTCCCGGGCCGCGTCGGACGGGCGGGGTGTCCGGCCGGCCGGGGAAGGCGGACCGCCCTGCGCGGCCTCCTCCGCGGGGGCGGCCGGAGCGGCCGGCTCCTCCGGGGACCCCGCGTCCCCGGACAGGGCCTCCGCTCCTCCGGACAGGGCCTCCGCTCCCCCGGGCCCCCGCTCACGCGCCGCACGCAGCGCCTCCCTCACCTGCTCCGACGGCCGGGACGTCATGCCGTCCTCCGCAGGGACACCAGGTCGGACAGCTCACGGTCGGACAGTTCCGTGAGCGCGGACTCGCCCGAGCCGAGGATCGCGTCGGCGAGGGCCCGCTTGGACTGGAGCATCTCGGCGATACGGTCCTCCACCGTGCCTTCGGTGACGAGCCGGTGGACCTGGACGGGCTGGGTCTGCCCGATGCGGTACGCGCGGTCGGTGGCCTGCTCCTCGACCGCCGGGTTCCACCAGCGGTCGAAGTGGACGACGTGCCCGGCACGGGTGAGGTTCAGGCCGGTCCCGGCCGCCTTGAGGGACAGGACGAGAACGGGGACCGCGCCGCTCTGGAAGCGGTCCACCATCCGCTCCCGCTCGGGCACCGGCGTACCGCCGTGCAGCAGGTCGACCGGGACGGCGCGTTCGGCGAGGTGGCGGGTGATCAGGCGGGCCATGCCGACGTACTGGGTGAAGACGAGGGCCGAGCCGTCCTCGGCGAGCACCGTGTCCAACAGCTCGTCCAGCAGGGTGAGTTTGCCGGAGCGGGCGGCGAGGCGGTCCCCGGCCGGGGCGTGCTCCTCCTTCAGGTACAGCGCGGGGTGGTCGCAGATCTGCTTGAGCGCGGTCAGCAGCTTCAGCACCAGGCCGCGGCGTCCCATCCCCCGCGCGGTCCCGATGGCGAGCATCGACTCGCGCACCACCGCCTCGTACAGCGCGGCCTGTTCACGGGTGAGCGGCACCGGGTGGTCCGTCTCGGTCTTGGGCGGCAGCTCGGGGACGATGCCCGGGTCGGACTTCTTGCGCCGGAGCAGGAAGGGACGGACCAGGCGGGCCAGCCGCTCGACCGCCTGCTCGTCCTCGCCGTTCTCCACCGCGCGCGCGTGCCGGGCGCGGAAGGACTTCAGGGGGCCGAGGAGGCCGGGGGTGGTCCAGTCGAGGAGGGCCCACAGCTCGGAGAGGTTGTTCTCCACGGGTGTGCCGGTGAGGGCCACCCTGGCCGGGGCCGGGACGGTGCGCAGGGCCTTGGCGGTCGCCGAGTGCGGGTTCTTGACGTGCTGCGCCTCGTCGGCGACGACCATGCCCCACCGCTGCTCCGCCAGGGCGGGCGCGGCGGAGCGCATGGTGCCGTAGGTGGTGAGGACGAAGCCGCCGTCCAGCCCGTCCAGGGTGCGGTCGGAGCCGTGGAAGCGGCGTACCGGCACACCGGGGGCGAACCGGGTGATCTCCCGCTGCCAGTTGCCGAGCAGGGACGCGGGGCAGACCACCAGGGTGGGTTCGGGGCGGGCCCTTTTGAGGTGCAGGGCGATGAGGGTGACGGTCTTGCCGAGGCCCATGTCGTCGGCGAGGCAGCCGCCCAGGCCGAGGGAGGTCATGAGGTCCAGCCAGGCCAGGCCGCGGAGCTGGTAGTCGCGCAGGGTGGCGTCGAGGCCGGGCGGGGGCGCGGCGGGCCGCACGCCCGCGGTCAGGCGGTCGCGGAGGGCGGCCAGCGCCCCGGCGGGCACCGCCTCCACCGTCTCGCCGTCGACCTCCGCCTCCCCGGTGAGGGCGACGGACAGCGCGTCGACCGGGTCGAGCAGCCCGAGGTCCCGTTTGCGGGCCTTGCGGACGAGGGCGGGGTCGACCAGCACCCACTGGTCGCGCAGCCGGACGACGGGGCGGTGCGCCTCGGCCAGGGCGTCCATCTCGGCCTCGGTGAGCGGGTCGCCGCCCAGGGCGATCTGCCAGCCGAACCGCAGCAGGTCCTCGCTCTCGAGGAAGCCGGTGCCGTCGGTCGCCGAGCCGGGGGCGGGCCGGACGACCGCCGTGGCGGTGAGGTCCTGCGCGAGGTCGCGTGGCCAGTGCACGGCGACCCCGGCCGCCGCGAGCCGGGTGGCCGCCACGCCGAGCAGATCGCTCAACTCGTCCTCGGACAGCGCCAGCACGTCCGGGACGTCCTGGTCGGCGAGCCGGTCCAGCGGGGGCCAGACGCGGGCGGCGCGGCGCACCGCGAGGGCGGCGTCCACGCGCGCGCGGGGCCCGAAGCCGTGGTCGGCCTCGCCCGACCAGAGGGCCGTCGCGTCGGCCACCAGGGTGGGGTCGGAGAGGCTGTGCACCTGCACGATCGCCGCGCCCGCGCCCCGCGCGCCGCGCCCGCCGCCTGCCGTCTCCCCGGTGTCGAAGAGGTCGTGGGCGGACAGGTCCAGACGGAGCGAGATCCGCACGCCGGCGTCCATGCCGGCCGCGACCTCGGCGGCCCAGTCGCGGGCGCCGGGCAGCCGCTGGGGCCGCCGCGCGGCGAACGGCGGTCCGGAGGCGTAGGGCGCGGCGGGTGTGCGGGGCAGGGTGTCGGCGACCGCGTCCAGGAAGGCGCGCACCAGGGCTTCCGGCTGGGGCAGCCGCAGGGGACCCGGGCCGGGCAGCGGCACCGCGTGGCCCTCGTACGGAAGGGCGGCGGCCACCGCGCGCAGGTGCGCCACGTCGTCCGGCTCGAGCGGGCCGGCGCGCCAGGCGTCGTACCCCTCCGCGGTGAGGCCGGGCAGCAGGCGGCCGCGGGCGGTGAGCCGCAGGGCCTGCAGGGCGGCGGCGCCCCAGCAGGCGGTCGCGGGGTGGGCGGCCGGATCGTGCCGGGCGCGGACCAGCAGGGGCAGGGCCTCGTCCACGGGCAGGGACAGCGCGGGGACGCTGCGGCGGCGCACTCCCGCACCGTGCGGGCGGACGACGGTGAGACCGGTGCGGCGGGCGCCGGCGGCCCCCTCGGGAGGCTCGCCGTGACCCCCGGAGGACGACCCCGCCCCCTCGGGAGGCGCTCCGGCACCCTCGGAGGACAGTCCCGCCCCTTCGGGAAGCTCTCCGGCACCCTCGGGGTCGTAGAAGACGACCCGCCCGTCGCGCGGGAGAGGCGCCGGCAGGAACACGGCCGGGAGGCGCGGGGACGGGACGGGTCCGCCGGGCCCTTCGGCCGGCACGGCCCGCTCGGCCGCCGCCGTCACGGTCGCCTCGCCCATACGCCTCGTCACCTCCCCGTCCGCCTGTCGGACCAGTCGTCCCCGACTCTACGGGCGGGGTCCGACAATCGGCTCCGGCGGCCTGGTCAGGGCACGGTGCGGGCCACGACGTACACGCGGGGGTAACCGGGTTTGTCGTGGTTGACGACCACCTCGTGCGTGGGCGCGGGGTTCTTCTGCTCGTGCACCAGGCCGGACCAGGTGCCGGGGCCGTCGAAGGTCCAGCCGGTGACGTCGCGGTCGCGCTCGGCGATGGGCAGGCGGTCCTTCCTCAGGTCCTTCTCCGACATGCCCATGCTGGTGAGGAAGGCGGTCAGGCCCGCGTCGCTGGTCTCGAACTCGACGTACAGGCGGCTGGTCTTCCAGTTGTTCGTCTCGTACGAGGCGACCCACCAGGCCGGGTGCGGCACCGGCACCTCGTAGATGCGGCGCTGGAGCTTGGACGGCCAGCCCTCGGTGAGGCCGGTCGCCGAGTACTTCGCCTCCTTGTCCTTGCCGCTGGCCCGGCTCTGGTTGGCGGAGATCACCAGGTAGCCGGCCGGGATGCCGATGAGCAGGACGATGATCAGCAGGGTGAGGGCGCGGCGGCGGATCATGTGCCGGCGGTCCTCACCTGGATGCGCCCCGCCCGCGCCACCGGGGCCGCCCGTCCCGTCAGGGCGGCCGGGGCCGCCGCTCGGCGGAGGGTGCTCGGCCGTCACAGCGCCTCCGAGATGGAGCGGCGGACCTCCGTGAACCGTTCGTAGCGCTCGTACCGCTCGACACGGCGGCGCTTGGCGCGGCGGAAGCGGCGGGCGACCAGGCGGGCGAGGTCGGCGGCGCCGACCATGCCGGCCTCGGGGCCGAGCTGGGCGCGCACGATGCGGGCCTCCGGGCGGTAGCCGCGCCCGGTGAGGTGCCGCTTGAAGGCGTCCCGGGCGGGGCCGATGAGCAGGTCGTCGGCCGCGGAGACGCCGCCGCCGACGACGAAGCAGGAGGGGTCGAGGGCGGCGGCCAGGTTGGCGATGCCCACCCCGAGCCACTGGCCGATGTCCTGGAGCAGCTCGATGCACATGGCGTCGCCCTCACGGGCCAGCTCGGTGATCATCGGGCCGCTGATGTCGGCGATGTTGCCCTTGACGTGCTCGATGATCCCGTAGGCGACCGGGGAGTCGGCGGCGGCCAGCTCGCGCGCCTCGCGCACCAGCGCGTTGCCGGAGCTGTACTGCTCCCAGCAGCCGCGGTTGCCGCAGGGGCAGCGGTGTCCGCCGGGGACGACCTGCATGTGGCCGAACTCGCCGGCGACGCCGTACTTGCCGCGCTTGACCTGGCCGTCCTCGAGGATCGCGCCGCCGATGCCGGTGCCGAGGGTGATCATGACGAGGTTGTCCTCGCCGCGTCCGGCGCCGAAGCGCCACTCGGCCCAGGCGGCGGAGTTCGCGTCGTTGTCGACGAGGACCGGCACGGCGAGGCGGCCGGCGAGGCGGTCCCGCAGGGGTTCGTTGCGCCAGGACAGGTGGGGGGCGAAGAGCACCCGGTTGCGGTCGGCGTCGACCCAGCCGGCCGCGCCGATGCCGACGGCGTGCACGTCGTGCCGGTCGGACAGGTCCAGCACCAGCTCCACGATGGTGTCCTCGACGACCTTCGGGCTCTTGGACTTGTCCGGGGTCTCCGTGCGGAGCTTCTCCAGGATGTTGCCGTCGGCGTCCACGACGCCCGCCATCACTTTGGTGCCGCCGATGTCGATGCCCACGGTCGGCACCCGGGGCGCCGACAGGTGGGAGCGGCGCTCCCGCGTGCCGACCGTTCTGAGGACGGTGGCGCGCCGGGATCCGATGGGGGCGGTGAAGTCGCGGTAGCTGCTCATCGGGTGCGATTCTGCCGCACGGGCACGCCGATCGCGGTACCGGGCAGGTGACGGGGTACGTCGGTTCCCGGCGCCGGAAGCGGGCGGAGGCGGTTCCCCGCCGTTCGCGTCCGCACCGGATCGGGTGTGCGCGCCCTCCGCCTGTGGACCGCGTCACATTGTCCGGACAATGCGACGATCACGCGCGCGAGTGGCCCGGTTCAGTTCCGTACGAGCAGCTGGAACTCGAAGGAGTACCGCGCGGGCCGGTAGGTGTGCGTGCCGTACTCCACGGCGCGGCCGGTGTCGTCGAAGGTGACCCGCTGCATGGTGAGCAGCGGGGCGCCGGGCTGTTCGCGCAGCCGCTCGGCCTCGACGGCGGTGGCGGCCCGCGCGCCGATGGTCTGGCGGGCGCTGTGCAGGGTGATCCCGGCGGCCCGCATCAGCCGGTACAGGCCGGTGGCCTCGAGCTGGCCGGTGTCCAGGTCGAGCAGGCCGGGCGGGAGGTAGTTGCACAGGTGCGCGATGGGCTCGCCGTGCGCGGAGCGCAGCCGCTCGATGCGGTGCACTTCCCCGCCCTCGGTGACCCCGAGCGCGGCGGCGACCTCGGCGGACGCGGTGACCATGGTGTTGACCAGCACGGTCGTGGTGGGGCGCTGGCCGGCGGACTCCAGGTCGTCGTAGAGGCTGCTCAGCTCCAGCGGGCGTTTGACCTGGCTGTGCACGACCTGTGTGCCGACGCCGCGGCGGCGCACCAGCAGGCCCTTGTCGACGAGCGACTGGATGGCCTGGCGGACCGTCGGACGGGACAGGCCGAGGCGCCCGGCCAGCTCGATCTCGTTGCCCAGCAGGGTGCCGGGGGTCAGGGCGCCGTGCTCGATGGCGGACTCCAGCTGCTGGGCCAGCTGGAAGTACAACGGCACGGGGGAGCCGCGGTCCACGCTCAGCTCCAGCTGCACGGTCGGGTCCATTTCTGGTTTCGGCACGGAGCGAGCGTATCGGCGTGGGCTGTTGACGGGAAGTCGGGTAGTTCGGTTGTCCGGACATGCGCGTTGACAGGGAGCGGTGCGAGCCCCACTTTGTTTCCATGCGCATCGGGGTCATCGGTACGGGCCGTATCGGCACCATTCACGCCCACACACTCAGCAGACACCGCGAAGTGGGTTCCCTCATCCTCACGGACGTCGATCCGGCGCGGGCCCAGGCCCTCGCCCACCGGCTCGGCGAGACGGCGGCGCCGGGAGTGGACGAGATCTACACCTGGGGGGTCGACGCCGTGGTGATCACCGCGGCCACCTCCGCCCACGCGGACCTGATCGCGCGGGCGGCGCGCGCGGGTCTGCCGGTGTTCTGCGAGAAGCCCATCGCCCTGGACATCGCCGGCACGTTACAGGCGATCACGGAGGTGGAGACCGCCGGGACGGTGCTGCAGATGGGCTTCCAGCGGCGGTTCGACACGGGCTACACGGGCGCCCGTGAGGCGGTACGGGCGGGCAGGCTGGGGCGGCTGCACACGGTGCGGGCGATGACCAGCGACGCGCAGCCGCCGGACGCCGGGCACCTGGCGCAGTCGGGCGGGCTGTACCGGGACACGCTCATCCACGACTTCGACATGCTGCGCTGGGTGACCGGCCGCGAGGTCGCCGACGTGTACGCCACCGGGTCGGACGCGGGGCCCCCGGTGTTCCGCAAGACCGGGGACGTCGACACCGGCGCGGCGCTGCTCACCCTCGACGACGGGACCCTCGCCACGGTCACCGGGACCCGGATGAACGGCGCCGGCTACGACGTGCGCATGGAGCTCGCCGGGGAACGCGACCAGATCGTGGTCGGCCTCGACGACCGTACGCCCATCGCGTCCACGGAGCCGACCGGGCCGCCCGCGGCGGACAAGCCGTGGACCGGCTTCCTGGAGCGGTTCGCCCCCGCGTACGAGGCCGAACTGATCGCGTTCGTCGAGGTGGTGCGGGGCGAGCGCCCCAACCCCTGCGACGGTCGTGAGGCCCTGCGGGCCCTGCTGATCGCGGAGGCCTGCGAGCGGTCCCGCCGGGAACGCCGGCCGGTCCGCCCGGCGGAACTGCTGAGCAGCGCCCAGGAGGCGCTCACGTGAGACACGGGGGGCGGTGCGCCGGGCGGCGCCCCGCCCCGGTTTCACGGGGTCCGGACCGTCACCGGGAGGACGGTCCCCTGCGCCACCGCGCGCAGCGTCTCCTCGTCGTCCTCCGTCACCGTGAGGAGGTCGCGGCGGGCGACGGCCTGGCGTCGGCCCGCGGGGACGACGGTCGCGCGGGCGCGGAGGGTGCGGCCGGTGGCCGGGCGGAGGCACGGGACGGAGGGACCGCCGGTCGGCACGGACGGGCCGAGGACCGCGCCGGCGGAGGACCCCGTCGGCGGCGGAGGTGAGCGCGTCGCCGGCGGCGTGGGCGAGGATCCCGCCGTGCGGGAAGCCGTTCCGCTGCCGGAGGCCTCGCGGACGCCGGTCCCGGGGGCGCCCCGCCGCCGCCGAAGGCGGTGGGCCGGGCGCCGAGCAGCCGGCGGAAGGGCCGCGCGGCCGGCGGTTTCCGTGCGGCGGCGAGGTCGGGCACGGGCGACGGGGTCGTACGGCAGGCGTCCTCGAAGCGGGGGAGTCAAGGGCTGTCAGTGCCCTCCAGCAGCCCCGCGTCATGGGCGAGCAGCGCGATCTGGACGCGGTTGCTGAGGTCGAGCTTGGCCAGGACGCGCGAGACGTGCGTCTTGACGGTGGCCACGCTCATGTACAGCTCGGCGGCGATCTCCGCGTTGGCGAGACCCCGGCCGACCGCCACGGCGACCTCGCGTTCGCGGTCGTTGAGGGCGGCGACGCGGTCACGGGCGCGGGCGCGCCGGGTGTCCCCCGCGTCACCGGCCGCGTGGGTCATCAGCTGCCGGGTGACCGCGGGCGACAGCACCGGGTCGCCGGCCGCGACGCGCCGCACCGCGGCGACGATCTCGGCGGGCGGGGTGTCCTTGAGCACGAACCCGGCCGCGCCCGCGCGGAGCGCGCGCAGCACCTGGTCGTCGGCGTGGAAGGTGGTGAGCACGACGACCTGCGGGGCGTCCTCGCGGCGGCGCAGCGCCTCGGTCGCGCTGAGCCCGTCGACCGACGGCATGCGGATGTCCATGAGGACGACGTCCGGCCGGGTGCGGTCGACGAGCGTCTCGACCTCGCCGCCGTCGGCGGCCTCACCGACGATCTCGATGTCGTCGGCGCCGCCCAGCATCAAGGACAGCCCGGCCCGCACCAGCGGGTCGTCGTCGACGAGGAGCACTCTGATCGCAGTCATGGGCGGTACGTAATCACGGCCGGGCGGGGCGGGGACACACCGAGGGCGGGGACGGGGCGCACCGGGGTTCCGGGGTGTTCATCGCCACGGCAGCCGCGCCCTCACCTCGAAGCCGCCGTCGGGAGTGGGACCGTGTTCCAGGGCGCCGCCTGCCAGGGTGGCCCGTTCGGTGAGGCCGATCAGACCCTGTCCGGCGCCGGGCACGGCCGGTACGTCCCCTTCCGGGGCGGGGTTGCGCACGGTCACGGTGAGGTCCTCCCCCGGGCCGCCGGCGACGGACACGGTGACCTCCGTGCCGGGGGCGTGCTTGCGGGCGTTGGTCAGGCCCTCCTGGGCGATGCGGTAGGCCGTGCGGCCGACGGAGGCGGGGACGGAGCCCGCGTCCGTGACCCGCTGCTCCAGGGTGACCCTCGTGCCCGCCCGGCGGGACTCGGCGACGAGGGTGTCGAGCGCCGCGAGCGTCGGCTGCGGGCGGCCCGCGTCCTCGCTCTCGCCGGCCCGCAGCACCCCGATGATCTCCCGCAGGTCCTGGAGCGCCTCGTGGGCGCTCTCCCGGATCACACCGGCCGCCCGCGCGATCTCGTCGCGTGGGGCGTCGGGCCGGAACTCCAGGGCGCCCGCGTGCACGCTGAGCAGGGTCAGCCGGTGCGCGAGCACGTCGTGCATCTCCCGCGCGATGGCCTCGCGGGCGAGCCGCTGCGCCTGTTCGGCCCGCAGCCGCGCCTCCGTCTCGGCCCGCCGGGCCCGGTCCCGCAGGCTGAGCATGAGCTGCCGCTTGGACCGGACGAACATGCCCCAGCCGACGACGGCGACCGTCAGCACCACGAACAGGACGACGACGGCGGCGTACGGCAGATCGGGGTCGGGGCGCCACCAGAAGTACAACGGCACGAGTACCAGTTGGGCGCCGGCCACCCAGGCCACGTACCGGAACGGCCGGTGCACGGCGAGGGTGAACAGGGCGATGACCGCGACCCCGCCGGAGGTCTCGGAGACGAAGCTGACCGGCCCCATGGCGGCGGCCAGGCCGAGCGGCCATCGCCGGCGCAGCCAGACCACCGCGCACGACAGCGCGCCGAGCAGCTGGTCGACGACGGCGACGGCGTGCGGGAGGTCGGTGTTGTCGCGCAGCGCCTCCGCGCCGAGCACTCCGATCAGGACGGCGAGCAGGAAGCAGGAGAAGTCGACGACCCAGTCACGGGCGGTGCGCCGGGGCCGGCGGCCGGAGCGGCTCGCGTCGGGGTCGAGCTCATGGATGAGGGCGGACGGGAAGAACCACCGGGGGCCGGTGTACACCGGGGCGGTCCTCACCGCCTTGTCATCAGTCACAGCCGACCAATCTAGGCAGGGGGCGCCCGGTGCGGCGCCCCGCGGGCGGGATCGTCGACCGAAGTCGCACGACCGCAGACTTTCGGCGTCCCGGCCGGCCCCGGCCGTCCACCTCGGTCGGAAAGGGCTCGTCCCGCGGCCGATGCGGGTGGGTGGTCCGCGGGGCGAGAGTCGGTGACATGAGACGACTGCTGGAAGTGCTGGGGTTCGTGGCCGTGCTGCAGGGCGTGGCGGGTCTGGTGACGGAGTTCACCGGCCGGCACTGGGGCCTGGTGCGGCAGGCAGGGTTCCTCGACGGCCACGGGCTCTACGCGAGCGTCGCCCTGCTGGTGCTGGGCGTCGCCCTGTTCGCCGTCGCGGAGGCCGGGAAGCGCGGCGAGTGACCCGGATGCGGGGCAGGTGACCCCGCCGGGCGGCCGGCCCGGCGGCCACCGCCGCCTCTGTCCCCGCCCCCGTCCCGTCGCGCCACGTCCCGCGGCGCGGTCAGCAGGAGGGGCCGAACAGGCCGAACGGGACGTGGTGGCCGGCGGTGCGGTGGTCCTCCCGGTGCTCCTCACCGGTGACGACACGGCGGGCGCCGCGGGTGGGGGACCGGGCGTGATCACCGTGGGCTCGTGGCAGCAGCCGGTCCGCCGGCCGGGCCGGACGCCCTCCCGGTTCTGGAGGACCGTGCCGTCCCGCTCGGACGGGAACGGGCCGCCCGGGCCGGGTGACGGTGCGGCAGGTCGACGTCCGATCGCCGCCGGCGTCGCGGCGCCCCGGCCGCTGGGATGGACGCATGACCACTCACACCATGGAGAAGACCCTGCTCGGCCGGACCGCGCTGGTGACCGGCGGCAGCCGCGGCATCGGCGCGGCGACGGCGCTGCGGCTCGCCCGGGAGGGCGCGGACGTCGCGGTGACGTACGTGAACGGGAAGGAGACGGCGGACGACGTCGTGCGGGCCGTCGAGGCGCTGGGGCGCCGCGCGGTGGCCCTCCGCGCGGACGCCGGCGACCCGGAGGAGGCCGCCTCGGCGGTGACCGCGGCCGCCCGGGAACTGGGCCGGCTGGACGTGCTGGTGAACAACGCGGGCGTCGGCCTGCTCGGCCCGCTGGAGTCCCTCTCCCCCGCCGACGTCGACCGGGTGCTCGCGGTGAACGTGCGCGGTGTCTTCCTCGCCTCGCGCGCGGCGGCCTCCGTCATGCCGAGCGGGGGCCGGATCATCACCGTCGGCTCGGCTCTGACACAGCGGGTGGCCGGCCCCGGCGCCACGCTCTACGCCATGAGCAAGGCGGCGCTGGTGGGGCTGACCAAGGCGCTGGCGCGGGAGCTGGGCGAGCGTGGGATCACCGCGAACATCGTCCATCCGGGTCCCACCGACACGGAGATGAACCCGGCGGACGGCCCGTACGCGGCAGGCCAGGCGGCGGCGACCGCGCTGGGCCGGTTCGGCACGGCCGCGGAGGTGGCGGAGATGATCGTCCACCTGGCGGGCGCGGCGTACGTGACCGGCGCGGAGTTCACGGTGGACGGCGGGCACGCGGCCTGAGGCCTTCGCGGAGGGCGCTCGGCGTCCCCTCCCCGGGGGCCGGGCGCGCTCCCCGCGTCAGCCCTCGAGCTCCCGCCGCCGTGCCTCCGGGGCGGCCGCCCCCGGTCCGCCAGGGAGCCGAGGAGGCGCAGGCGGGAGATGCCGCCGCCGGGGCGGACGTCCATGCGCGCGTGGGCGCCCGCCGCCGGTTCCGGGAGGACGAACCGGTGGCCGGTGTCGGGCTGGAGGCGGGTGCGGGGCAGGATCTCCCGCCAGCCGCCGTCCTCGCCGTCCCGCACGGACACCGAGGCCCGGCCGGCCGCGTCGCCCTTCAGGCAGGCGGTGTCGATCTCCACGGCGCGGACCTGGGCCCGGGCGGGAAGGCGGTACGTGATCCAGTCGTGGCCGTGGTCGCGGCGGCGCCGGGGCTCCCGGCCGTCGTCCGTCCTCCGGGAGCGGCCGGGCCGGATGGTGGGGCGGCGGGCGGGTGGAAGCGGTCGGAGGCGTCCTCGGCCCGGCCGCCGTTCCCCAGGGCGACGACGTCGAAGGTGCCGAGCGCCGTGAGCCACGCCGGGTCCGGGACGCCCTCGCCGTGGCCGCGCGACCGTCACGCCTGGGCGATTCCACGAGACGGAGTCGTGCTTCCGTCACGCAGAACGCGGATCCGTACGAGCGGGCCGCCGACCGGCCGCCGGGTAGGCTTCTGACCTCCTGCCAGTCCCGAAAGGAACGCGCCGTGCCGACGTCCAGCGCCAGCACCACCGACTCCGCCCGGCCCGCCGCCAGTGGGGGCGTGCAGTCCCTCGAGCGCGCCTTCGACCTGCTGGAGCGGATGGCGGACGCGGGCGGCGAGGTCGGCCTGAGCGAGCTGTCCGCCGGCAGCGGCCTGCCGCTGCCGACGATCCACCGCCTGATGCGCACCCTCGTCGCCTGCGGCTACGTGCGCCAGCAGCCCAACCGGCGGTACGCGCTCGGCCCGCGCCTGATCCGCCTCGGCGAGTCGGCGTCCCGGCTGCTCGGCGCCTGGGCGCGGCCGTACCTGGCGCGGCTGGTGGAGGAGACCGGTGAGACGGCGAACATGGCCCTGCTGGACGGGGACGAGATCGTGTACGTGGCGCAGGTGCCGTCGAAGCACTCGATGCGGATGTTCACCGAGGTGGGGCGGCGGGTGCTGCCGCACTCCACGGGGGTGGGCAAGGCGCTGCTGGCCGGGTTCCCGCCGGAGGAGGTGCGGGCGCTGCTGGGCCGCACGGGCATGCCGGCGGCCACGGAGAAGACCATCACCACCCCGGAGG
Organism: Streptomyces sp. NPDC096105; assembly: GCF_044763335.1. Classification (NCBI taxonomy): domain Bacteria; kingdom Bacillati; phylum Actinomycetota; class Actinomycetes; order Kitasatosporales; family Streptomycetaceae; genus Streptomyces; species Streptomyces sp. NPDC096105. Next base: position 23,161 of record NZ_JBIWGC010000007.1, read on the forward strand.
GCTTCCTCGCCGCCCTGGAGGAGGTGCGCCGGCAGGGGTACGCCGTCGACGACAACGAGCAGGAGATCGGCGTGCGCTGCCTGGCGGCGCCGGTGCCGGACGCCCCCACGGCGGCGGCCGTCTCCGTCTCCGGTCCGGCGGGCCGCCTCACGGAGGCGGCGACGGAGCGGATCGTCCCGGTGCTGCGGCAGGTCGCGGCGGAACTCTCCGAGGCCCTGACGACCCCGGGCGGACCGGCCGCCTGAGGCCGCTCCGCCCGCCCACGGCCATCACGTCCGGCTCCGGAGGCCGCCAGGCGCCTCGGACCGGACGGAGGCGGCGTCGTCAAGGCGAAGGATCCGCGTGTCCGAGCGGGCAGGCATCCGCCCTGGGGCCGGATCGCGCCGGAAGGATCACCCGCGGGGCCGGCGCCTCGTACACCTGCGCGTCAGGGGCGGGACGACGGACCGAAGAGGTCGACCGCCTCGCGGAGCTGACGCAGGCCGTCCCCCAGGGCGCTCACCGAGCCGATGGCACCGGCGACGAGCAGGAGGGAGCGCCGCAGCATCGGTATGTCGGGGCGGTCGGCGGCGGCCAGTCCGGCCAGTGTGGCGAGCGCCTCCTCCGCGATGCTCCGGTCCCGGAAATCGGCACGGTGGGCGGCAAGTTGGCGGCGCAACCGGGCCACGGCGGAGCGCAGCTCCGTCACGCGCGGGTCCACCTGGCTGCCGGGCACACACCTCTGGTCCACGCCTCGCACCACAGTCCTCCCCCTGGCAGGTCGTCGCGCGCCTCCCCTGACCGGTCCAACGCGCCCCCGCGGACCGGTGCGCGCCAGTAAACGCCACCTCGGGGCCTTTGCGCCAGTCCGCTGCGTCATCGGTTTGTTCCACAGCGTGACACCGCGGCCCGAGGCGCCCTCCGGCACAGGGCGGCCGGACGGGCGGACGTGGGGTATGCGGAACCCATGACGGACGAGGACGGCCGGGTGGCCGGCCTGCTGCTGGCCGCGGGCGGCGGACGCAGGCTCGGCGGACGCCCCAAGGCCCTGCTCCCGCACCGGGGACGGCTCCTCGTGGAGCACGCGGCGGAGGCGCTCCGCGCGGGCGGCTGCGCGAGCGTGCACGTGGTGCTCGGGGCGCGCGCCGAGGAGGTGCCCGCCCGCGTCGCGCTGCCGGGCTGCGTGCTGGTGGACAATCCTGACTGGGAGCAGGGCATGGGCGCCTCCCCGCGGGCGGGGCCGGACTCGCCGGCGGGCACGGACGCGCGGGCCGCGCTCGTCCTGCTGGTGGGCCAGCCGGGGATCGGCCCCGAGGCGGTCGCCCGGGTGCGGCGCGCGTACCGGTCGCCGCACTCGCTGGTCCCGGCCGCGTACGACGGCGCACGCGGCCATCCGGTGCTGTTCGGCGCCGCGCACTGGGCGGGGACCGCCGCAACCGCCACCGGCGACCGAGGGGCCCGCGCCTGTCTCAGGGAGCACGCGGCCGGCGTGGAACCGGTCGAGTGCGGTGACATCGCGCAGCCGTACGAATCGACACGGAGGCCGATCCGGCGCGTCTTGAGTGAGCCGGAACCTCCCCGGCGCACAGGGCAGGCACCGCGCGCGGGCGCACGACCTGCCGCTGAAGGCCGCCCTCGACGAGGACGGCGCCGGCTTCCTCACCCCGCCGGCGCACGAGCGGCTCAAGGGCTGAAGCGGCCGGCACGTCCCGGCGGCCCGCGAGCCGTCCGGGACGCCTGCCGCCGGCGCGTCTCCGGCTCGGATCGCTAGGGCTGTCGCCCCAGGTGCACCGACCAGTCCTGTTCCACCGCCGGTTTGCCGTGCAGGTCGGGGACGCGCTTCAGCCAGTCGGGGCGCCCCCGCTGCGTCAGCGCCGCCCGCCGGGCGTTCTCCTCGTCGAGTTCCCGCGCCGAGGGGAAGTCGGTGGGCAGCCAGGACGCCGAGGACCGCGCGCGGGCGTGCAGATACGCCACGTACGCCTCCCGGACCTCGTCCGGCGTGCTGAACCGGGAGTCGTCCGCGAGCCACGCGTCCGGGACCTCGGCCGCGACCGACCGCAGCAGGTCCTCGGTCACCTTCGGCGCCAGCTCGTCGTCCGCCGCGCGGACGTCGGGCCCGTACCGGCCGAGGGCGTGGTGCCGGAAGTCGTACGCCTTGGCCGGGTCGGACCCCTCCCAGCGGTGGTGGAAGACGAGAGCGGCGCCGTGGTCGATGAGCCACAGCCTCGGCGGTGCGACTCCGAGCGTCGGCCACACCACCAGGTTGGAGCTGTGGACGGTCCGGTCCACGTTCACCGTCAGCGCGTCGAGCCAGACGATCCGCCCGGCCTCCAGCGCGTCCACCGGGAAGACCTCCGCGACCTCGGGGGTGAAGTCCCGCGCTCCCGGCAGATAGTCCATGCCGAGGTTGATCCCGGCGCTGGAGTCGTGCAGTTCGCGCACCTCCTGGTGGGGTTCGGCGTCGGCGACCGCCGGATCGAAGTGCGCCAGCACCAGCTCGGGGAAGCGCAGTCCGAGCGCCCGCGCCAGCTCCCCGACGATCACCTCGGCGACCAGCGCCTTGCGGCCCTGCGCCGACCCGGTGAACTTGACCACGTACGTCCCGAGGTCGTCGGCCTCGAAGACCCCGGGGACGGACCCTCCGGAGCGCAGGGGCGTGACATAGCGCGTGGTGGTCACATGTCTCAGCCCGTCGATCACGGTGCGCCCCTTACCTGCCGGCCTCCGGCACGAAATGAGCATAGTAACCGAGCGTGACAGCGGCTCCCGCGGCCCCGCCCGCGCCCCGGACCGACGGCGCGGGCGCCCCACGGGTCGGTGAAGGGGCGCGGCAGGTGGGAGGACGGCGCGTGGACCGGCCGGTCCGCGACACGCTGACGGGCGACCGGCTCGACGCCGCTGCCGACCAGCACGGCAAGGGCGGTCTCACCGCCCGTCAGGCGGGTGGTCCGGGCTCCTTCCGGCGCTCCACCGCCCGGGGACGGAGGGTGTCCGCCGGCGCCGTGCCGGGGACGTGGTCCTCGCAGCCGGGGCTGCGGCGGGGCCCCGCCCGTCGGCGGGGGACGTGGACGCTCATGGTCCTGTGCCGTCCGACGACGGTCTCCACCGGTTCTCCGCACGAGCCGCACCGCGGCTCGGCGGGCCGCCTCCCGTCGCGCTCGCGGTGGCGGCCCATCCGTCCGCTCGACGCCCGCTTCACATGGGTTTGTCAGATCGTTGCCCGGACTCCCCCGGCTCCCCCGGCTTCCCATCGCCGGCCTTCTCCACCGGGGGCCGCGCCATGCTGACCCCGATCGACACGGCCAGGACGACGACGATGACGGCGAGGCTGACCAGGGACGGGATCTCGGGGACGGCGGTGCTGACGGTCTTGTGGGCCGCCTGGAGGACGAGCTTGACGCCGATGAAGCCGAGGATCACCGCGAGGCCGACGCTGAGATAGTGGAAGCGGTCGAGCAGCCCGGCCAGCATGAAGTACAGGGCGCGCAGGCCGAGGATGGCGAAGGCGTTGCTGGAGTAGACGATGAAGATGTCGTCGCTGACGGCGAGGACGGCGGGCACGCTGTCGACGGCGAAGACGAGGTCGGCGGCCTCGATGGCGACGACGACCGCGAGCAGCGGGGTCGCCACCCGCCGGCCCGCCTCCTTGACGAAGAAGTGCGGGCCCTCGTACTCGTCCCGTACGGGAATGACCTTGCGCAGCAGCCGGACCGCGAGGCTCTTCCCCGGGTCGAAGCTCTCCTCCTCGCCTTTGAGGATCTTGTAGGTGCTCCAGAAGAGGATCGCGGCGAAGACGAACAGCACGGCGGTGAAGCGGCTGACCACGGCCACGCCGGCCGCGAGGAACAGGCCGCGGAAGACCAGGGCGCCGAGGACGCCGAGGAACAGCACGCGGTGCTGGTAGGCGCGGGGCACCTTGAAGTAGCCGAAGATCAGCGCGAAGACGAAGAGGTTGTCGACGGACAGGCTCTTCTCCAGCAGCCACGCGGTGGTGTACTCCACGCCCGCGTCGGTGCCGACGACGAGGAAGACGACGCCTCCGAAGAGGATGGCCAGGCCGATCCACCCGGCGCTCCAGGCGGTCGCCTCGCGGAATCCGATGACATGGGCCGCGCGGTGCGCGACGAGGTCGATCGCGAGGGACACCACCACGGTGACGCCGAACGCGATCCAGAGCCAGAACGGCACGTCATGCACGGGCCCGCCTCCTCGGGGCACGGTCGGGCGGCGGTCGCCCTCGTCCCGAGTCTGGGGCATGCGGGCGGCCGTCGCCTCTTGTCGGCCCCTGTTCGGGACGCGCTCACCGGCCGGACAGCGGGTTGGGCAGCGGGCGGTAGCGGGCGGCGGCGCCGTCGGCCGCCGTCCAGCGAAGGAGGAGGTTGGTCTTGGCGGGCAGGGCGGGGGCGGTCAGCAGGGCGGGGATCTCGGGGAGGTCGTGCCGGGCCAGTTCGCGGCGGACCGCGGGCCAGGGGTCGAGGCCGGGGTGGTGCTCGGCGAGGGCGGCGGCGATCTCCATGAGGTGGTTGACGACCAGGCAGTACACCAGGCGTTCCCACCCGGCCTCCCGGGTCACCGTCGGCACGTCGTGCGGGCGGTGCGGGGACGGGAGCAGCTTCACCCCCTCGGCGTCGCGGTAGAGGGCCTGCACCGGCATGCCGTCCCCGTCGACGGCGATCAGCGTGTTCTGCAGGTGCGCCTCCAGGACCACGCCGTGCCGGTGGAAGGCGGCGAGGGCGGGGGGGACGACCCGGGACAGGTAGGCCTCCCACCAGGCGTCCGGGCGGGCGGCGGCGGCGAGCGGATCGCCGTCGAAGCCCTCCACCAGGGCGGCGGCCAGGCAGGGGGTGGCGCCCGGCGCCAGGTGGCCGCGGAACCCGTCGCGGACCACGACGGCCAGTTGCTCGACGGCGAAGTCCGCGGTGCGGTGCCCCCGGTCGCTCAGCCAGGCCCCGCCCGCCGGACCGCCGTCGAAGGCGTCCCGGACGGCCGTGTCGGTGGCACGCAGGCGTGCCAGGTCGTGGCGCCACAGCCGGCGGATGTCGTTGGTGATGCGCACGTCGAGGCTGAACTTGAGGAAGAGGTCGTCGCCGGGCGCGTAGACGGTGCGGACGGCGGCCGTCGGCCACACCGGCCAGGGCGTCTCCCCGAGCCGGACCAGGCGGCCGTCGGCGAACGCGGGGGCGAGGTCGCCGGCGGCGAGGTCGAGCTGCCAGGGGTGGGCCGGCAGCAGCCGGTAGCCGGGCGGGGCGGCGCCCAGGCGGTCCAGGGCCGCGGTGTCGCCCTCGTCCACCACGGTGTCCTCGCGCACGCCCAGCAGGGTCAGCGGGAAGCGGGCGTACGCCTCGGGCGCGTACGGCAGCCAGGCGGCCGCGGGGCCGCCGCCGCGGGCCTTCGGGGCGGGGTGGTGGGTGTGGCCGGTGACCAGGGACTGCTCCGAGCGCAGGTACGGGTCGTCGGGCGGGTCGGCCCGGTCGCGGGCGGCGAGCAGCGCGGCGACCGCGTCGCGGCTGTCGAGCATCTCGGCGGGCAGTTCGTGGGGGGAGCGGCCGGTGTGCCGGCGCAGTTCCTCGGCGACGAGTTCGACCAGTTCGGTGTGGGTCAGCCGGTGCCAGGCCCCGGCCGTGTGCACCTCGGGCGCGGCCGGGCGGCGGGCGCCGCGCACGCGCAGCAGCCGGCGCGTGCGGGGCAGGCGGTAGGTCCGGGGGCCGTCCGGGCGGGCGGGCCCGGGCAGGGGTTCGGCCACTTCGCGCAGGAGGCAGTTCAGCAGCGGGACGGCCGCGTGGGCGTCGGCGCGCCCTGCCAGGCCGGCGCGGCTCGCCGCGTCGTCGTCTGCGTGCGGGGGCATGAGGTCCACGCGTTCTGGTTCCCTACGGTCTGTCCGGCGGAGACGATCAGTATGTCTGGCACCGTCCCTCCGGACGTCCCGCCTTTCCGCCGATGCGAGGAGCGTGTCCGTGCAGCGTCCCCCCACCGCCGAGGCCGGCATCGCCGAGGAGCTGGCCGTCGTACGGCCCGCTCTGCTGCCGGCGTACACGGGGGCGCTGCCCGGTGCCCGCGCGGCGGTGCTGACCCGGCTGTGGCGCGGGCTGACGCACGACCCGCTGCCGTGGGTGACGGGCCGGGCGGAGGGCCGGTCCGGGGTGGTCCTGCGGCTGGCGGACGGGCGGCGCCTGGAGGGGCCGTCCGTGGACCCCTACGCGACGGACGCCCACGTGACCGCCGTACGGCTGGACGGGAGGGCGTACGACGAACCGGCGCGGCTGATGACGGATCTCGCGGTGCCGCACTCGGCCTCGTTCGCCGCCGAACTCGCGCACGGGACGGCGTCGTTGGCCCTGTCACGGGCGGGACAGCAGGACGTCGGGGGTCCGGCGCCGGTGCGGGACTGGGAGTGGGAGCAGCGGGTGGTCGACGGGCACCCCTTCCACCCCGCCTGCCGTTCCCGGCCCGGCTTCTCGGTGGCCGAACAGCTCGCGTACGGGCCCGAGCACCGGCCGGTGGTGGAGCTGGTGCTGCTGCCGGTGCCGGCCGGGGAGTGCCTGGTGTCGGGGGTGTGGCCGGGGTGGCTGCGGGAGGGGGGCCGGGTGCTGGTGCCGGCGCACCCGTGGCAAGCGGCGCACGTGCTGAAGCGGGCGGGTGAGGGGGCGCTGGCGGCGCATCCGCTGATGGCGCTGCGCACCCTCGCGCTGCCGGACGGGCCGCACGTCAAGACGGCGCTGAGCGCCCGGCTGACGTCCTCGGTGCGGGACATCTCGCTCGGGTCGGTCGCCGCCTCGGCGGTGCTGTCGGACTTCGGACAGGTCGTGGCGGCGCGTACGGGCGGGCTGCTGCACATCACCCGCACGCTGGGCGCGGTGGCGGCCGGTTCGCCCGATCTGGCGGCGCTGCTGCGCGAGTCGCCGGAGGAGTACGCGGGGCCCGGGGAGCGGGTGGTGCCGGTGGCGGCGCTGGCCACCACGGAGCTGCCCCGCTCCCCCGCCCGCCTGGCGCGGCTGGCGCGGCTGGCGCGGCTGGCGCTCACGGCCGGGCTGCGGCTGCTGGAGCTGGGGGTGGCGCTGGAGGCGCACGGGCAGAACCTGCTCGTGGTGCTGTCGCCGAACGGGGAGCCGGTGCGGCTGGTCTACCGGGACCTGGCCGATCTGCGGATCTCTCCGGCGCGGCTGGCCCGGCACGGCGTCCCGGTGCCGGACGTGCCGGACCGCATGATCACGGACGACGCGGGCGCCCTGCGCTGCAAGCTGTTCGGCTCGCTGGTGGCGGGCGCGCTGGCCGGGACGGCGGGGTCCGGCGAGGCGCTGCGGACGGCGCTGGAGAACGTCGTACGGGATCTGCCGCGCACCGGCGACCTGGCGGCGCTGCTCGGTGAACCGCTGCCGGCGAAGGCGCTGACGCTGATGCGGCTCTCGCCGGGCACGGCGGGCGACCAATGGGCGGAACTGCCCAATCCCCTGCGATTCGGGTCCGGTTGACAGCCCGTTTTGGAGGGCGGCGCTCCCGGTCAATAGGATCCGCCGATGATCAGAAGAACACGGCCGGTCGCAGGCGCGATAGCCCTGCTCGCCGCCCTGACGGCCGGGATCGCCTTCCCGCCCGGGGCCGCCGCCGGTGAACCCACGGGCGAGGACGCGCCCAAGGTCGACCTCGTCCTCGACGTGAGCGGCTCGATGCGCGCCAAGGACATCGACGGCCAGTCCCGGATGGCGGCGGCGAAGCAGGCGTTCAACGAGGTGCTGGACGCGACGCCGGAGGAGGTGCGGCTCGGCATCCGCACCCTCGGCGCGGACTACGCCGGCGACGACCGCAAGGAAGGCTGCAAGGACACCGCGCAGCTCTACCCGGTCGGCCCGCTGGACCGCACCGAGGCGAAGACGGCGGTGGCGACCCTCGTCCCGACCGGCTGGACCCCGATCGGCCCGGCGCTGCTGAAGGCGGCCGACGACCTCGACGGCGGCGACGGCTCGAAGCGGATCGTGCTGATCAGCGACGGCGAGGACACCTGCGCCCCGCTCGACCCGTGCGAGGTGGCCCGCGAGATCGCGGCCAAGGGCATCGGCCTGACCATCGACACGCTGGGCCTGGTGCCGAACGCCGAGCTGAGCCGGCAGCTCAGCTGCATCGCCGAGGCGACCGGCGGCACCTACACCTCCATCAAGCACCAGGACGAACTGACCGACCGCGTCAACGAGCTGGTCGACCGGGCGGCCGAGCCGGTGGTGACCCCGGTCGCCACCGAGGGGGCCGGCTCGTGCGCGAGGGCGCCCGAGCTGACGTCCGGTCTCTACACCGACCGCGAGGAGTTCGGCCAGCAGCGCTGGTACCGCGTGGAGCTGCTCGCCGGGCAGGAGCTGCGCGCCTCGGTGAGCGTCGCCGCGGACCGCGCCGTGCGCCCCGACCACGGGATCCTGATGCGCGCGGTCACCGCGCACGGCCGGGAGATCGTGCGCGGCGAGGCCACGGGCCACGGCCGTACGGACGTGGTGTCCACGGGTCTGCGCTACCCCAAGCCGGAGCGGGACGACGACGACAGCGGCAAGCCGGCGACGGAGACGGTGTGCCTCGGGGTGACCACCTCCTTCTCGGCGGACGCCGGGGTGAAGACCACGCCCGGTCTGCCGCTGGAGCTGACGGTCGACGTCGTGGACGGCCCGGACGACGCGAACGACGTCGCCTCCTTCGGTCTCGGCCGGGGCTGGTGGCTGCTCGGCGCACTGGTCGTGACCGGCTTCCTCGCCGGTCTCGTCTGGGGCTGGCTGTCCCGCTGGCGGGTCGCTGTCTGGAGGACCGGCTGATGCGCGCCGTACGTGTACTGAGTGCCGCCCTGCTGACGCTGGGCCTGGCCGCCGCGCCCGCCGCGGCCGACTCCTCACCGTCCCCGGAAGCCTCCGGCGACGGCGGCGGGCCGACCCGCGCGGGGACGTCGTTCCGCACCGCGACGGAGGTCGAGCAGGGGCAGACCGCCACGGCGCGGGCCTCCACGGGTGACTACCTGTACTGGTCGTTCCCCGCGGACGCCGGGCAGCGGCCCACCGTCCGGGCGACGGTGAAGCTGCCGGAGAGCCACGCCGCCGAGACGTGGCAGGTCGACGTGTACGACGGGCTGCGCCGCCGCCAGGCCTGCCAGTACGGCGCGCAGACCCGCACCGCCGGGGCGGGCACGAGGAGCGTGGAGCTGGCCTGCGTGCTGCGCACGGTCCGCGCCTGGTCGGAGCCGTGGGCCGACGACCCGCTGCCCGGCACGTACTACGTGCGCCTGACGGCCCTGAAGCTGTCGGCGGACGACCTGGGCCAGCCGGTCGACGCCGAACTGCGCGTCGAGTCCAAGGACATGGGCGGCGCGGCGGCGGTCGACGGCGCGCTGTCCGAGCCGCTGGTGCCGGGCATCGCGTCCCGGCCGGAGGAGGAGTCGGACGATTCGCCGTCCGCCGTCCTGGCCGGTCTGGAACCGGAGGACGGCTGGACGTCCGGCTGGTGGTCCGACCGCTGGATCTGGACGGCGGCGGGCGGCGCGCTGGCCGCCCTGGCGGGCGTCTTCGGCTACCGCCTGACGCGGGGTCCGGGGCGGCCGCGGCATGTTCCGCCGGGGGCGTAGCCATTTAGCCGGCGTCTGGTGGGAAGGCCCGCTTCGTGCGGGCCTTCCGTCCGTCCAGCGCCTGCCTTCGGGTACGGGCCGGTGTTGGTATTCCCTCCGGGGTGAACGACCGGCTGAAGGTGAAGCGTTGGGACGTGGAGCCGTGGTGGTGGAGGCGCTCCGGCTCGTCCGCGCCCCCTGCCAGGTGGGTGCCACGCCCTCGGGGACCCGCCGGACCGCGTGAGTCGGGTGCCGTGACCTCTCGTACCAGTCGTGGCGACTGGGCAGCGCCTCGCGGTGGCGACCGGTGCGGACGGCGTCGCGGACGGACCGCAGGGCGGTCCGGCGGGAGAGGGCCGCCGCCGGGGCGGTGGTGTCCGGGGTGCGGCTGAGACGACCACCGGGGGCGGGGTACGCGTGCCCTGCGCGACGGCCTCGCCGCGGCCGGACAGGGTCACCTGCCTGGCGTGCCGGAAGCACGCGCGGCACGAGCGTCTTCGCCTCACGGAGCGGGCCGAGCGTCCGGCCGGTGTGCCGGGGGCCGCGGCCAGCCCGGGGCAGGCGAGGCGGGCCGCGGCTCGGCATCGCGGGTTCGCGGCGAGGTTCGCGGAGGCGTGGCGCCCCTCACGCCTCCCTGAGCTGCTTGGCGAGGGGGCTGTCGCCGGTCACCTCGACGCGGCCCGCGCGGATCGCTTCCGCGAGCGGCAGGTCGCCTCGGCTGACGGCGATGCAGGTGGGGGTGTCGAGGGCCAGGACGGCGTCGGGGCCGGCGGGGGCCGGGCCGTCGCCGTAGACGGGGCCCTCCACCGCGCCCGCGTGGACGTGGAAGCGGCCTTCGTTCAGCCGTACTTCGACGAGTCCCTCGCCCTCCAGCGCCCGCAGCAGCGGCAGCGCGAACCAGTGGGCACGCACCGCGTCCGTCGGCCGGCGTTCGCCCAGCTCCGCCTGGCCCCAGGCGCCGAGCGCCTGGAGGACGGGCAGCAACTCACGTCCGCGAGGGGTGAGTTCGTAGACGTAGGCCGCGCCGGGCGGGGGGAGGCGGCGGCGGGTGGCGAGGCCGTCGCGCTCCATGTCCTTCAGCCGTGAGGCCAGTACGTCCGTGCTGACGCCCGGCAGGTCCGCGTGCAGGTCGGTGTAGCGGCGCGGGCCGGCCAGCAGTTCCCGGACGATCAGCAGGGTCCAGCGGTCGCCGACGACGTCGAGCGCGCGGGCGGCGGAGCAGTACTGGTCGTAGCTTCGGCGAGGTGGCATGCCCCGCAGTCTAGACATGTCGTTGGACTTTCCAAGCAGCCACTTGGTAAAACCAAGCAACACCAGAAACCGGAGGGACGCATGGAGTTCCGGCAGTCGAGCAAGCTCAGCGAGGTCTGTTACGAGATCCGCGGCCCGGTGATCGAGCACGCCGACGCGCTGGAGGAGGCGGGGCACAGCGTGCTGCGCCTCAACACCGGCAATCCGGCCCTGTTCGGCTTCGAGGCGCCGGAGGAGATCCTCCAGGACATGATCCGGATGCTTCCCCGGGCGCACGGGTACACCGATTCGCGCGGCATCCTCTCCGCCCGCCGCGCGGTGGCCCAGCGCTACCAGACGCTCGGCCTGGAGGTCGACGTCGACGACGTCTTCCTCGGCAACGGCGTCTCCGAGCTGGTGTCCATGGCGGTGCAGGCCCTGCTGGAGGACGGCGACGAGATCCTCATCCCCGCACCGGACTTCCCGCTGTGGACGGCGGTGACCACCCTCGCCGGCGGCACGGCGGTGCACTACCTCTGCGACGAACAGGCCGGCTGGTACCCGGACCTGGACGACATGGCCGCGAAGATCACCGACCGCACCAAGGCCGTCGTCGTCATCAACCCCAACAACCCGACGGGCGCGGTGTATCCGAAGGAGGTCGTCGAGGGCATCCTGGACCTGGCCCGCCGGCACGGCCTGATGGTCCTCGCCGACGAGATCTACGACCAGATCCTGTACGACGACGCCGTGCACCACTCGGCCGCCGCGCTCGCCCCCGACCTGGTCGTGCTGACGTTCTGCGGACTGTCCAAGACGTACCGCGTGGCGGGGTTCCGCTCCGGCTGGCTGGTGGTCACCGGTCCCAGGCAGCACGCGAAGGACTACCTCGAGGGCCTGACCATGCTGGCGTCGATGCGGCTGTGCGCCAACGCGCCCGCGCAGTACGCCGTCCAGGCCGCGCTGGGCGGCCGGCAGTCCATCCGGGACCTCACCGCGCCGGGCGGCAGGCTGCGCGAGCAGCGGGACGTGGCCTGGGAGAAGCTGAACGAGATCCCGGGCGTGAGCTGTGTGAAGCCGAAGGGCGCGCTGTACGCGTTCCCGCGGCTGGACCCGAAGGTGCACAGGATCCACGACGACGAGAAGTTCGTCCTGGACCTGCTGCTCCGCGAGAAGATCCAGGTCGTCCAGGGCACCGGCTTCAACTGGCCCTCCCCCGACCACTTCCGCATCCTCACCCTCCCCCACGCGGAGGACCTGGAGGCGGCGATCGGCCGCATCGGCCGCTTCCTGAGCGGGTACCGGCAGTAGGCCACGGGGCTGCCCGGCCCGGAAGAACCCTGTTCGTGTCCGGTGCCGGGCGGGTCGGCATCCCCCGGGCCGGCAGAACGGGGGGGACAGGGGCGACGGCACGGAACCGGTGGCGGCGGTCGGACGGGGCGACGAACAGGACGTACGGCGGCTCCTGGAGGCAGGCGCGGATCCGGACACGCTCACGGAAGACGGACTGCCGGTGCTGTGCCGTGCGATCGCCGCCCACGACGCCGACGCCCTGGTCGAAGCGGGTGCCGACCCCGACCGTGGACTTCCCGACGGCACCACGCCGTTGGGGCGGGCGGTGGACGGCGGCTCACCGGCGGTGGTGACGGCCGCCCTGGGGCGCGATCCCATGCTTCGGCCTGGTCCTCCGGGGTGACGGTCCGGCCGCCCTGGCGAACCGGGAGGCAGGTGCCGCGCTGCTGGAACCCGCGGCCGACGAGGACGGGGGCGTGCGCGCACGGGCCGGCGCGGCCCCGGGCGCGGTCCTCGACGATGTCGGCCCGGGGCTCACGGACGCCGGTGGTCGTTCTGCCGGGAGACCCGGTCCCGGAGACGCGGGCGGCGGTGGCGGAAGCGGTCGCGGGCCGCACCGTCCGTGCACCCGCCGTCGCCGACGCGCTGGACGCCCTGCTCGACGCGGAGGACTTCGTGACCCGGCTGGACGCCACGTACGGCCTCCTGCGCCGCCAGGACCCGCGCACGGAGGAGGCCGTGACCCGCCTGGGCACCGTCCCGCCCGGTCACGAGGACGACCACCGCGTCCGCGCGGTCTGGCGCCGGGAGTGGGAACGGGAGCGTCCGTGACGTCACTGCCGCGCGACTCCGGCACACGGCGCCGGGCGCGCACCGGGGGCCCGCCCGCCCGGGCCGCCGGGGGTCGTGCACCGGCCCGCACCTGCGAGCCGGTCGGATCAGGGCGCCGGCGTGTAGAAGCGCATCGGGGAGTTCGGGCGGAAGCCGATGCGGGGGTACACGGGCGCGCCGGCGGCGGTCGCGTGCAGGGTGGCGCGGGTCGCTCCTGTGGCGCGGGCGCCCTCGTACAGGGCCTTGCGCGTCACCGCCTCCCCGTAGCCCCGGCGCTGCCACTGCGGATCGGTGGCGACGAGCAGGACGAAGAGGCGGCCCTGCGCCTCCACCGTGGCGGCGCAGGCCACGGGCGTGCCGTCCCGTACGCCGAGGTAGGCGTGCACTCCGTCCTTCCACAGCGTGGAGCGGGCGAGGCCGTCACGGCCGTCCTCGAGCGGGAACCCGTAGGCACGTGAGTTGATGTCCGCGTAGGCCTGAAGGTGCTCCTCGGTGGTCACGCGCACGAACGTCAGATCGGGGTGGTCCGGTGCGGGGAGGGGCAGCAGGTCCCCCGCCATGCCCGTGCCGGGGAAGGCGTACGCGAGACCGGCCCGCTCGGCCGCCGTCCCCAGCGTCGCGCGCGCCTCGTCGTCGAGGAGGTCCTCGAAGACCCAGAGGAAACCCGGACGGCTCTTCGCACGCATGATCTCCGCCGCCTCCTTCAGGCGCCGCTCCATGAGACCGGCGCCCGTGCCGACGCCGGTCAGGGTGACGCAGTTCCAGAAGGCGAACCGGCAGTCGGCCCAGCGGACGGCGATCCCGGGGAGGTCACGGACGTCCGCCTCCGGGTCGCGGTCGAGCACCATGGTCCGCCAGACGGCGGCGAGCTGTTCCATCGATTCGACCGAGTCCGCGAGATCGTGCACAGGTGTTCCCCTCCGGTCGCCGGGTGTGCTGGAGTCCTCCCAGCGCGATATCAGTTGTACACGCCGCGCCTCACGTATCGACGCGCGCGGGAGGGACAGCGGGGCGTCTCCTGGCTCTCTCCCGCCCCTTTCCGAGCTCGGGGCGTCTCACGTGCGCACGGAAACTCCCGTGCGCCGGTTCGCGCGCCTCTGCGATCATCCTCGAATGGCGCACGGTCTCGCATCACTGGTCATCCGGCACACCCACCGCATTCCCTCCCCCGAGGGCTCCGCCGGGGAAGGCGCCGCCGCCGCACGGCAGTTCGACGCGGCGCTGATGTCCGTGGGCTTCAAGCTCTCGGCGGAGCTGCTGGAGCGGTTGTCCGGACTGTCCGAGGCCGCGGTCCTGCGCACCGCCCGGCGGACACTGCCCATGGTGAGCGAGATGGCGGGCGACCACGTCCGGCACAACGCGTACTTCATCGACTTCCCGGCGAACGTTCCGGACACCGAGGAGTTCTGGACGCGGTGCGTGACGAAGGCGCTCGAAGACGACACGTCGCGCGAGAACGTGCTGAAACAGCTGACGCACGGGGTGCTGAACCTGCTCAGCCTCCCCGCGTACGGCCGCTACCAGCACACGTACGAGCAGCTGCTCGCGGCGCAGGACGAGCTGATCGCCTCGGCGGGCGACCGGGTGACCGTCCTGCACCTCGGACGGGACCTGGACGACGAACTCACCGATCTGTACCTGGCCCTGGCGGGCAGCACGACGCCGCTGGGCGAGGAACACCTGCGCGACCTCAAGACCCTCGCCCAGCGGTGCGCGCTCGGACCGCAGCCGGAGTCGATCCCGGTCAGGGAGAACCGGGCCGTCGTCAACGAGGCACGTCTCCTGGCCGGCGCGGACCTCCTGCTCGACACCGTCACCGATGTGCTGCGGCTGGCCTGCGCCCTGTCGGGCGGCGACGTGACGCTGCGGGAGCCGGCCCGGTTCCGGTCCCTCCCGCGGCCGGTGCGCCGTGCCCTGCTCGCGGGCCTCGACGCCGTGGTCGCGGCGGACCCCGCCAAACTGGCCGACGTGCACGCGCACCGCGAGCCCTTCAAGCGGCTCGGTGAGCGGCTCCACCCGCACGAGTACCCGCACCTGCCGCACGCGGCCGAGGTGTTCGCCGTGGCCCGCGGGGAGAAGGAGGCGCGGTCCTTCGACAGCCGTGTCGAGGAACTGCTCGACGAGTACGACGTACCCGGCGCGGTGCGGCTGCTCCGGTCCGCGCCCGGCAAACTGTTCAGGGCCCTGGACCTCCTGCTGCGCATCGCCTCCGGACAGGAGGAGAGGGACGCGGTGGTGGCCGCCGCGGTGCGGGTCGCGCCCCAGGTCTCCGGCCGGGTCGTGCTGTCGGTCCGCGAGCACTTCCAGAACCGGGAACGGGAGACCGGCGAACCCCGGATCTTCGTCAACCGGCGGGGCCGTGGATGGGCCGCTCCCGACGCCCGGCGGCCGGTGCCCGCGGCCGACCGCGACCGCCTCGTCGCCGCCCTCGACGCCGAGCTGCGCCGCCGGCTCCCGGCACCGGGCCGGCTGCTGCTCGACCCCGACGTCCTCGACGTGGCGCTTCCGCTCAGCGGCAGGGCGGCGGCGGCAGGACTCGGCGTACTGCCGCGGGGCTCGGTCTCGGCGGTCGACGGGGAACGGCTGCGCTTCTTCGTGTACTGGAAGGAGACCGGGAAACGGACCGACTACGATCTCTCGGCGCTGCTCCTCCACCCCGACTACAGCACCGGCTCCTGGCTGTCCTACACCTCGCTCAAGACCGTCGGGGGCGTCCACTCGGGAGACATCACCGAGGCGCCCGAGGGGGCCTCGGAGTTCATCGAACTGTCCCTGGACCGGGTGCGCGGCACCTTCATCGTCCCGCAGGTCAACATCTACGCCGGCGAGGGCTTCGACGAGGTCGAGGAGTCGTTCTTCGGTTTCATGCTGCGCGACGGCGAGCGGAAGGGCCGGCCGTTCGAGCCGCGCACGGTGCGGACGAAGTCGGACCTGCGCGGCACGGGCCGGGTGGCCCTGCCGATGGTGTTCCGGCGGGAGGACGACGGACGGTGGCGCGCCAAGTGGCTCCACCTGTACCTGCGGGGCATCTCCTCGGCCAACCGGGTCGAGGAGAACCAGGTGTCGGTGTCCAAGGTGGTGCGCGCCGTCGTGGAGCGCGAGTACCTGACGGTGCGGTACCTGACCGGTCTGATGTCCGACCGCGCCACGGCCGTGGAGCTGTGGGACGGCGGACCGGTCCCGGACGAGCCCGTGATGTACATCGGTCTCGAACGCCCCGAGGGGCTGCACCCGGACTCCCGGGTCGTCACCCTCGAAAACCTGCGCGACCTGATCCCGGACTGAGTGCTAGCGTTGTCCACGGCAAGGCCATGAAAGGGCTTCCTTCTCAACTCCATTCTGAAACAAGTTCTTTCGCTCTCCTTGCCCTCGGCGTCGCTCCGGGCGGACCCCGCGCTCACCGCGCGGGCGCCGCCCGGAGCTTCTTCACGGTGAGGGTCTAGGCCTGTCGGGCCGCCTCCGGGTGGAAGTTGACGCGTTCGCTGACGACGGGGAAGCCGGCCCTGGTGAAGGCGGCGGCCATGGGGGCGTTGCCCCGGTCCGTGGCCGCGCTGACGTACTCCGCGCCCTGCTCGACGAGGAAGCGGGTGCATTCCACGAGCAGGTCGTAGGCATAGCCGTGCCCCCGCTGCTCCGGGACGACTCCGACGAAGCCGATGACCGGTCCGGAGGGGTTGTGGGCCGGGACGTGGATGCCGGCCAGGTCACCCTCCGGCGTGTGCGCGGTCTGCCACCACTCGCGTGGGGAGGGGCACCAGTGGAAGAAGTCGAGTTCCTCCTGGGCGGCCTGGTCGAGGCCGCCCTCCTCCACGGCCTTGAGCGCGTGGGCGTCCAGGGTCACGGAGTGGATGCGGCGCAGGGCGTCGAAGAAGACGGTGTCGTCGGGTTCGGCGCTGAAGCGCAGGCGTCCGGGCCGCTCGGGCAGACCTCGCTCCGGGGTCCAGCGGTACAGGAAGCGTTCCACCAGGAGCTCGTACCCGGCGGCGCGTGCGGCGGCGAAGCGTGCCTCGGCGGGTGGGCGCAGGCCGGGCTCGTCCCGCCAGCCGCCGGGCAGGTTGATCTCGAGTTCGACCTGCCAGGGGGCGGAGCGCAGGAGTGCGGCCCCCGCCTCCTCCTCGCCCCCGGCCACGTCGAACCAGTTGATGGTGAGGGGCTCCGGGTCGTCGGGTCCGCCCCACCACGCGCCGCGTGCCACGACCTCGCCGTCGCGCAGGGCGACGCGCTTCCAGTCGGGGCGGAACCGGGTGCGCCGGTGGGCCTCACGGGCGCCGAGCGGGTCGGGGAGAACGTCGAAGAGGTGGGCGTCGCTCGCGGAGAGCGTACGGATGACCGGATCGGTCATGGATTCCTCCGGGATGCAGCTGCTGCTCGGAGCGCTCCCGGTCAGAACTCGTCAAGCACGCCGGGACAGCGGGGAAGGGAGCGCTGGAAAGGTGTGGACCGCACGGCACTCGCCTCCTTCCGTCCGTCTCAGGGCGTGGAGGCACACGGTACGCGGGCGCCCTCATCACGTCCACACATTGCGCCGGGTCCCGCCCCGTCCCGCGTCCGGTGGAGAGCCGTCAGGGCCGCCGCCGAGGGGGATCCGGGCTCGGCCGTGAAGGTGACCAGGGACCGGTGCGGTTCCGTCGGGACGTCGAACGTCTGCTGGGTGACGGTCAGTTCGCCGACGGCCGGGTGGGCGAGGGCGTGGACGTCGCGGCCGCAGGGGGCGACGGTGTGGGCGTCCCAGAGCGCGACGAACTCCGGGCTCCGGGAAGCCAGTTCGGCGATCAGGGCGGCTGCCGGCGGCCGAGGTGACGTACTGGCATCCCGACAACCTGCACCGCACGCGGTTCGGGCGGGGCAACCAGAACGTGTTCGAGGACAGCGTCCAGCCGGTGATCGACGCGGGACTCGTCACGACCTGGGAGGGCTCCTACGTCATCGACGGCAACCTCCGCCTCGCACCGGCGCCCGGCCACACCCCGGGTTCGTCGGTCGTCCACCTGGAGTCCGGGGGCGACCGGGCGGTCTTCGCCGGGGACCTGCTCCACGGCGCGATCCAGGTCCACGAACCGCACCTGAACAGCTGCTTCGAGGAGGACGAGGAGGGCGCCCGCGCCAGCCGCGCACGGATGTTCGCCTACGCGGCCGACCACCGCGCCCTCGTGTTCCCCGCCCACCTGCCGGGCCAGGGCGCCTTCGAGATCCGCCGCGAGGGCAGCGGCTTCGGGCTCTCCCGCTGGGCGCCGTTCTCCCGTACCTGAGCGTCGCCGGGAGACACTCGTGCGATGGATCAGGTACGAGGAGTCGTGGAGCTCGTCGCCCGTGTGCTGGGCCGGGAGGTCATCGGTGTCTACCTCCACGGCTCCTCCGTGCTCGGCGGGCTCAAGCCGGCCAGTGACGTGGACGTGCTGGTCGTCTCCCGGCGCCGGCTGGACGAGGGGGAACGGCGGCTCCTGCTCAGCGGGCTGCTCCGGATCTCCGGCATGCGGGACGGCGTCCGCCCGGTCGAGCTCACTGTCGTCGTCCAGTCCGAGGTACGCCCGTGGCGGTACCCGCCGACCTGCGACTTCCTCTACGGCGAGTGGCTGCGGGCGGAGTACGGGGCCGGGAAGGTGCCTCGCCCGGAGCCGATGCCCGACCTGGCCCTGCTGATCACCACGACGCTGGCCGGCGACCACCCCCTCACCGGCCGGCCTCCGGCACAGGTCCTCGATCCGGTCCCGCACGCCGACCTGATCCGGGCGAGCGTGGCGGGCATCCCCGGCCTGCTCGACGACCTGGACAGCGACACCCGGAACGTCCTGCTGACCCTCGCCCGCGTCTGGGCCACGCTCGCCACGGGCCGCATTCTGCCGAAGGACGCCGCCGCCGGCTGGGCACTCCCCCGTCTGCCGCCCGAACAGCGCCCCGTCCTCGAACACGCCAGGCAGCTCTATCTCAACTCCTCGTACGCGGAGGAGAGGTGGAGCGAGCCACTGCGCGCGCAGGTGCCTCTCCACGTGGACCACGTGCTCACCGAGATCGGCCGCCTGCACGGGCCGGGGCGATTCACCCTGCGGTAAGGGCCGAGGCCGGCGGCACGGGGGTGGATCCCCTGAAAGCGGTGGACCCCCTCGCCCGGTGGAGGAGAGCCATCTGGTCGCGTCGTTCACCGGCGGACGGAACGGGAACGCATCACCCGGGTCATCACCGGTCTGCAGAGGTCCCGCGCCGCCGCCCGCCCCGACGGGCGGGCGGGCCGTCGGGGCGAAGCCGCCGTCCGGGGGGTCACTCCAGCCACGTTCCGTCGCGCATGACGACTCTTCCGCGCAGTTCCGGCACGCCGCGCCATGCCCGCACGGTCCTCGGAACCACGCGTACGTACAGGTAGGGCTCCTCTTCCGCGCGCGGATCCCATCCGAACTTGGCGGCGAACGCCTCCGCCGCGTCGTCGGGCACCTCGCGGCCGGGGAAGCACTCCGCCTCGCCCTGGAGGAGCACCACGTCGAAGGTGTCCGGCAGCGCCAGACGCACACGCGGCTCCGTGCGGACGTTCCGCACGGTCGCGGACGCGGCACCGGTGCACATCCACACCGCTCGCCCGTCCCACAGGAACCACAACGGCACCTGATGCGGCCCGTGATCAGGGTGAGCCGTCGACAGCCACACGTCCCGCTCGGTGCCGAGCCGCTCGATCACGTCGCGCACGCGCTCCGCCGTACCGCGACGAGCGGCCTCCGTGGGTTCCATGAAGATCGACCTTAGGCGGCGATGCCGCACCACGCCTGAGGCGCGGGACCTACTCCCGGAGACCGAGGGGACCGTCCCGACCGCATGGGACAGAACAACCGGCCCCAGCGGGACCGGCCGGGGTGAGGGTGCCGGGGAGCGGGGGGGCTGCGGTCCGGGCGGGCGTCGGTGACCTCGATTACGGGCGGAACGCCGAGATCCAGGTCCTGCCCCTGGACTCCGAGGACAACGGCGGACTGGACGGTCCCTTCCGCCTGCTGCGGCTCAGGGACGGCGCCACCGTGGGGCACGGCGACATTCAGCTCGTCAGCCGGCTGACCCCGGACCGGCGAGAGATCCAGATCCTCGAACTGCGCTGTGGGATCATCCGGGCACAGGCCCTCACGCCTCGCACGTCACCGACCTACATCGAGAAGCTGCTGGGAGAGACATGACTGCGCAGTCCCGCACGGAGCCGACCTGGCGCGAGAGCAGCTACAGCAACCCCGACGGTGCCGCCTGCGCCGAGGTGGCCACGGCACCCCGCACCATCCACGTCCGCGACTCCAAGCACACAGGCGGCCCCCACCTCACCTTCGCCCCCTGGGCCGCCTTCCTCCCCCACGCCTCCGGACGCCGATGACCCGACCGCCCACCGCCGCCCAGCGCCGGCTGATCGAGGCCGCCGATCCCGGGACCGGGCGTCTCAAGGGGACCGAGGCCCAGCTCACCGCGCTGGTGAAGCGCGGGCTCGCCTTCCGGCATCCTCGGCCGCCGCACGACCACTTCCTCACGCCCGCCGGGCACCGGGTACGCGAGGCCCAGGACGAACCACCCGAGCCGAGCGGGCCGCAGGCCGGGGCTCAGGCGCCCGCCGTCACCGCGGGCGTCTTCAGCGCCCGCGTCGGCGGCGAGGCCGTACCCCCCGCCGAGGGTCCCGCCCGCACGCGGGAGGTCCGCAGCGCCTGGCACGGCATGCTCGAACTGCGCCGCATGACCAACCCCGACGGGTCGACCGACCGGCCCTGCGGCTGGGAGCGCACGCACCTCGTGCAGGCCGCCGCGCTCGCGCTGGAGGCGGCCGGGCACCGGCCGGCGGGAGCGGACGGTGAGGGCGGCTACCGGGTGCGGGACACCCCGCAGCCGGAGGCCGTCGCCGTGTACGCGCCGGACGCCGCCGCGTTGCGGGCCTGCGCACGGACGCTGGAGGGGGCCGGCTGGCAGCCCGGTGAGTACACGGAACCCAGGACGCGGAGGCGCTACCTCCTGGCCTCTCCGCGCCGCGTCTGAGGGGCGTGCCAGGATCGGTGGATCGGGCGACGATCCGGACAGGTGTGAAGGGGACGCAGTGAGCGAGCCGTATTCCGTCCGCGTGACCGTGCGCGGCTACGAGACCGACGTGCAGGGACATCTCAACCAGGCCGTGTACCTGAACTACGCGGAGCACGCGCGCTGGATGCTGCTCCAGGCGGCCGGGATCACCCAGTCCCGCTTGCAGTCGCACGGCGTGGGGCCGGTCGCCCTGGAGACCACCATCCGGTACCGGCGGGAGCTGCTCGCCGGTGACGAGGTGGACGTGAGCTGCGTCTTCGACTGGGGCGGCGGCAAGACCTTCACCATCGAGCAGACCGTCACCAGGACGGACGGCACGGTGGCGGCCGAGATCACGGCCGTGGGCGGTCTGCTGGACCTGGAGCGGCGCAAGCTGGTGGCGAACCCCCAGGACGTCTTCCGCGAGCTGACCGAGGATCCGGCCGCCCTGGGTCTGTAGGGCCGGCGGGCCGTCAGGAGAGGCCTCACCCACCGGGTTCCGGGACACCGGAACCCGGTTTCTGTTTTCATCCGATGAAATTTTCCTCCGTTCGGCTCCCAACTTTCCTGGCAGTCCGCTCCTACAGTGGACCAGACCACCAGAGAAGCAAGGAGACTCTTTACACGCTGTGAATCTACGTGCGTAACTAATGACGCGCGCACGTCAAGAAGCACGTAACTGCCCAGGTGGCAGCGGCCGACGTCACCTCCTTCTCATCCCCACATGTGCCAGGAGGCAAGCCCCCATGCAGGTACTCCCCCACCTCTCCCGCCTCGGCAGACGCACGGCCACCGCGCTCGGCGTCCTCGGCGCCGCACTGGCGCTCACGGCCACGTCCGCCGTCGGCGCGAACGCCGCACCCCAGCCCGACCCGCAGCCCCTCACCGTCAAGCCCGGCCAGGCGTACATGGGTGTCGGCGCCCGCATCCACGAGGGCGTCCCCGCCGCCGAGGAGCCGTCGCGAGGGCTGCTGGCGCCCACCGACGGCGTGCAGGGCATCGACGTCTCGAACTGGCAGGGAAGCATCAACTGGACCTCCGTGCGCAACGCGGGCATCCAGTTCGCCTGGATGAAGGCGACCGAGGGCACCAGCTACAAGGACCCGCGCTTCAACACCAACTACCCCGCCGCGCACGGCGCCGGCGTGATCCGCGGGGCGTACCACTTCGCGCTCCCCAACACCTCCAACGGGGCCACCCAGGCCGCCTACTTCGCGAGCAACGGCGGCGGCTGGTCGCGCGACAACCTCACGCTGCCCGGCGTGCTGGACATCGAGCACAACCCGTACGGGGCGATGTGCTACGGCCTGTCCACGACGCAGATGCGCACGTGGATCAACGACTTCTACACCACGTACAAGGCGCGCACGAGCCGGGACGTCGTCATCTACACGACGGCGAGCTGGTGGAACACCTGCACCGGCAACTGGACCGGCATGTCGGCCAAGAGCCCGCTGTGGGTGGCGCACTGGACCTCCGCCGCGTCGCCGACCATCCCCGCCGGCTTCCCCACCTGGACGGTGTGGCAGTACACCTCGACCGGGTCGGTCCCCGGCATCTCGGGCAACGTGGACCGCAACCAGTTCAACGGGTCCCGCGACCGGCTCCTGGCCCTCGCCAACAACACGTGACGGCCTGACAGTCCCGCACGCACGCGGCCACACGGAGGGGCCGGCCGTCCTCGGACGCCGGCCCTCCCCGTTCCCCCCACCCGTCCTCTCCCGAGGAGTGATCGTGCATCCCAGGAACCTCTTCCGGCGCCGCCTCCTGATCGCCGGCGCGGCCGGACTCGCCGCCGGCGCCGTGCCCGGTGTCGCGCACGCGCGCGGCCACGCCGCCGTGCAGCCGGACATAGACGGCACGAAGGTCTGGGGCGCCCGGGCCCCGCGCGGAACCATCAGCGTCCTGCAGTACCGGCCCAGCCGGATCGTGGTCCACCACACCGTGTCCGACAACTCCGCCGACCACTCCCGCGCCCAGGCGCACGCGCACGCCCACTGGGTGCAGGACCTGCACATGGACGGCAACGGGTGGGTGGACACCGGCTACACCTTCCTGGTCAGCCGCGGCGGCTGGATCACCGAGGGCCGGACCGGCAGCCTCACGGCGCTCGCCGGCGGGCGGACCTTCGTGCTCGGCGCCCACACCTCCGGGCAGAACAGCGCGGCCATCGGCATCGCCTGTGAGGGCGCGTACCACGCGGGCGCGCAGCCGCCCGAGGCGCAGTGGGAGGTCCTGGTGACCCTGTGCGCGTACGCCTGCGACCAGTACGGCATCGCGTCCACGCAGATCTTCGGCCACAAGGACTACGGCTCGACGCAGTGCCCGGGCGTCTACCACGACATGCTGCCGCAGCTCCGCGCGGAGGTGGCGGCGGCCCGGGCCTGACGGAGCACCGCCCGCGCGGTCTCACAGGGCGTCGGCGCCCCCGGCGCCGGCGTGGTGGCCAGGGCGGCGGTGCGGCGGGCGTGGGGTGCCGTCTCCGGGGCGCGCCCCGGGCGCGCCCCGGAGACGTGCGGGGGGTCAGGCGTGCCCGGCGATCCTGGCGAGGCGTCGCGCCTCGGCGCGGGTGGTGCGGGCGACGGCGTCCTCGTCGGCGGTGAGCAGCCGGCCGTTCTCGACGATCTGACGGCCGTTCACGAAGGACGCGGTGACCGGGGCGGCGGCGCCGAACACCAGGGCGGTGACCGGGTCGGCGACGGAGGCGTGGGCGAGGGTGTCCATCCGCCAGAGCACCAGGTCGGCGAGCTTGCCCGGCTCCAGGGACCCGATCTCCGCCGCGCGGCCCAGCACCCGCGCCCCGCCGTGGGTGCCGAGGCGCAGCGCCTGGCGTGCCGTGAGGGCCTTCTCACGGTGCGCGCCGAGGCGGTTGATCAGCAGGGCGTTGCGCAGTTCGGTGTGGAGTTCGCCGGACTCGTTGGACGCGGTGCCGTCCACGCCGAGGCCGACGGGGACGCCGGCCGCGAGCATGTCGGGGACGCGGGCGATGCCGGCGGCGAGGCGGGCGTTGGAGGACGGGCAGTGGGCGACGCCGGTGCCGGTGCGGGCGAAGGCGGCGATGTCGGAGTCGGTCATGTGGACGCAGTGCGCCATCCACACGTCCTCGCCGAGCCAGCCGGTGGACTCGAGATGGTCGGTGGGGCCCATGCCGAACGACTCGTGGCAGAACTTCTCCTCCTCCACGGTCTCCGACCCGTGGGTGTGCAGCCGTACGCCGAGGCGGCGGGCGAGTTCCGCGCCCTGGCGCAGCAGTTCGGTGGAGACGGTGAACGGGGAGCAGGGGGCGACGGCGACCTGGGTCATCGCGCCGGGCGAGGCGTCGTGGTGGCGGTGCACCGTCTCCTCGGTGGCGGCGAGCGCGTCGTCGAGCGTCTCGACCGCGAAGTCCGGGGGCAGCCCGCCGTCCTTCTCGCCGCGGTCCATGGAGCCGCGGGCGAGGGTGAAGCGGACACCCATGTCGCGGGCGGCGGTGGTGATCGCGCCGGAGAGGTCTCCGGAGCCGCGCGGGAAGACGTAGTGGTGGTCCACGGCGGTGGTGACGCCGCCGCGGGCCATCATCGCGAGGGATCCCTGGGCGGCCGCGTGCACCATCGCCTCGTCGATGTGCGCCCAGGTCGGGTAGAGCGCGACGAGCCAGTCGAAGAGGTTGTGGTCGGTGGCCAGGCCCCGGGTGAGCCACTGGTGGAAGTGGTGGTGGGTGTTGACCAGCCCGGGGGTCGCGAGATGGCCGGTGGCGTCGATCCGGCGGGCCACGTCCTCCAGGCCGCCGGGGGCCGGTCCGGGGCCGAGCGACTCGATGCGGTCGCCGGCGAGGACGAGGTGTCCGGTGGCGTACTCGGTGTCGGCCGCGTCGGCGGTGGCGATCGCGCAGTTCTCGATGACCGTGCGCCGGTCTGCTGCCATGGTGCGTCCTTTTCGCGTAAGGGGGGAGGGCACGGCAGGACCCCGGGGGGCGAGTGCCGTGACCGGTGGGGCCGGGTCCGGGTACCCGGCCACGGGTGCCGATGCGGGGGTGCGGCCAGAGGGTGGTGAGGTCCACCGGTGTCCGCGGCTCGCAGCCGTCCCGCAGGACCGTGGCCTCGATCAGGCCGTAGGGGCGGTCGGCGGCGACGTGCACCGCTCCGTCAGGGGTGTCGTTCTTCAGACGGTGAAGCGGCTGACGCCGGGCGCGCTCGCCACGGTCTCCACACCGTGCCGCACGACGAAGGCGCCGCGCGCCTCCAGACCGCGCACGATCTCCTGCTTCGCCTTGCGGTCCGGCTCCGCCGGCGGCATGCCCTCGCGCCGCTCCGGCGCGGCCAGGATGTGGTCGAGGGAGTCCGCGAGCCGCGGCAGCCGTACGGCGACGGCGGCGGCGCCCTCCCAGGGGAGCACCACGTCGTCGGGGCCGGCCTCGTCCGGCGGGATCAGCTCCCCGCCCACCGCGTCGACCAGCGGCTTCACCGCCGCGATGAAGGCGGCCTCGCCGGCCCCGCTCACCGGCCGTCCTCCCCGACCACGTTGATCTGCAGCGAGACGCGGGGGGCGCCGGCGGTCAGGGTGCGGCGCGGCAGGGCGTCCGCGGCGGCCGGCACCGCGTCGGCGCCGCCCTCGGCGGTGTCGCCGAACGGCCCGACGTCCACCGCGTCCAGGCCGGCCGTCTCGACGGCCTCACGCGCCACCACGGCGTGCTCGGGCGCCTCGTCGAGGCCGAAGGGCTCGGCCGTGAACTCCACTCGCAGTCGTACGGGGCCAACCCACCGGCCCCTCGGCCGCCCTTCACCGGCACGGACAATCGCCGGTCAGCGGGAGTATTACTTCGGCCTACGGAAAGCGGCGGAGGGAGCGCGGCCCGACGGGATGCGCGGACCAGTGCCTCACCGGCCGGCCGGCGCGGCGGCCGTCGCCGCGCCCCCGATCCCTCCCCCTCCCGGCGTGCGGATCCGGCCGGTGCGCAGCAGCCTGGGGGCATGGCACATCCGACGGAGCATCCGCACATCGTGGTCCACGCGCCGGCCCTGGACGGCTCCCGGCGGGTCACCTCCGACGACGAGACGCTGGGCATCGCCGCGCACGCCGACGACGTGGGCGAGATTCTGCGCCTGGCCGACCTGTACGTCACCGACGTCGAGGAGACGGACGTCATCGAGTGGCAGGGCGGCGGCCCGGACGACTGGCCGGGACTGTCCGAGCACCACGAGCCGTGAGCCCACCCGTACGGCACCGTCCTCAGGACGGCTGGGGCACCCTCAGATGAACCTCTGAAGACGGCACCCCGAGGCTTGGGCGGGCCCCGCGCGCGGGAACCATTCCCGCACACGGGGCCCGCCGGCACGGGGGCGGCGGGCCCTTTGTCCGAGGGGGTCCTGCCATGACCGACACCGCGCGCGTCCGGGGGACGCCGCACGAGATCGCCCTGCTGGCCGGGGGTCCGCGCGCCGCCGTCACGGTGGCCGTCGTGGCCCTGCACCTGCGCGGAGCCGTCGAGGCGGGCGCGCCGGGGACGGTGAGGGCGGTCGACAACGAGGCGGGGCGGGCGCTGCCGCCGCTGCCGGAGGACGGCGTCCCGGCCGAGTCGCGTGTCCTCCATCTGGAGGGCGCGGTCCACCGGCGCCTGCACGAGCCGTGCGACGTGCCGGAGGCGGCGCGTGACCCGGACGTCCGCTGGATGCTGGCCGAGCTGCGGGTGGGGCTCGCCGACGACGGCATGCTGGGACTGCCGCTGCTGCGTCCGACACGGGCGGCCCGCCGTCGCCTGCACGTGCTGCGCACCGCGTGTCCCGTCCCGGCGAGCCGGGCCGGCCTGTCCGACGAGGCGAAGCTGCTGGCCGTCGCCCTGCACGGCGAGGCGGCCCTGCGCGTCCTCGTCCCCCGCTTCGCCCTGCGCGCGGGCCTCGTCGAACGGGTCCGCCTGCGCCGCAGGCGCCCGCTGCGCCTGTCGTCACGCCACCACGGCAACGGAGGCGGCTGCACGGGCCACCTCTACTGCGGAGGCGGGGGCGGCTGCGGGAGCGGCTGCGGAGGGGGGTGCGGCGGGGGCGGGGGCCACTGAGGCGCCGTGCGAAGGGACCCGGCAGCCCTCGGCCACGGGGGACGCGCCCTCGACATGGCGCGCGAGGGTGCGGCTGGTGCCGCCGGACGCCTTGGGCGCCGCGTGGAACGGGTCGGTCGCCGCACCGGGGACACCGAACGCGACGCGCTCTCGCTCTCGCTCTCGCGGACTCGACCGCCGCGCGGGCAGCCGTCGTCCGAGTCGTGGAGTACTCCTGCCCCGGCTTCCCGGACGCGCACGCCCGTCGCGCCCCGCGATGGACCGCCTCCGTCGACGTCACGACACGGAATGCTTTCTCCGCTGTCCGGAACGGATGTGAGAGCGCTGGGCGGAAGCCGTCGAGAGAGCGGCACAACCGCCGGACACCGGCGCGCGGGAGGAGCACGATGGGTGTGCCTCGAGAACACGGGAGTGGACCATGCCCGAGAGCCTCCCGGTGCGCTGTCCCGCCTGTCGGCGCTCGCACCGCTGCACGGCACCGGCGTACCCCTGCGCCTGCGGTGCGCCCGTCGCCGCGCCGCTGGACCCCGACCGGGTCCCGGCCGCCGTCGGACACCGCTCCTGGCGGGAGGAATGGGTGACCGTGCGCTGCGGCAGCTGCGGCACGCGCGGCGAGTGGCCGCAGCCCGAACTGGGCTGCCCCTGCGGGACGGTGCTGCGCATCCCGGTGGCGGGCGAGCGGACGGGGGCGCCGGCTTCCGGCAGGACGCGGCGGCCCGCCGTCCCGGCTCCGCCGATCCGCACCGCCCGCGACGCGGTCACGGCCGCCGTGCTGTACCTGCGCCGCCTCGGTCACGACGACATCCGGCGCGCGGACCAGCGGCCGACGTCCGGCATCGGGCTGGCGGGCCGGAGCGTGCTGGCCCAGCTCGACCCCTCGGCGCGGCCGGCGACCCCGCGGGACGTGGAGTGCCTGTGGCTGACCGCCATGACGGAGTCCGCGGCCTGCCTGTACTTCTCCCTCGCCGGCTACACCGAGGAGGCCCGCGCCCGCGCCGACGCCCTGGACGTCCCGCTGTTCGTCCTCGGCCCTTCGGGCGCCGCCCGCCCGGAGAACGCCCCGGCCGTGACGCTGGACGCGGGCGCGTCCTGAAACTCGGACGACGCGCGGGCCGGGCGCGTCCGATACTCGTCGGATGCGCATCCGTCCCGCCGCCCCCGGCGACCTGCCCGCCCTCCAGGACATCGAACGGGCGGCCGGCGCGCCGTTCCGCGGCCTCGGCATGCCGGAGATCGCCGACGACGCACCGCCCGCCCTGGACGTGCTGGAGCGCTACCGGACGGCGGGCCGCTGCTGGGTCGCGGCCGGCGAGGGGGACGGCCGGCCCGTCGCGTATCTGATCGCCGAGCCGGTGGACGGCGCCCTCCACGTGGAGCAGGTGTCCGTCCACCCGGACGCGGCCCGCCGGGGCGTGGGCCGCGCACTGCTCGCCCACGCCGCCCGCCGGGCCCGCGAGGAGGGCCTGACCGCCCTGACCCTGGCCACCTTCACCGACGTCCCGTGGAACGCCCCGTACTACGCCCGCCTCGGCTTCCGCCCCCTGTGCGAGCCCGGCCTCACCCCGGGCCTGCGCCGCATCCGCACCGAGGAGGCCGCCCACGGCCTCGACCGGTGGCCACGCGTGTGCATGCGGCTCGAACTGCCGCAGGGCGACGAGACGTTCGGCAGACTGTCACGATGACGATCAGAGCGGCACGCGCGCACGACTTTCCCGGATTCCTCGGCCTGGCGGCCCAGGTGGAGCAGTGGTTCGGGCCGATGGTCGAGGAGCCCGGATTCCACGACGCCGTGCGCGAGCACATCGACGGCCGGGACGGCCGGGACGGCCGCGCGGCGCTCGTCGCCCCCTCCTCCGGGCCGGACCTCCTCGGCGGGCTGCTGTTCGGGACGGAGGGGCCGACGTACCACGTGCACTGGCTCGTCGTCTCCCGACGGGCCCGCGGCACGGGCGTCGGGCGTGCCCTGATGGAGGAGGCGGTGCGCCGCTGGGTGCGCGGACCCGGCGAGATCGAGGTGGTCACCTTCGGGGGCGACCACCCCGGTGCCGTCGCCGGCGGCGCCCGCGTCTTCTACGAGCGGCTCGGCTTCACCCCCGCCGAGGCCGCCGCTCCGGGGCCGGAGGGCGGCTCCCGGCAGGTGTTCCGGCGGACGGTCGGCTGAGCGGGGCTCAGCCCGTCGCGTACCGCTCGCGGAGTTCGATCTTGCGGACCTTGCCCGAGACGGTCATCGGGAAGGACTCCAGGAGTTCGAGGCGGCTCGGCACCTTGTAGTGGGCCAGGCGGCCGTCGCAGTACGCCTTCAGCTCGTCCAGGGTGAGCGGGTCGGCCGGGTCGCGGGGGACGACGCAGGCGAGGACCTCCTCGCCGTAGCGTTCGTGCGGGACCCCGACGACCTGGACGTCCGCGACCTTGGGGTGGCCGTGGAGGAACTCCTCGATCTCACGCGGGTAGATGTTCTCCCCGCCCCGGATGATCATGTCCTTGATGCGGCCGACGATCTCCACGTAGCCGTCGTCGCGCATCACCGCGAGGTCGCCGGTGTGCATCCAGCGGCCCCGGTCGATCGCCTCGGCGGTCTTCTCCGGCTCGTCCCAGTAGCCGAGCATCACGCTGTAGCCGCGGGTGCACAGCTCGCCGGAGGCGCCGCGCTCCACGGTGACGCCGGTGGCCGGGTCGACGATCTTCACCTCGATGTGCGGCAGCACCCGGCCGACGGTGCCGGTGCGGTGCTCCAGGTCGTCGTCCATGCGCGTCTGCAGGGACACCGGGGAGGTCTCCGTCATGCCGTAGCAGATGGAGACCTGTTCCATGTGCATCTCGGCGACCACCCGCTTCATCACCTCCACCGGGCACGGCGAGCCCGCCATGATGCCGGTGCGCAGGGAGGTGAGGTCGTACGAGGCGAAGTCGGGCAGGTTCAGCTCGGCGATGAACATCGTCGGCACGCCGTACAGCGAGGTGCAGCGCTCCTGCTGGACCGCGCGCAGGGTGGCCGCCGGGTCGAAGGACGGGGCGGGGATGACCACGCAGGCGCCGTGCGAGGTGGCCGCCAGATTCCCCATCACCATGCCGAAGCAGTGGTAGAAGGGCACCGGGACGCACACCCGGTCCTGCTCGCTGTAGGCGATCAGCTCACCCACGAAGTAACCGTTGTTGAGGATGTTGTGGTGGGAGAGGGTGGCGCCCTTGGGGAAGCCGGTGGTGCCCGAGGTGTACTGGATGTTGACGGGGTCGTCGCAGGACAGCTCCGGCCAGACGGGGTCCGGGGTGGCGCGGGCGGTCAGCGCGTCCCAGCCGGGGTCGCCGATGTACACGACCTCCCGCAGCTCGGGGCATCTGCCGCGCACCTCCTCCGCCATGGCCCGGTAGTCGCTGGTCCTGTGGCTGACGGAGGCGATGAGCAGCCGGACGCCGGACTGCTTGAGGACGTACTCCACCTCGTGCGTGCGGTACGCCGGGTTGATGTTCACCAGGATCGCGCCGATGCGGGCGGTGGCGTACTGTGCGAACACCCACTCGGGGCAGTTGACCGCCCAGATGCCCACCCGGTCGCCCTGGGCGATCCCGGAGTTGAGCAGGGCGGACGCCAGCTGATCGACCTGCGCGCCGAATTCGGCGTAGGTCCAGCGCCGTCCGGACGGGACGTCGACGAGGGCCTCGCGGTCGGGCCAGGCGGCGACCGTGCGGTCCAGGCCGGCGCCGATGGTGTCACCGAGCAGGGCCGTCCCGCTGGTGCCGTGGCTGTAGGAGAGCGCGGTCACCGGAAGTCCTCCTCGCGGTACTCGTGGTCCGAACCGGCCGCCGTCGCCTCGCGCAGTTCGATGCGGCGGATCTTGCCGGAGACGGTCTTGGGCAGCTCGCCGAACTCCAGCCGGCGGACGCGCTTGTAGGGGGCCAGCGTCTGCCGGGAGTGCTCGAAGAGCACCTTCGCGGTGTCGGGGCCGGGCTCCCAGCCCTCCGCGAGCACGACGTACGCCTTCGGCACGGCCAGCCGCAGCTCGTCCGGCGCGGGCACCACGGCCGCCTCGGCGACCGCCTCGTGCTCCAGCAGCGCGCTCTCCAGCTCGAACGGGCTGATCTTGTAGTCGGACGCCTTGAACACGTCGTCCGCGCGCCCGACGTAGGTGAGGTAGCCGTCCTCGTCGCGGGCGCCGATGTCGCCGGTGCGGTAGTAGCCGCCCGCCATCGCCTCCGCCGTGCGTTCCGGGTCGCCGTGGTAGCCCGTCATCAGGCCCACGGGCCGCTCGGACAGGTCGAGCGCGATCTCGCCCTCCGTCGCGCCGGGCGCTCCCGAGACGGGGTCGAGGAGTTCGACGCGGTAGCCGGGGCTGGGGCGGCCCATGGAGCCGGTCTTGAGGAGCTGGCCGGGGCTGTTGGAGACCTGCACGGCGGTCTCGGTCTGCCCGAAGCCGTCCCGGATGGTGACGCCCCAGACGCGCCGCACCTGGTCGATGACCTCCGGGTTCAGGGGTTCGCCCGCGGCGACGACCTCGCGGGGCGGGGTGCGCAGCCGGCCCAGGTCGGACTGGATGAGCATGCGCCACACGGTGGGCGGGGCGCAGAAGGTGGTGACGCCCGCCTTGTCCATCTCGGCCAGCAGCCGGGGCGCGTCGAAGCGGGTGTAGTTGTGCAGGAAGACGGTCGCCTCGGCGTTCCACGGGGCGAACAGGTTGGACCAGGCGTGCTTGGCCCAGCCGGGCGAGGAGATGTTGAGGTGCACGTCGCCGGGGCGCAGGCCGATCCAGTACATGGTCGCCAGGTGCCCGATCGGGTACGACGTGTGGGTGTGCTCCACCAGCTTGGGGCGGGCGGTGGTGCCTGACGTGAAGTAGAGCATCAGCGGGTCGTCGGCGAGGGTCGGCCCGTCGGGCGCGAACCCGTCGGCGGCGCCGTACGCGTCGGCGTACGGCAGCCAGCTCCCGCCGGGCTCCTCCCCCACCGCGATGCGGGTGTAGTCGCCGGGCACCTCGTCGAACTTCGCGGCGTCCGCGGAGCGCGCGATGACATGGCGGACCCGGCCGCGGCCGACGCGGTCGCGCAGGTCGGAGGGGCCGAGCAGCGGGGTGGCCGGGATGACCACGGCGCGCAGCTTCATCGCGGCCAGGGCGGTCTCCCACAGCTCCGCCTGGTTGCCGAGCATCACCAGCACCCGGTCCTCGGCGGCCACGCCCCGCTCCCGCAGCCAGTTCGCGAGCCGGTCGGAGCGGCGGGACAGGCCGGCGAAGGACAGCCGCGTCTCCCGGCCGTCCTCCTCGGCCAGGTGCAGGGCCGTGCGGTCATTGCCGTCGGCGATCACGTCGAACCAGTCCAGGGCCCAGTTGAACCGGTCGGGCCGGGGCCAGGCGAAGTCCCGGTAGGCGGTGGCGTAGTCCTCGCGGTGTTCCAGCAGGAAGTCCCGGGCCCTGCGGAACTGCTCCGTCCCCGTCGTCATGCGTCCTCCTCGGTGCCGGACCTTGCCGGGCGGCTCACCGCCATCGTGTAATCCGTGATGCAGGTCTCACTACCCCCGAACGGGGGTGTGCGCCCGCACAGGGGCCGCGGTGAAGGGGCGATCAGGTGACAGCAGACCCGACGGGGACGGGCGGGGCGGTGGAGATCCGGGGCGCGCTGGCCCGGCTGCGGCGTGCGACGGGGCTGCCGGTGGCGTTCGGCGGGCTGGTGGAGCCGGGGCGCCGGCAGGTGCGGATCAGCGAGCTGAGCGGCACCGCCACCCCGGCGCTCAGCTCGCTCGCGGTGACCCCGGGCAACGGCCTGGGCGGCAAGGCGGTGGCGCTCGCCCGGCCGTGCGCGGTGACGGACTACTCCGTCTCCCGGCAGATCAGCCACGAGTACGACGCCCCGGTCGCCGCCGAGGGCCTGCGCGCCGTGGTGGCCGTGCCCGTCGTCGTACGGCGGCGGGTGCGGGCGGTGCTGTACGGGGCGCTGCGCGCGGCCCGGCCGCTCGGTGACCGCACCCTCGGGGAGGCGGTGCAGGTCGCGCGGGACGTCGAGCAGGCCCTGCTGGTGCGGGAGGAGGCGGCGGAACTGCTGGTGGCGGCCGGCCCCGCGCCCGAGCCGGGGGCGGATGCGCGGTGGGAGCCGGGGGCGGGGGCGCACCGCGAGCGGGTGCGGGAGGCGCACGCGGCGCTGCGGGCGCTGGCCCCGCGGATCGCCGACCCCGCGCTGCGGGCGGAGCTGCTGGAGGCGTGCGCCCTGCTCACCGCGCGGGAGGCGCCGTCCGGGGCGGTGCGGCTCGCGCCCCGGGAGGTGGACGTCCTGGCCTGCGTCGCGGCGGGGGCGACGAACGGGGCGGCCGGCGAGCGGCTGGGGCTGACGGCCGAAACCGTCAAGGCGTATCTGCGGTCCGCGATGCGGAAGCTGGGGGCGCGGACCCGGGGCGAGGCGGTGGTCGCCGCCCGCAGGGCCGGGTGGTTGCCGTAGATTCGCGGTGTTCTCCCCCGGACGGCATGAGTACGAGTACACCTTTGATGTACAGGTGATCGGAACGTTGTCCTTTGCCTCACTCCACCGTCCGCCGGAATTGAGGACCCTGTTGCCTAATATTGGCCAGGACACGCCACACGGAGGGGAGCGGTGACCGTGCGACGGGACGACAAGGAGCCTGCCAGGTACCGCCCCGACCTGGTCATCGGCCGGGACGAGCTGTTCGCCGACGCCAGGGCGCAGCTCGCGCGCGGCGGCAGCGTGCTGCTCCACGGTCCCGCCGGAATAGGAAAATCGACCGTGCTGCGGGCACTCGCGGCGGAAAACGCGGCGGCGGCCTCCCGTGTGCTGCGCTGCTCCGCCACGGAGTCCGAATCCCATCTGCCGTTCCTCGCGCTGGCCGACCTGTTCGGGCTGGTGCTGGACGAGGTGTCCCCCCGGCTGCCCGCCGCCCAGCGCACCGCGCTGGAGTCGGCGCTCACCGGGCGCGGCGAGTCCACCCTCCAGCGGGACGGCCTCGCCCTGCGGCTCGCGGTGCTGTCCACGCTGCGCGCGCTGTCCGCCGAGGGCCCCGTCCTCGTGGTCGCCGACGACCTCCAGTGGCTCGACCCGGCCAGCGCCGAACTGCTCGGCTTCGCCGCCCGCCGGCTGGGCGACAGCCCGGTGCGCGTGCTGTGCGCGGTGCGCACCGAGGGCGAGGAGTACGACCGTCATCTGCGCGCCTGCCCGCCGGACACGCTGGCCGTGCGGCTGGGCCCGTTCTCCCGCACCCAGGTGTCCGCGCTGCTCGACCACCGCGGCTACACCAGCCTGTCCCGCTCCACCGTCCGGGACATCCACCGCACCAGCGGCGGCAACCCGCTGTTCGCGCTGGAACTCGGCCGCGCCCTCGCGGAGAGCCCCACCCGGCCCCGGCCCGGCGAGCCGCTGCCGGTGCCGACCTCGCTGCGGGCGCTGGTCCTCAGCCGCCTGGAGATGCTGTCCGACGAGGCCCGCCGCACCCTGCTGGTGGCCAGCGCCGGCGCCCGTCCCACCCTGGCCCTGCTGCACGCGGCCGGCCGGGACAACGCGGAGGCGGAGACCGCGCAGGCCGCCTCCCTGGGGCTGCTCATCACGGACCCCGAGGACCCGGCGCTGCGCTTCACGCATCCCCTGATCTCCGCCGCCCTCTACGCGGAGGCCCCGGCGCGGGAGCGGAGGGCCGCGCACACGGCGCTGTCCACGGCGGCCTCCGACCCGATCGAACGCGCCCGGCACCTGGCGCTCGCCGCCACCGGCCCCGACCCGGAGGTGGCGGCCCGGCTGGCCGAGGCCGCCGCGATGGCCCGCGACCGCGGGGCGCCGTCGGTCGCCGCCTCCCTGGGGCTGCTCGCCGCCCGGCACACCCCCGCCGACGGCACGCCCGCCCCCGACGAGCGGCGGCTGCAGGCCGCCGAGGACGCGATCACCGCCGGCGAGGTCGACCTGGCCCGGGACATCGCCCGCGAGGTGCTGACCCGGGCGACGGCGCCGGCCGAGCGGGTGCGGGCGTGGATGGTGGTCATCGAGGCGGCCGGGCAGGCGCTCGGCGAGGTCGACGCGGTGTTCCCGCAGGTGCTCGCCGACGCCGGCGACGACCCCCGGCTGCTCGCCCTGGTCCACTACCAGCTCGCCTGGCGCGAGGTGGTGGTCAACGGCGACTTCGCGAAGTCCCGGCAGGAGGCCGCGCACGCGGCGGAACTGGCCGCGCGCGGCGGGGACCGGCGCACCGAGCTGATGGCGCTCGCCTTCCAGTCGTCCACCGAGACCCTGATGGGCCACCCCGACGCCCCCGCCACCATCCGGCGCGCGCTCCAGGAACCCCAGGACCCCGACGTCGCCAGCCACCACAACGGCGCCGCGATGGCCCGGTTCCGCTGGCTGCTGATGAGCGACCAGCTCCCCGAGGCCCGTACGGCCATCACCGCGCTGCTGCGGGAGGCGCGGCGGCGCGGCATGGTCGAGAGCGAGGTGCACTTCTCCCGGCTGCTCGCCGACACCGAACTGCGCTTCGGGCACTGCGGGCGCGCCCTCGACCTGGCCGGGGAGAGCCTGCGGCTGGCCCGGGACTCCGGCATCGGCGAGAGCGCGTCCGCCATGCTCGCCTCCGTCGCGGAGGCGTCCGGCGGGGACGTGGACCGGGCGCTGGCCCTGGCGCGCGAGTCCGCCGACCACGCCGAGGTGGACGGCGACCAGCTCTACCTCTCCCTGGCCCTGGCGGCCCTGGGCTACGCGCAGCTGGTGTCCGGGGACGCGCAGGCCGCGGTGCGCTCGCTGCGCCGGGTGTGCGAGCTGGAACAGGGCATGGGCATCATCGACCCGGCGCGCGGCCGCTGGCAGGGCGACCTCGCCGAGGCGCTGGTGCGGATCGGCGAGCCCGGCGAGGCGCAGGAGCTGATCAACGTCACCCGGGTGCACGCGCTGCGGCTGAACCGGGCGGGCGTGCTGGCGGTGCTGGACCGCGCCGAGGCGCTGGTGCGCGCGGCGCGCGGTGAACACCAGCCCGCCATCGCCCAGTTGACGTCGGCGCAGGAACGCCTGGCCAAGCTGGGTTACGGCCTGGAGGAGGCGCGGGCCGCCTTCGCGCGGGCCCGGCTGCGCTCCCGCGGGCCCGGTCCCGCCGGGTACGACGAGGCGGCCCGGCTGTTCCGGCGGTGCCGCGCGCTGCCGTGGCTGCGGCAGGTGGACGAGGCCGTGGCGGCGGGACCGGCGGAGGCGGAGCCGGTGCCCGCGGCGACCCCGGCCGCGCTGGACGGGCTGGCCTCGATGGAGCGCCAGGTCGCCGCGCTGGTCATGGAGGGGGCGACCAACCGGGAGATAGCCGGGCGCCTGTTCATCAGCGTCAAGACCGTCGAGGCGACGCTCACCCGGGTCTACCGCAAGCTCGGCATACGCTCCCGCGTGGACATCGTGCGGCTCGCGGCGGGGCGCCGGGCGCCGTAGGTGACGCCCCGTGACCCGGGTCACGGGGCTTTCGCGACCCGGGTCACGACGGGGGCCGTCGCCCCGTGCCGCGAGGGCCTTCCGAGGGCGCCGTCATCGGCCGGGCCGGCCGGAAACGGGCCGGTCCGCGCCCGGCGACCGAGGGTTTTCCCTGTCCGGCTCCCTTAGGGGGTTCCCTCATTGGGACGGCTCCCGGACCGGTTCTAGCGTGTGACACGTGCCGATCGCCCGGGCACATCGGAACCACCCCCGATGCCCGGCCCCCCACCCCGTGCGACCCCCACCGGCCACTGGAGGAGACCCATGTCAGGGCTCACCCGCACCGAGCCGTCCGCTCCCGGACGCGCCACCGCCGCCGCGACCGCACCGGTCTCCTTCTCCCCCGTCCTCCCCGCCGCGGGCCGTGCCGCCGCCGCACCGCGCCGCCGCCCGGGGACGGCCCCATGATTTCCTGAGCACTCCTCAGGTCACGACCAGGGGGCGTTGCGGGCTTCCACGAGCAGCCCGCAACGCCCCCTGTCCAACGCCCTCAGGTGTCCGCCGGGCTCCTGCGGGCTCAGCCCCGCACCGTCCCGAAGCGGATGTCGTACGCCGTCCCCGGGTGCAGCACCCCGAGCATCCGCTCCGCCTCGGCCGTGATCCCCGCCCGTCGCGTCCGGTCGAGCCGCCCGAACGGCTCGATCACCAGGGCGTCGTCGTCCAGGCGCCACAGTCCCGCCAGGAAGCCGTCCACGAGCAGGGTGCGGTAGGCGATGTTCCCCTGCCGGTGCCGGCCCTTCAGCTCGGGCGGCACGACGCGGGTGCGGTCGGCGTGGGAGAGCAGCAGGTTGTCGAACTCGGGCAGGAAGCGGGGCGGGGCCGGGGTGTCCGGGCCGGGGCGGGGTGCGTCGGGGAGGTCGAAGAGTTCGGTGCCGGTCTCGTCACGGAAGGTGACGAGCCGGGGCCGCAGGCGCTCGAACGCCTCACGGAGCCGGGTGAGTCCCGCCCAGGTCTGCATGTCCTTCACGGACGCGGGACCGAAGGCGGCGAGGTAGCGCAGCACGGTGCCGTCCGGGGCCGGCGCGGGCTCGGCGGGGCGGCCCAGCCAGTGCTCGGCGGTGGTCAGCCGGACCTGGCCGCTGCGGCCCCACAGCCCGCGCGGGGTGACCTGCACCAGCGGCAGCGTGCAGCGGGCGGCGACGGCGAGGGCCTGCGGGTCGGCGTCCGGCCAGTCCTCCCGCAGCGCCTCGCGCAGCTCCTTCATGGTGCGCGGCTCCTCCTCGACGAGGGCGCGGGCGCGGGCCGCGAGGCGGTCCAGGCCGACGCCGGCGAGTCCCGCGCGGAAGTGGCGCAGCTCCCGGTCGCGGGCGGCCTGCACCAGGGGCCGCAGGGTCAGGCAGTCGTCGGCGGTGTGGGTGTGGATGGTCGAGCGCAGAGTGACGATGCGGACCGCCTCGCGGTCGGCCATGGGCCGGGACAGCGCCTCCGGGGTGAAGCCGTCGAGACGGGCGGCGAGGGCGTGGTAGGGCGGCTTGACGTTCTGCGCCTGGAGGCCGACCAGGTGCTCGACGGCGGCCGTCGCGGACATCGGGGAACGGCTCAGCAGCAACTGCCGTGCCAGGGTCGCCCGGTTCAGCGCGCGGGGGCCGAGGACGGGCTGCGACGGCGGGGCGGTGGTCCGCTTCGACTTCGTCATGGGAGTCACGCTAGCGAGGCAGTAGGCCGGATTCCGTCCGCTTTCCCCGCTCCGGACAGCACCGGGACAGCCGTCTCCTTCCTGGACGGAACGCGGCGAGGTGTAACGCCGTGGCACTCCGCGGCGCTGACTGTCTGGGGCCGGACTCCGGCCCCGGCAGAACGTCCCCCCACGAAGGAAAGACCCCCATGACTTCCTCCGCCCCCTCCCCCGACGGCCTTCCGGTCTACGACAGTCTCGTGCGTGAGCGCGGTGACGTCGTGGCCGAGGTCCGCGAGGTGGCCGAGCGGACCCAGCTCGAGGTCCGCCAGGCACTGGCGGGCACCGTCCGTCCCCGGCAGCCGCAGGCCGGCCTGCGTCAGCAGCAGGGCCCCGGCGGCCCGCGTCATCCGCAGGGGGGTCCGCGTCAGCCGCAGGGCGGGACCCGTCAGCCGCAGGAGTCCGGACTGCCGCAGGGGCGAGGCCAGGGTCATGGGCAGCCGCAGGGCGGCGCTCCGCAGGGTCCGGGTCCCCGTCGGCAGGAGAGCGATCTTCGGCAGGAAAGCGGTCCTCGCCAGGACGATGCCCCGCAGCAGCAGGAGGAGCGGCGGCCCGACGCCGGCTGATCGCCGGCCGGTGGCGCTGACCGTCGGCCGCTGATCCCGGGCGCGCCGATTGCCTCCCCGGCGGGCGGGGCACTCGGGGCGCCGTGCACCGGGAACGCCGTACGGGACCGCGCAGGGTCCTGCTGACCGGGTGGTTCAGCTTCCGCGACGGGGAGGCGACCGCCGGGGACGTGCTGGCCCTGCGCCGGGTCGAGACGGTCCTGCGCGGGTCCGGCACACCGTACGACGTCGTCTGGAGCCCCGGCTTCCGGCCGGACGCGCTGCACTTCGACGACGTACGGCCCCACGACTACTCGCACCTCGTGTTCGTGTGCGGGCCGCTGCACGGGACGCAGGTGGAGGAGCTGCACCGGCGGTTCGCGCGCTGCGTGCGGATCGCCGTCGGGACATCGGTGATCGACCCCGAGGGACCGGCGGTCACCGGCTTCCACCGGATCCTGGCGCGGGACGCGCCCGGCAGCGAACCCACCGAGGACCTGGCGGCCCGCGCCCCCGCGATGCCGCCGCGGCCGGTGGTCGGGGTGATCCTCACCCACGGGCAGCACGAGTACGGGGCGCAGCGGCGGCACGGAGAGGTCGCCGAGCGGGTGACGCGCTGGCTGGCGGGGAAGGACTGCGCCCGTCTCGAGCTGGAGACCCGGCTGGACACCCGGGACTGGCACCTGAGCGCGACACCGGCGCAGGTGCAGTCGGTGCTCGCGCGGCTCGACCTGGTCGTCACCGACCGTCTGCACGGGCTGGTGCTGGCCCTGCGGGCCGGCACACCGGCGCTCGCGGTGGACCCGGTGGCGGGCGGCGCGAAGGTGACGGCGCAGGCGCGGGCCTGCGGATGGCCGGCGCTGCTGGCGGCGGAGCGGGTGGACGAGCGGCAGCTCGAGCGGTGGTGGGACTGGTGCCTGACCTCGGGCCGGGTGGCCGCGCGGCAGGCCCGCGAGACGTTCCGCGAGGGCCGGCTGCCCGACGGGGCGGACCGTCTGCTGGAGGCGCTGACGTCCCGCGCCGACACCGGTTAGGGCGCACGTCCGCCGGGCACCCGGACGTCGCTTCCACCCTGGCGCTCGTTGGAGGAGAGACGGTGTCCCTCGGTCGGCTCCCTGAGCATGAACAGCACGTCCTCGACGAGATCGAGCGGTCGCTGCGGCGCGATCGCCGGCTCAACCGGCTGCTGCGGCGTCATCGCGTCCGCCGCGGCCCCGACCTGAAGCGGTTCCTGGGCCGGGTGGCCCGCTGCAACCCGCGCGGACGGACGGTCGCCCTCCTGCTCGCGGTGTCGGTGACCGTGATGGTGACCGGCATCGTCACCTCGGCGCCGTGGGCGCTCTGGACGTTCGCCGCGGTGTGGCCGGTGACGCTGTTCGCGGCGTTCCGGCTGCTGTGCCGCTGGTCGGGCGACGGGGAGCCGCCGGACGGGCGGTAGGTGTTCCGGGGGCGGCGGAGCACCCGGCCGGGCGGGGCGCCGGCACCTCACGGGTGGGGTCGCACGGGCCGTGCGCGACGGGACGCCCGCGCGCACGCGGGCCCGGGGCGAAGCACCCCCCGCGACAGGTCCGGCCGACACCCCCGGCCGAGGGACGGGACCGGGCCGTCCGCCGGGTGGCGGGGCAGCGGGCGCGGGCCGGGCCCGGTGGCCGGGCGCCGGGTGGGTCAGCCGGTGTAGCGGCGGGCCTTCGAGGCGCGTTGGGCCGGTTCCAGGAGGCGGAGGCGGGACTCGACCTCCCGGGGGAGGACGCGGCGTTCGCGCAGGACCCACGGGAGGGCGGCCGCCGCCTCCGTGAAGGCGAGGAGCGACGTCGTGTCGCGCGGCACCGTGCGGGCCAGGTCCAGGGTGCGGCGCAGGGCGGGGCCGACCGGGCGGCGGAGCCAGGTGAACCACAGGGTGTTGCGGATGCCGTGCCGGCGGCGCAGGGTCGCGTCGCGTGCCTCCGACGCCTGGTGGTGGATGGTGAGGTGGTCGGCGTAGACGAGCCACCAGCCGGCGGCGGCGAGGTCGGCGGCGAGCAGTTCCTCCTCCCCGCCGAGCCACAGCTTGGGGTGGAAGCCGCCCGCCTCCCGGAAGGCGTCCGTGCGCAGCACGGTCGCGGCGGCGAGGAAGGAGCCGAGCGCCGGACCCGGCAGCCACGGCGGCCCCGGCACGGGGGACTCCCGCAGTTCGCGGACGATCGGGTCCTCGGTGCCGTGCGGCTCGACGACGATCCGCGCGGTGACGGAGACGACGGCGGGGTGACGGTCGAGCAGGTCGGCGGCGCCGGTCAGGGAGCCGGGCGCCCACCAGGAGTCGTCGTCGCA
Source organism: Streptomyces sp. NPDC096105 (assembly GCF_044763335.1). Taxonomy (NCBI): domain Bacteria; kingdom Bacillati; phylum Actinomycetota; class Actinomycetes; order Kitasatosporales; family Streptomycetaceae; genus Streptomyces; species Streptomyces sp. NPDC096105. Next base: position 64,050 of record NZ_JBIWGC010000007.1, read on the forward strand.
GAAGGCGACGTAGGGCGTGGTGACGTCGCGGACCGCCAGGTTGCGGCCGACCGCGCCGAGGTTGCGGCCGGGGCGCAGCAGCCGGACCTCCGGATGGTGGCGGGCGACGGCGTCGGCGGTGCCGTCGGTGGAGCCGTTGTCGGTGACGATCACCCCGGGCCGTTCGGGGAGTTCGGCGAGCCGGCCGAGGGTGCGCAGCAGCTCCCGGCGGCGGTTGTGGGTGATGACGACGACCGTCGTGCGGGAGTCGGTCATGCGGTCGCCCCTTCCCGTTCCAGCAGGCGGGCGGCGCGTTCCACGTGCGGGGGCAGCGGGCGGCGGGCGCGCAGGGCGGCGGGCAGCCGGGTGAGCGTCTCGCGCAGGGCGCGCCGGGCCGTCGTGTCGGCGCGGGCCTCGGCGGCGAGGGCGCCGGTGCGGGCGAGGGCGTGGCGGACGGGGCGGCGCAGCCAGGCGGTGAGCACTTCGTTGCGGCGCTGCTGCGCGGGCCGGCCGGGCCGGCCCGAGGTGGCCGGGTGGTGGTGGGCGACGACGTCGGGGCAGTGGGTGACGCCCCAGCCGCGGGCGGCGAGGTCGTAGGCGAGGCAGGTCTCCTCGCCGCCGAAGAACAGCACCCGGTGGAAGCCGCCCGCGTCGAGGTAGGCGGTCCGGCGGACGACGGAGGCGCAGGCGAGGAAGCCGAGCACCTGGACGCCGGGGAGGTCGGTGGCGGGGCCGAGCGGGGAGGTGGCGAGGAGGTCGTTGAGCGGGTCGGGGGCGTTCTCGGGGCCGACGAGGGCGCGGGCGGCGATCAGCCCGAGCCGGGGGTGGGCGTCGAACAGGTCCGCGGCGCGGGCGAGCGCGCCGGGCGCCCACCAGGAGTCGTCGTCGCTGAAGGCGACGTACGGGGTGTCCAGGGCGCGGGCGCCGTGGTTGCGGGCGAGGGCGCCGTGGTTGACGGGGAGGGCGAGGACCCGTACGTGCGGGAAGGCGCGGGCGACCATGGCGCGGGTGCCGTCGGCGGAGGCGTTGTCGGCGACGAGGATCTCCGGCCGTTCGGGCAGGCCGGTCAGGCGCCGCAGGGTGACCGCGAGCCGTTCGCGGCGGTCGCGGGTGGCGATGACGACGCCGACGCGGCTGCGGCCGGTCATGACGCGGAATCCCCGGGGGCGGGCAGGCGGCACAGGGCGTCCAGCACCTCGTCGGGAGTGACGCGCAGCAGCGCCGGGTCGGGGCGCACGGCGTGCGGGTCGCCCTCGGGGCCGTGCCACAGGGCGATGTGACGGGGGTGCGCGGGCGGGCCCCAGCGGCTCGGCGGGACCGGGCCGAACAGGGTGACGGTGGGCGTGGCGTGGGCGACCGCGAGGTGGGCGATGCCGGTGTCGCCGCTGACGACCGCGCGGGCGCCGGCGACGAGGGCGGACAGCCGGGTGAAGGGCAGGCCGCCGGAGAACACGTCGGTGTCGGGCAGCCGGGCCTCCTTGGCGAGCCGGGCGACGAGGTCGTGCTCCCCCGCGCCCCCGGTGACCACGACCCGCAGTCCGCGCTCGCGCAGTGCGGAGGCGACGGCGGCGTACCGCTCGACGGGCCAGCAGCGGGCGGGCGCGCCCGCGCCGGGGTGCAGGAGGACCGCGCCGGGGGCGGGCGAGGGGGTGTGCGGGCGGGGCAGCAGCAGGTCGGCGGGGTCGGCGTCGACGCCGTACGCGCTCAGCAGCCGGCACCAGCGGTCCCGTTCGTGCTCGTCCCGGTGCCAGGGCGGGCCGTCGATCTCGGGGGTCTCCGGGTGCGCGAAGGCGAACAGCCGCAGGGGACGCAGGGCTTGCAGCAGGCGGTGGCTGGGCGGGCCGTTGCCGTGCAGGTCGACGGCGACGTCCGGGGGCGGCCCGGTCCAGTCGAGCGCGCGGGGGACCGCCCGTCCGGGCGCGGAGGCGGGCAGCAGCCGGTCGACGGCCCCGGTCGCCTCGGCGACGGGGGCGAGTCCGGCGGGGGCGGCCAGCACCGTCTCGTGGTCCGGGAACCCCCGCCGCAGCGCCCTCAGCGCGGGCACCCCGGCCAGCAGGTCCCCGAGCCCGAGCGCCCGCAGCACGAGCACACGGCGAGCCCTCATCGGGCGACCTCTTTGAGGAGGCGTTCCCAGTCGTCGAGGAAGCGGGGCAGGCCGTAGCGGGCGAGGGCGGCGGCGCGGGCGGCCTCGCCGGCGCGGCGGGCGCTCAGCGGGTCGGCGACGAAGTCCCGTACGGCGTCGGTGAGGACGTCGATCCGGTTGGAGACAACGCCGGCGCCGGGCGGCACCGCCTCGGTGACCTCGGTGGTGGCGAGGGCGACGACGGGCATGGCGAGGTGCATCGCCTCCAGCAGGGACAGGCCGAGGGAGGTCCAGCGCACCGGGTGGACGTAGACGCGGCGGCGGGCCATCTCGGCGTGCAGGCGGGCCTGGGTCAGTTCGTGGGACCGGCACCGTTCGGCGGGGAGGCCGAGGTGGCCGGCCAGTCCCCCGGTGCCCATGCCGAACACGTCCAGGGGCGCGGCGGCGGCGAACACCGGCAGCAGGTCGGTGCCGGTCGTACGGCCGCGCCGGACCGGTTCGTTGACGACGACGGCGGCGTGCGGCAGCTCCCCCGTCCACAGCGGGCCGGGGTCGACGATGCCGTGCTCGATGACGGCCGTGGGGGTCGGGCCGGCGTCCCACATCAGACGGTTGAAGTGGGTGACGTGCACGAGGGTCGTGCCGGGGATGTCCGCCGCGGGGTGCCGGGTGTCGGGGACGTCGCCGTGCGGGGCGTTGTGCTCCAGGTAGACCAGCGGCGGGCGGCGCCGCAGCCACCGGTCCACCAGGCCGATCTCGTGCGGGCGCTGCAGGACGACGACGTCGATGTCCTGCTCGGCCAGGCGTTCCGGCGGCACCTCGACGACCGTGTCGGGCCAGTCGAAGGTGCGGGCGCGGCCGAGTCCGTCGGGTCCGCGGTCCGGGGTGACGGGGACGACGTAGGTGTGCGGTCCCCGCACGAAGGCCGTGGTCCACGACCCGTGCACGTGCCACAGCAGGATCCTCATGCCACCTCCACGAGCTTGTCGACCGCGGCGACGACGTCGAGCGCGGTCACGGTGTCCAGGCAGGGATGGCCCGGTACGGGGCAGCGCCGGGCGCGGCTTCCGGCGCACGGGGCGTCCTGGTCGCCGAGCAGCAGGTAGGGCACGCCGTAGGGCCGCCACCGCTCGGCCGGGACGACCGGGGCGAACAGCGACACCACCGGGGTGCCGACGGCGGCGGCGAGATGGGCGGGGCCGGTGTTGCCCGCGACGACGCAGTCGGCCCCGGCGAGCACCCCGGCGAGCTGCGCGGCGTCGGTGCGGCCGCCCAGGTCGACGGCCCGGCCGCCGGCGACGTACGCGGTGAGGTCGCGCTCGCCCGCGCCGCCCGTGACGACGACGCGCCGTCCGGCGGCGGCCAGTTCCCGCACCGCCTGGGCGCACCGTCCGGGGCTCCAGGCGCGGGCGGGCACGCTGGCGCCGGGGTGGACGACGACGTACGGGCCGTCGCCGGTCAGCGCGCCGGCGGCGGGCGGCGGGAGGACCCGGAGGCGGCCGTCGTCGACGCGGGGGAAGCCGGCCGCCTCGGCGAGGTCGAGGGCGGCCTCGGCCTCGTGGGCGTGCGGGGCGCGGTGGTGGCGCACGTCGAGGAGGCTGCCGGGGTAGTCCTCGCTGTCGGCGGCGATGAAGGGGACGCCGGCCAGCCGCAGCAGCAGCGCGGTGGGCAGCGGCGACTGGTGGTACGAGGTGAGGACGAGCGCGGCGTCGGCGGTGACGGACGCGACGAGCCGGCCGATGTCGTCGCGGTCCACGGGCGGCGGCTGGAACCCGGTCCACGGCGCGTCCCAGACGAGCACCTCGTCCACGCCGGGCAGCAGCCGCGCCGCGGGCACCCCGTGCGGTCCGCACAGGAGGGTGACGTGGTCGGCGCGGGCGGCGACGGCCCGCACGGCGGGTCCGGCGAGCAGGACGTCGCCGAAGCTGTCGAGCCGGGTGACGAGGGCTTTCACAGGTACCTCCCGGTCCGGGGCGGCTCCGCTTCCGGGCCGGTCCGTACGCGTCCGGCGTGCCCGGCCGTCACCCGTTCGTGTGCGGCCCCGGCGTCCGGGCCGGGCGCGGGGGCGCCGCCGGGGGCCTCCCACGGCGGGCCGTCGAGGATCAGCCGTACGGCGGCGGGCAGGCTCCGCGCCACGTGCGGGGCGGCGGCGGTCTCCTCGGGGCGGGTCACGGGCGTGGGGACGAGGACGGCGTGCGCGCCGGCCCGGCGGGCGGCCTCGACGTCGGAGCCGATGTCGCCGACGACGACGCAGTGGGCCGGGTCGGCGCCGAGGCGGGCGGCGGCGTCCAGGACCATGCCGGGGCGGGGCTTGCGGCAGGGGCAGCCGTCGTCGGGGCCGTGCGGGCAGACGGCCCAGACGTCGAAGGGGCCGAGGAGTTCCTCGACGCGCGCGTTGACGCGGCGGACGTCGGTCTCGGTGAGCAGGCGGCGGGCGATGCCGGACTGGTTGGTGACGATCCCGGTGCGGATGCCGCGGGCGCGCAGCGCGTCGAGCGCCTCGCGCGCCCCCGCGACGGGGCGCACGCGGTCGGGGTCCGCGTTGTAGGGGACGTCGTGGACCAGGGTGCCGTCGCGGTCGAACAGCACCGCCCGCACGGGGCTCACCGGGTCGCCTCCCGCCAGGCGGGGGCGCGCCGGTGGCGCCAGGCGCCGGCCAGCCGGTGCCAGGTGGCGGCGGGCGGGATGACCACGCTGGTGGCGAGCACGGTCGCCACCTCGTCGGGGGTGCGCGGTCCGGGCACGATGCGGGCGCGGGCGAACTCGGCGGTGCCGGCCGCCCAGCCGGCCGCGCAGGCCGCGGCGGCCCTGCGGTGCCCGGTGACGGCGAGCGCGCAGGCGGCGGCGCCGGCGGCGGTGATCGCGGCGTGCCGGCGGATCCGGCCGCGCGGCGCGACCGCCTTGTCCCACCAGTCGGGGCCGTGCAGCCGCCGCATCAGGGCGTCGTCGGCGTTGCCGCGCTGCCGGCGGACCGACTCCCAGCGGGAGGCGGCGCGCACGGGGTGCAGGGTGGTGCGGTGGCCCCGGCGGATGCGCCAGCCGGCGTCGAGGAGCCGCAGCGCGAGGTCGGCGTCCTCGCGGTGGGCGCGGGGGAAGCGTTCGTCGAAGCCGCCGGCCCGGCGCAGGGCGTCGGTGCGGTAGGCCATGTCGGCGGTGATCCAGCGGGCGCGGGCCAGTCCCGCGGTGCCGCGTTCCCCGTCGGTGGGGCGGCGTCCGCCGGGCAGCGGCACGGTGATGACGCCCGGCACGCCCGCGGTGTCGGGCGTCGCCTCGTCGAGGTCCCGCTGGAGCTGGGCGCACCAGTGCGGCCCCACCTGGACGTCGTCGTCGACGAAGACCACCCAGGGCTCGGTGACGGCGCGCAGTCCGGTGTTGCGGGCGGCGGCGGGGCCGCGGACCTCCCCGGGCAGCACGGTGGTGCGGGCGCGCAGGTCGCCGAGGACGGTCAGCGCGTGCTCCAGGGGCGCCGGGTCGGAGACGGACGTCGGGGGGCGGTCGCCGACCAGGACGACGCGCTCCGGGCGCGGGCCGTGCGCGGCGGCCAGCGCGGCGAGGCAGTCGGCGAGGGTGTCCCGCACCAGGGTGGGGATCACGACGGCGTACGGCGTCATCGCGGCGCCCTCCGTCCGCGCCCGGCGCCCGGCCCGGTCGTGCGGCGCGGGCCGGAGGGGGTGGGGCGGCGCCCGGGGAACGGGGCGTGGTCACCGGGGTCGTGCATGGGGAGTGGGCTCCGTCCCTGTGTCGGGCTGGCACTGCGGGGAGCGGGTGCCGCACCCGTACCGGTTCCAAACCATGGGCCACGTCCTGTCCCGCTCTGCGTGTATATGCGGTGTTCTGCACCAGCGTGCACCGAGGCGGGGAAGCGCGCAGGTCGGAGAGGGAGGGCGCCGGGCGGGCGGCGGGAGGACGCGGGACGGGCGGCGGGAGGACGCGGGACGGGCGGCGGGAGGACGCGGGACGGGCGGCGGGAGGACGCGGGACGGGCGGCGGGAGGGTGCGGGGAGCGGTCGCGGAGCGCGGTTCAGCCGTTCGGACCAGCGGACGGCGGGACGCGGCGGGGTTCCCTAGGATCGGCCCGTGGCCACCTTCCAGCTCGAGCGCTCGGCGTCCCTGCCCTCCGACGAGGCGTGGCGCCGGCTCACCACGTGGTCCCGGCACGGCGAGGTGGTCCCGCTGACCCGGGTCACCGTCACCACTCCCCCGCCCACCGGCGAGGGCACCGTCTTCGTCGCCCGCACGGGCGTGGGCCCGCTGGCCTTCGACGACCCGATGGAGGTCACGGCGTGGCGGCCCCCGGCAGGCGGCTCCCCCGGGTTCTGCCGGCTGGAGAAGCGCGGCCGGGTCGTCCTGGGCTGGGCGGAGATCGAGGTCCGTCCGGGCCCCGGCGGCCGCAGCGGGGTGGTGTGGCGGGAGGACATCCGCGTGCGCTTCCTCCCGCCCGCGTGCGACGCGCTGCTGGCGCGGGCGGGCCGTGCGGTGTTCGGGCGGGCGGTCGGCCGGCTGCTGCGGCGGGACTGAACCGCGCGGAGGTCGGTCCCGGGCCGTGCCCGTGAGGTGCTCCGGGCGTACCGGGGTCCTGTTCAGCTCCAGGCCCGTCGCCGCGCGGATCGCTGCCAGGACGGCCGGGGCGGAGGACAGGGTGGGCGCCTCACCGACGCCTCGGAGGCCGTACGGGGCGTGGTCGTCGGCGAGTTCGAGGACGTCGGCCGACGTGGCCGGGGTGTCGGGGACGCCACGACCGGCTCTCTTCTCCGTCTCGTGGAGGCGTGCGGATCGAGCCGATCCGTGTGCGGCGGGCCGGGCTCGTTCATGTGCTCTTCTCGCGCGCTGCGTCCAGTACACCGCCGCGTACTCCGCCCGGGTCAGCCACGGAAACCATGAAGGAGTTGGCTGGCCAACGCAGGCATCTTGTAGATTCGTATGAACGAAGAGCTCCGGCAGTCTTCCGGTCTTCCTCCGGTGAGCCGGGGAGCCGACCGGGAGCCGGTGGACCGCGCCGGCCGGCCGGTCCCACGGGCCTCCTTCGACCATCCCCTCACCCGCCCACGGGTACCGAGACAAGGAACGGCGGCGACGAGAATGCGGCTGCGCGCACTGCTGGACACCGACGCGCTGGGCCTGAGGCTGCTCGGCGGGGAGGACGAGCTGAACCGCAGTGTGCGCGGGGTGATGACCACCGACCTGCGCGACCCCAGCCGCTACCTGTCGGGCGGCGAGCTGGTGCTGACCGGTCTGGCCTGGCGCCGCGACGCCGCCGACTCCGAACGGTTCGTACGGATCCTGGTGCAGGCCGGGGTGGCGGCGCTGGCCGCGGGCGAGGCGGAGCTGGGGGACGTCCCGGACGACCTGGTCGTGGCGTGCGCGCGGCACCGGCTGCCGCTGTTCGCCGTGCACGAGTCGGTGGCGTTCGCGACCGTCACCGAGCACGTCGTGCGGCAGGTGTCCGGCGAGCGGGCCGGGGACCTGGCGGCCGTGGTGGACCGGCACCGGCGGATGATGACCTCCGGCCCGGCGGGCGGCGGCCCCGACGTCGTGCTCGACCTGCTCGGCTCCGACCTGGACCTGCGGGCCTGGGTGCTCTCCCCCACCGGCCGGCTGATCGCGGCGCCCAAGGGGACCGCGGGGGCGCGCGGCGCCGCGCCCGCGCTGGACGCCGAGGCGTGCGCGCGGCTCGCGGCGGAGCACCTGGCGGCCGTGCGCACCGGACGGCACGGCCCGCACCGGGTGGTGCTGGACCGGACGACGTACAGCCTGTTCCCGGTGCGGGGCAGCGGGCACGGCACGGCGGAGCCGGGGGACCCGCGCGAGACGATGCTGACGGACTGGCTGCTGGCGGTCGAGGCGGACGCCGGGGACTGGGCCGAGGAGCGGCTGGACCTGCTCCAGGGCGTCACCCAGCTGATCGCCGTCGAGCGGGACCGGCGGGACGCGGCACGCACGGTGCGCCGGCGGCTCGCGCAGGAGGTGCTGGAGCTGGCGCAGACGGGCGCCGCGCCCGCGGAGATCGCCGCGCGTCTGCGGGTGGCCGCGCCGGTGCTGGTGCCCGGTCTCGGCACCGCGCCGCACTGGCAGGTCGTGGTCGCCCGGATCGAGTGGGAGGACGGGCGCCGCGACGGCGGCCCGGTCACCCAGGCGCTGCTCGAGGAGATCCTGGTCGACCCGGCGGCGACCGGACCCGAGCCGTCCGACCGGATCGCGGTGGCGCACACCGGGGACGAGGCGGTCGCCCTCCTCCCGCTGCCCTCGGTGACCGACGAGCACGACGAGGCCGGGCCCGGCGTGCCGGCCGACGCGCTGCTGGAGGCCGTGCGCGGACCGCTGACGGCGGGCCTCGACGGCGACGGGCGGCTCACCGTCGGCGTGTCCGCCGCGGTGCACTCGGCCGAGGGGCTGCGCGGCGCGCTGGAGGAGGCACGGCACGCGCGGCGGGTGGCCGCGGCGCGCCCCGGCCGGGTCTGCGCGGCCGGGCACCAGGAGCTGGCCTCGCACGTGCTGCTGCTGCCGTTCGTCCCCGACGACGTGCGGCGCGCGTTCACCGCCCGGCTGCTGGACCCGCTGCGCGCGTACGACCGCCGGCACCGCGCCGAGCTGATCCCCACCCTGGAGGCGTTCCTCGACTGCGACGGTTCCTGGACCCGCTGCGCCACCCGCCTCCACCTGCACGTCAACACGCTGCGCTACCGCGTCGGCCGCATCGAGCAGCTGACGGGCCGTGACCTGTCGCGCCTGGAGGACAAGCTGGACTTCTTCCTGGCCCTGCGGATGAGCTGACCCACGACCCGGACTCCCCGGTTCCGTCCCACGCCCCACGACTTTGTGAAATCCTTCACCCGCCCTCTTGGCCGGGCCCGGTGGTTCGTGCTGAGATGCGGCCACCACTCAACAGCTCGATGGCGTGCTCGGGGAGGGCAACGTGGCGCACACCGCCATGTCCGGTGACGGAACGACCGCCGAAGACGATCCCCTCCAGACAGCGGTGTGGCGGTTGCGCTCCCGCGCCTGCTGGGCGGACGCGGCCGCGCTGCTCGCCCCCGCCACCCCCCGGGCCGCCCTGCAACGGGCATCGCTGCTGGTGGAGCGGTGCCTGTACACCGAGACGGGGTGGGAGGACGCGGAGGACGCGCTGCGCACCGCCGAGGCACTGGCGCACACCGACGACGAGCGCGGCGCCGCCGCTTGTGAACGCGGGTACTTGGCCTACGCCGCCACGCTGTTCCAGGTCCGGGACCGGGCCGACGAGGCGCGTGCCGCGCTGGGCCGGGCCGCGGCGCTGATCGCGCCGGGGGCGCCGGGGCGGCCGCTGCTGGACTTCCGGCGGGGGCTCATCGCGGAGAACCTCACCCGCTCCCCGCAGGCGGCCCGCGCCGCCTACCGGCGCGCCCACGCAGGCGCCACCGCCCACGCCGACCCGCTGCTGCTCTCCGCCACCTGGCGGCATCTCGCCGGACTGGCTCTGCGCGAGGGCGAGTTGACGGAGGCCCGGCACGGGTTCGCGGAGTCGCTGCGGATCCGGGAGGAGCTGGGCTACCTGGTCGGCACGGCGCCCGCGCTGGTCTCGCTCGCGGACACGGAGACCGAGCCGGAGGCCTCGCGGCTGCGTGAGGAGGCCCGCCGCCTGTTCCGCCTGCTGGGCGGCGTCCCCACCTGGCTCGCCCACCGCCTGGCCCCGCCGCAGACGGACGCGGCCACGGCGTGAGGGCACGCCACGGGTGCCGCTTTCGGGTGAACCTGGGGCTCAGGGGGCGTGCGAGGGCGTGCGGGGGTGTCCGGAGGCACGGCCGGGGAGCGCCCCGAGGCATGACCGGGGGCGCTCAGAGCGCTCCCCTCACTTCGCGCCGTTGAAGTGCTCTCCCACCAGCGCGCGCACCACGTCCAGATCGCCCGCGATCAGCGCGTCGAGCAGCGCGGTGTGTTCATGCGCGTCCGCGACCAGCTCGGCGCGGCTGCCGCCGCCGGGGGCGCCGCCCACCAGCGGCCACTGCGCGCGGCGGTGCAACTCCTCGGCCACCCGGACCAGTTGGTCGTTCCCGGCCAGGGCCAGCACCGCACCGTGGAAGGCGCGGTCGGCGTCGGCGTACGTGGCGCGGCAGCCGTCGGACGCGGCGCGGACGGTGGCCTCGGCGAGCGGGCGCAGTCCGGCCCACCGCTCGGGCGGCACCGTACGGGCCAGCCGGAGCATCACCGGCACCTCGATCAGGGCGCGCACCTCGGCCAGCTCGGCCAGCTCCCGCGCGCTGCGCTCGACGACCCGGAAGCCCCGGTTCGGGACGACCTCGACGGCGCCCTCCTGGGCGAGCTGCTGCATGGCTTCGCGGACGGGCGTCGCGGAGACGCCGAAGCGCTCGGCCAGCACGGGCGCCGAGTGCACCTCGCCGGGCCGCAGGTCGCCGGAGACGAGCGCGGTGCGCAGGGCGGCGAGGACCTGGCCGCGTACGGACGACCGCTGGACGGCGGGCCGGGGACGGGGCGGGGCGGGCTCGCCGTGCGTGTGCTCACCGCGCGCGGAGCCCCGGCCGGCCCCGTCCGCGTCGTCGCGGAAGCGGTCGCGCCCGGTGTCGCGGCGCCGGTCCGCCTCCGCGGCGGCCGGCTGGGCGGGCACCCGGCAGCGGTTCCCCGCCGGCCGGGCGGCCTCGGCCGCCTCGCCCGTCGTCCCGGCGAAGCCCTGCGTGCCCTGCTTCACAAGGTCCTCCTGCGGACGTGTCGGTACTTGGGGTATTACGACGGGCCGGCGCCTGCGCGTCAAGAACCCTAAGCGCATCGGACGCCAGTTCACATCTCCGCGATGTTGGGTAAGGTGAGGCTTACCTTTTTATTGCCCGACTCCACGAGACGTGAAGGGGTGGTCCCATGGCCGTGCCCGGTTCGGCCGTCGCGGACGCGTACGCCCGCCTGGCGGAGGTCTTCCCCGCCTTCGCCGTCACCGAACTCGGCGCCGGAGAGGCGGTCCCCCGGGGCGGCGGCTGGGTCGCCGCCGCCGACCTCGCCGCAGGCGGGGACGCCCTCGAGGCCTTCCTCGCCCGGGACGACACCCAGGTGCGGCGGGACTACGGCATGCGGGCCCGCCCGGACGTCGTCGCCAGCTTCGGCCTGCACCGCTACGCCTGGCCGGCCTGCCTGCTGATCACCGTGCCGTGGTTCCTGCACCGCCGGGTCCCGCGCTACCCCGTGACGCACGTCTCGTTCGACCGCGGCGCGGCCGGGCTCGCCGTCGGCCGCATGGCCGTGCGCCCCGCCGGCTTCGCCTGCCTGCCGGACGACCCCGCCGCCGCCCTTCCCGGCGCGCGGGTCGTGCCCGACGAGGAGGCGCTGCGGGCGGAGGTGCGCGCGGCGGTCGCCGAGCACCTGGAGCCCGTGCTGGCCGGCTTCGGCCCCCGGATGCGCCGGCGCGGCCGGGCGCTGTGGGGCATGGCGACCGACGAGATCGTCGAGAGCCTCTGGTACGTCGCCCAGCTGCTCGGCGAGGAGGAGCGGGCCGTGCGCGAGCTGGAGCTGCTGCTGCCGGGCGCGACCAAGCCGTACGTCGGCGCGGCGGCGTTCCGCAGGCCGTCCGGCCCCGGCGGGGAGCCGGCCGCCGCCACCCGGGACCGGGTGAGCTGCTGCATGTTCTACACCCTGCGCCCGGCGGACATCTGTGCCACCTGCCCGCGCACCTGCGCCAAGGAACAGGCTCCGGCGCGGACCCGCGACCGGGAGAAGGAACTGGTCGCACAGGCCGGTTGACACGACGTCGAGAAGGGCGGGGCGGCCGGTGGCGTAAGATCGTCCGGACGCCCCGCCGTCCCGCCTGGCGTGAGGGGCGGCGATGCGGTGCCGCGGAGGTCACGAGCACTTCACAATGTCCTCACCGCTCGCGGCGGTTCCCCGCGGAACCATCCGTACGGGTAGTCTTATTCGAACTCAACTCCCGCTCCTCATGCGGCAGTTCGAGCATTGAGCCGCCCAGGGCACCCCCCTCGCACTTCATTGGCGGCCTCTTGCCCCGAAACCCCCTGAGGACCGCCGGGATTGGGCCACTATGGCGGGCGTTACGCCCTATCCCAATGCAAGGGACCCCTAGATGAGACTGACCGACATATCGCTGAACTGGTTGCTTCCGGGCGCCGTACTGCTCCTGGGCATGCTGGCGGCGGTGGCGGTGCTGGCGCGCGGCAAGCGCTCCTCGGTCAAGGACACGAGCGCCGACGACTCGTGGGAGCGCAGCGAGGAGCGCCGCAGGCGCAAGGAGGCCGTCTACGGCACCGTCTCCTACGTGCTGCTGTTCTGCTGTGCGGCGGTGGCCGCCGCCCTGTCCTTCCACGGCCTGGTCGGCTTCGGTGAGCAGAACCTCGGCCTGTCCGGCGGCTGGCAGTACCTCGTCCCCTTCGGCCTGGACGGCGCGGCGATGTTCTGCTCGGTGCTCGCCGTGCGCGAGGCCAGCCACGGGGACGCGGCCCTCGGCTCGCGCATACTCGTGTGGACGTTCGCCTTCGCCGCGGCCTGGTTCAACTGGGTCCACGCGCCGCGCGGCGCCGGCCACGCGGGCGCCCCGCACTTCTTCGCGGGCATGTCCCTGTCCGCCGCGGTGCTCTTCGACCGGGCGCTGAAGCAGACCCGCCGCGCGGCACTGCGCGAACAGGGCCTGGTGCCGCGGCCGTTGCCGCAGATCCGCATCGTCCGCTGGCTGCGCGCGCCCCGGGAGACCTACCGTGCCTGGTCGCTGATGCTGCTGGAGGGCGTGCGCAGCCTCGAGGAGGCGGTCGAGGAGGTCCGCGAGGACAAGGCGCGCAAGGACCAGGAGAAGCGGCGCCGGCGGGAGCAGGAGCGCATGGAGCGGGCCCGGCTCAAGGCGATCAGCCGCGGCCACCGGGGGTTCGGCGGCGGCCGGGGCGGGCGCGAACTGGAGACCACGGTGGAGCGGGACTCCGACGTGGTCGCCGCGGAGCCTGCCATAGCGGCGCCGGAGGCCCTGCCCGCACAGGCCCCGCGTCCCTCCCTGCAGCCGGTCCGCCGTTCCGGCGGTGAGGCGGTGACCGTCGATCTCACGGCCGAGGACGACACCCAGGCGCTGCCGCGTCTGGACAGCCTCGAGCGCAAGCTCAAGGATCTGGAGCAGCAGTTCGGCTGACGTCCGTACGACGACGCGACGCGGCGTGAGGGACGCGGTGGGAACCGCGTCCCTCACGCCGCGTCGGCGTCCGCCTCCGGTCCGAGCGCGAACCAGACGGACTTGCCCACCCCGTGCCTGCGGACGCCCCAGGCGTCGGCCAGGGACTCGACCAGGACCAGGCCCCGTCCGTTGGTGCCGTCGTTGCCGTCCCGCGGGCGCGGTCTGGGCTCGCGGGCGGTGAAGTCCCGTACCTCCACGCGGAGTCCCCAGGGGCCGACGTCCGCGGTGAGGACCGCCTCGCGGTCGGTGTGGACGAGGGCGTTCGTCACGAGTTCGCTGGTGAGCAGTTCCGCGACCGCGGACCGCTCCGGATCGCACCGGTGACGTAACAGCTCGCGCAGGGCGCGGCGGGACTCGGCCACCGCCCGCAGATCCGCACGCCCCAGTGTGCGCCTCAGCCGATCCGCCGAAGCCTGACTTCTCATGACCCCCGCCCGCGTGCCGATGCCGTTTCCCCCACCTGCTCGAACGCCTACACGGGAATGCTTGCCCGGTCGTTCACGCGGCAGTCATGCGGAGCGGCCGCGAGCCGTTGTTGGCCGAAGTGCAACGGCCACGCAACCGCGCGGGGCCGTCCTCCCGACCCCCGTGGCGAGAGGACGGCCCCGGCTTTCCCGCAGTGGTCGCGGAGCTCGGAAACCTCAGTGGAGCTTGGTGACCGCCTTCTTCGCGGTCTTCCCGAACGCCGCCAGGGGGGCGTCGTCGAAGTCGCCCGTCTGCCCCCAGCCGACGACGGTCACGGTGCGGCCGTCACGCCCCACGGACAGCAGGTGGACGTCCGTGGCCCCGTACGACGTCTCGGTGTGCAGGCCGTGCACCGTCGCCCCCTCCTCGACGGGCAGCGTGCCGAAGAACCGGCCCTCGGCCTCGATCTCCGGGTACGTCCGCTCCAGCCGGTCCGCGCAGGTGCGGATCTCCCGGTTCAGCCGGGCGGCCAGCGCCTCGCCCTTCGCGGCGGACCCGGTCACCACGGTGACCTGCGCGGCGCTGGTGTCCAGCTCCGTGTGGAACAGGCGGTGCCGGTGGTCGTGGGCGGGGACGCCCTCGCCCAGGCAGTACGCGAGCTGCTCCGGGAAGCCGTCGGTGACCGGCCCCGCGGTCCAGCCGGTCGGGTGCGGGGGCAGTTCGGACGCCGCCAGGAACCTGGGGGCGTCCGCCTTCCTCTGCGCGGACGCCTGCTTCTGCGCGGCCTCGCCCGGGGCGGCGCCGGCCGGTGCGGTGGCGGCCGCGCCCACGGCGAGGGCGGTGACGGTGAGCGCGGCGAGCGCCGCGGCACGGGTGCGGATGGGCATGGGTGTCCCCCGTGGGGTGTGCGTGGTGGAATGGCGAGGCGTGCACCGCGACGGCCGGGACGGCCCGTCCGGGCCATCGGGGCGGTTCGCCGTGGTCAGAGCATCCGCCGTCACGGACGACCGGCGCAAGCGCCACCGCCCGGTCCCCCGGCATGGAACCATCCCATCCCGTCCGACGTGCAGTGATACAGGGTGCCTGGGATGCCCGTCCCAGGCGCCCGGCCGGTCGGGACGGACGAGCCACGGGGAGACGGAGCCGGTGTCGGCACAGGACGAGGTGACGCGGTTCGCGGCGCTGCTGCGGGAGTTGAAGGGACGCACGGACCGCAGCTACGGCTCGCTGGCCCGCCGTCTCCACATGAACACCTCGACCCTGCACCGCTACTGCGCCGGCGACGCGGTCCCGGCCGACTTCGCCCCGGTCGAACGCTTCGCCGCCCTGTGCGGCGCGACGGACGCGGAACGCCTCGAACTCCACCGCCGCTGGCTCCGCGCGGCGGAGGCACGGCGCCGGCCTCGGGGCGGGGCGGCCCGGGACGCAAAGACCCCGGACCCGCCCGGTGCGGCACCCGGCACGGCCGGGCGGCGGTCCGGCGCCCCGGGGCACGGCTCAGGGCCGGACGTCCCGGGGAACGGCGCTCCGGCCGCCGGTCCAGGCACCACCGGTTCGGGCGCCGCCGGTTCGGGCGCCGCCGGTCCAGGCGCCACCGGTCCAGGCGCCACCGGTCCAGGCGCCACCGGTCCAGGCGCCACCGACCAGGCGAACGATTCAGGCCACCCCGAGGGGCCGAGCGGGGGTGACGGGCACGTCGTGCGGGGGCCCGCGGGCCACGGCGACGTGCCCACGGGGCGACGCCGGCGGCGGAGGCGGGCGGCCGTGGCCGCCGCTGCCGTGTGTGCGCTGCTCGCCGCCGTCGGGAGTCTGTCGTTCCTGCCGGACGACAGGCGGGCGGCGGCCGGGAGCAAGGCCCTCGGGGCGACGGAGGAGACAGCCGAAGGCGGCGCCGGCGACGGTGCGGGGTCCGCGCGGTCCGTCGCTCCGGCCGGGTCCCCCTCGGCCTCGGCGTCCGGCTCCCCCTCCCCCTCCGGGTCCGCCCCCGCCGGGCGGGGCGGGGACGGCGAGGCGTCCGAGGCGCGGCGTCCGTCCGGCTCGCCCGCCGCACCGGACAGGGCGCCCGCGGGGCCGCCGCCCCTCACCTGGTCCGCCGACTCCCACGCCTGGACGCACGGCTGCGGGCACGACTACGTGGTGGCGAAGCCGCCCGCCCGGGTGCCGCCGCCGCCCGTCCCGCAGGACGCCCGGACCTGGGCGGACGCCCAGGACGCCGTGCACGGCGGGGAGACCCTCGTCGAGCTGTCGGTGCAGGGGAGGTCCGACACGGCCGTCGTCCTCACGGCGCTGCGCGTCCGCGTGGCCGGCCGCTCGGAACCGGCGCCCGGCACCGCGTACGCGATGGACCAGGGCTGCGGCGGCGCGCTGACCCCCCGTTACTTCGACGTGGACCTGGACAAGGACCGGCCGATCGCCCGCGCGGTCGCCGGGAACGACACGGGCACACCGGTCCCGGCGGTCCGGATGCCGTACCGGGTGTCCGCGGCCGACCCCGAGGTGCTGCTGGTCACCGCCCGCACCGAGGGCTGCGACTGCCGCTGGTACCTGGAGCTGGACTGGTCCTCGCAGGGCCGCGCCGGCACGGTGCGGATCGACGACCGGGGCCGTCCGTTCCGCACCAGTGCCGTCGAGGGCCTGCCGCACTACGAGTACGACACGCTGAACCGCTCCTGGCGTCCGCGCGGCGGCTGAACACCGCTATGGGCGCGGCACGTTGCGCAGGTTGGAGCGGGCCATCTGCACCATCCGGCCGACCCCGCCGTCCAGCACGATCTTGGACGCGGACAGGGCGAACCCGGTCACCATCTCCTTGCTGATCTTCGGCGGGATGGACAGCGCGTTGGGGTCGGTCACGACGTCCACCAGCGCCGGCCCCTTGTGCTTGAACGCGGCCTTCAGCGCGCCCGCGAGCTCCTTCGGCTTCTCCACCCGCACCCCGTGGGCTCCGCAGGCGCGGGCCACGGCGGCGAAGTCGGGGTTCTTCATCGCCGTGCCGTGCGACGGGAGCCCGGCCACCAGCATCTCCAACTCCACCATGCTCAGCGAGGAGTTGTTGAAGAGGACGACCTTCACCGGCAGGTCGTACTGGACGAGGGTGAGGAAGTCGCCCATCAGCATGGCGAATCCGCCGTCGCCGGACATCGACACGACCTGCCGGCCCCGGTCGGTGAACTGCGCCCCGATCGCCATCGGCAGCGCGTTGGCCATCGAGCCGTGGGAGAACGAACCGATGATCCTGCGGCGGCCGTTGGGCGAGATGTAGCGGGCCGCCCAGACGTTGCACATGCCGGTGTCGACGGTGAAGACGGCGTCGTCGTCGGCCAGGTCGTCCAGCACGGACGCCACGTACTCCGGGTGGATCGGCACGTGCTTGTCCACCTTGCGGGTGTACGCCTTCACCACCCCCTCCAGCGCGTCCGCGTGCTTCTTCAGCATGCGGTCGAGGAACTTGCGGTTGTCCTTGGTGCGCACCCGGGGCGTGAGACAGCGCAGCGTCTCCTTCACGTCGCCCCACACCGCGAGGTCCAGCTTGGAGCGCCGGCCGATGACCTCGGGCCGCACGTCCACCTGGACGATCTTCACCTCGTCGCCGGGCAGGAAGGCGTTGTACGGGAAGTCGGTGCCGAGCAGGATCAGCAGGTCGCACTCGTGGGTCGCCTCGTACGCGGCGCCGTAGCCGAGCAGCCCGCTCATCCCGACGTCGTACGGATTGTCGTACTGGATCCATTCCTTGCCGCGCAGGGCGTGGCCGACCGGGGCCTTGATCTTCCCGGCGAACTCCATCACCTCGGCGTGCGCGCCCTTGGTGCCGGCGCCGCAGAACAAGGTGACCCTCTCGGCGCGGTCGATCATGTCGACGAGCTTGTCGATCTCGTCGTCGCCGGGACGGACGGTGGGCCGGGAGGTGACCAGGGCGGTCTCGGGCGCCTGGTCGGGGGCGGGTTCGTCGGCGAGGTCGCCGGGCAGCGAGACGACGCTGACGCCGGAACGGCTGACCGCGTGCTGGATGGCGGTGTCCAGCAGCCGGGGCATCTGCCGGGGGCTGGAGATCAGCTCGCAGTAGTGGCTGCACTCCTGGAACAACCGGTCGGGGTGGGTCTCCTGGAAGTAGCCGAGGCCGATCTCGCTGGACGGGATGTGGGAGGCGAGGGCGAGGACGGGCGCCATGGAGCGGTGGGCGTCGTACAGCCCGTTGATGAGGTGCAGGTTGCCGGGCCCGCAGGAGCCGGCGCAGGCGGTGAGCCGGCCGGTCACCTGCGCCTCGGCGCCGGCCGCGAAGGCGGCGGTCTCCTCGTGCCGGACGTGGATCCAGTCGATGGCGGAGTTGCGGCGCACGGCGTCCACGACGGGGTTGAGGCTGTCACCGACCACGCCGTACAGGCGTTTGACCCCCGCACGGACGAGGATGTCGACGAACTGCTCCGCGATGTTCTGTTTGGCCATGATGCCCGTCTGCCCCTCGGGTGCCGGAGATGCCTGACGGAATCCATGAATTCACACCGGGCGCGCTCACGCCTCCCAGACGGCCGCGACCGTACGGTCGTCGGCGTACCCCTTCACCCGAACCTGGGTATCGGCCAGATACGCCGTCAGCCCCGGGGGTTCCGGAGCCGACCACCGGTCGGCCAGGTGGGCACGGAGTCCGGGCTCACCGCGCAGGGGCTCGGCGAACCCGGTGCCGCACATCAGCAGCACATCACCCGGGCGGGCTACGGAGGTACGGAAACGGAAGGGCTCGCGGGGCGGTTCGGGCGCCGGTTCGTACGGGCTCGGGGGTGTGGGGATGCCGAGGTCCATGGTGCGGCGGTCGCCGTCCGGCGTCTCGTGCGGCGGCGAGCCGAAGCCGGGCACGGGCTCGCCCTTGACCTCGGCGACCTCCGGTTCGATGTCCTGCCACTCGCCGTCCCGCAGCCGGAACAGCCCTCCGGGGCCGGCCCCGAAGAACACCCGGGTGCGGCACTCGGGGTCGGCGGACAGCAGCAGGCAGCGCAGGGCGGCGGCGTGGTCGTCGGGGCCGAGGCCCTGCTCGGCCGCGCCGGCGCGCAGCCTGCCGAGGCTGCGGTCGGTGAGGCGGTGCAGGCCGGCCTTGAGGTCGGCGCGGCGGGCGGCCCGGATGTCGTCGGTGAGCCGCTCGTGGCTGCGGCCCACCGCCGCGCCGATCCAGCGGCAGACCTCGGCGGCGGCCCGGTGCGCGCCGGGGGCGGTCCGCAGGCCGGTGGCCAGCGCCACCAGCACCAGCGCCCGCTCCCCCGCCCCGAACCGCGCGGTCAGCAGCGCGTCGCGCCGGGGCTCGCCCCGGTACCTCGCGGAGTCCCCGCGCACGGAGGCGGCCCGCAGCGTGCAGGCGCCGTAGCGGGCGCCGTCCAGCACGGTGTCCGGGACGAGCGCGTCCAGGTCGTCGGGGTCGGCGGCGGGGAGGGCGGTGGGTTCCGCGTCGTAGGTGGGCGGACGGGCGCCCACGTAGGCGCGGGAGGGGGGCGGGGGCGGGAGGGGACCGAGCCTGGACCCGGGACCGTCCGCAGCGGCCCGGTCCTCCGGCGCGGCGGGGGTCCATGAACCGTGGGCGGGGGCGGCGGTGGGACCGGAGGGGGTGGAGGGGGGCGGCCGGTCGGGGAGCGTGGGGGCGGGAGCGCCGGGTGCCGGAGGGGAGGGCGGGGCGGCGGGCGCGGCGTCGGAGGAGGGTGGTCCTTGAGGCGGGTTCGGCGTGGCGGGCGCGTCGGCCGGCCGGCCCGGTCCCGGGGGGAAGACCCCCGGGAGCGGGGGCGCCGAGGGCGCCGATGCCTGACCGGGGGGCGGCTCCGGGGCGGGAGGCGCGTCGGCCGGGGTGTCCTGCCCCGGCGGGCAGGGCGCCGGAGGCGGGTCCGTGGGGGGCGGGCGCTCCCAGAGGGCGCGGGGTGACGCACCGGCGGAGGGTCCGGGAGGCATGGCCTCCGGCGACGGCGTCTGCCGCTGGGCCGGGACCACCGGGGTCCCGGGGACGTCCCGGGGGCCCGGGTCCGGCGGGAGGCGGGCCGCGTCGGACGGCCCGCCCGCGTTCACCGCGCCCGCCGCGGAGGCGAAACGGTCGTCCAGGGAATCGGCCGCGGGCGCCGGCCCCGTGTCGTCGGAGGCGTCGTCGTAGAGCCGGCCCCACCAGTCGTCCTCGGGACCGGGACCGGTGGGCCCGGCGGGTCCTCCCCCCTGCTGACTCATGCCCCCAATTGTCCACCGGACGGGCCGGATGAAAACGGGGCATCGGGAAAATCACCGCCCCGCGCGTGGACGCCACGCTTCCGGTCTGCGCCGTCCCGCGCCCTCCTGCACCCTGGACTGATGGGAGCGTGGGACCTCCTGCTGGCCGGACTGGTGCTCCTGCTCGGTCTGTGCGGAGTGCTGGCGCCAGGGGTGCCCGGGTCCTGGCTGGTGTGGGCCGCGGTCCTGTGGTGGGCGCTGAAGGACCCGCGGGCGGTCGCGTGGTGGGTGCTGGTGGGGGCGACCGGGGTGCTGTTCCTGTCGCAGGTGGTGCGCTGGGCGCTGCCGCCCCGCAGACTCCGGGCGGGCGGTGCGGACGCCCGGCTGCTGGCGTACGCGGGCGGCGGCTCGTTCGCCGGTTTCGTGCTGCTGCCGGTGATCGGCGCGGTCCCCGGCTTCCTCGCCGGGGTGTACGTCCACGAGCGGCTGCGCCTCGGCCGCCGCGGGGAGGCGAAGGCGGCGGTGCGCACGGTGATGCGGTCGGGCGGGTGGAGTGTGCTGACGGAGCTGTTCACCTGCCAGCTGATCGCGGCGGCGTGGATCGGCGCGGTGTTCTGGGGCTGAGCGGCCCTTCAAGGGTTCTGCGCGCGCGGCAGCGCACCCTCGTGGGTGAGCAGCCGCACCTTGCGCTCCAGTCCCCCGGCGTACCCCGTGAGGGAGCCGTCGGCGCCGATGACGCGGTGGCAGGGGCGGACGATCAGCAGCGGGTTCGCGCCGATCGCGCCCCCGACGGCCCGTACGGCGGCCCGGGGCGCCCCGATGCGCGCGGCGATCTCCCCGTAGGTGACGGTCCCGCCGTACGGCACGTCGTCCAGGGCGGCCCACACCTTCTCCCGGAAGGGGGTGCCGACGGCCCTCGTCGGCAGCCGGAAGTCCTTGAGGTCGCCCGCGAAGTACGCGGCGAGCTGCCGTTCCGCCTCCCGGAACGGACCGGGGTCGTGCGTCCAGTCGTCCCGCACCACGGTCGCCTTCTTCTGTCCGGGCACGGTGAGCGAGGTCAGCTCGCCGGTCGGGGCGGCGGTCAGCAGCAACGGCCCGAGGGGGCCGTCCACGTGCGTCCAGTACGTCGTCGTCATGAGGGTCACTCCAACTCCCCTGCGGCTCGCAGGTGGTTCAGGGCGTACGAGCGCCAGGGGCGCCAGCTGTCGGGGACGCCGGGGCCCGGCGGGGCCACGTCCGGGTCGCCGAGCGCACGGGTGCGGATCGCGGCGATCGTACGGTCGTCGAGGCCGGGCACGGCGGCGAGGGCGTCCCGCGCCGCGTCCCGGTCGGCGCCGGGTCCGAGCCGTACGGCGCCGTCGGCGAGGGCGGCGGCGAGCGCGCCCAGGGGGCCGCCGGGCTCGGCCTCGGCGAGGACGGCGGCCTCGGGGAACAGGTGGGTGAGGCTCCCGCAGGGGGCGTCGAGCCGTTTGCCGTAGCGGTGGACCAGTCCGGCGGCCGTGTCGCGTCCCGCCAGCGCCCGGACGGCCACCTCGTCGGGGTCGGCGGCGCCGGGCGAGCGCAGTCCGGGACGGGCCGCGACCAGCGGGGCGAGCCGGGGGTCGGCACCGAGGCGCTCGTCGACGGCGTAGGGGTCGGCGTCCAGGTCGAACAGCCGGCGCAGCCGCTGCACGGCGGTGGTCAGGTCGCGGAGGTCGGTGAGGTGGACGCGGGCGTCGAGCCAGCCGCCGGGACGGGCGCCGGTGCCGGTGTGCGGGCGCTCGTCGACGGCGGCGATGCCGGTGCCGTAGGGCAGGCGCAGGGTGCGCCGGTAGGTGCGCGCGCCGGGTACGCCGGTCACCTCCTCGATGCCGGGGACGGCCTCCCGTTCCAGCAGGTCGAAGACAGGCCGCGCCTGGTAGGGGCCCCGGTGGGCGAGGCGCAGGGGCACCCCGGCGGTGGGGGCGCCGGGGCGGGCCCGCCCCTTGCGGGGCGCGGCGGCGCGCAGCCCGGTGGGCGTGGTGGCGTACACGGCGCGGACGGTGTCGTTGAACTGCCGCACGCTGGCGAACCCGGCGGCGAACGCGATCTCGGTGACCGGCAGCCCGGTGGTCTGCAGCAGCACGCGCGCGGTGTGGGCGCGCTGGGCGCGGGCCAGGGCGACCGGCCCGGCGCCCAGTTCCGCGGTGAGCTGCCGCTGCACCTGGCGGGCGCTGTAGCCGAGGCGCGCGGCGAGCCCGGCGACGCCCTCGCGGTCGACCACGCCGTCGGCGATGAGACGCATGGCGCGGCCCACGGTGTCGGCCCGCACGTTCCACTCGGCGGAGCCGGGCACGGCGTCGGGGCGGCAGCGCCGGCAGGCCCGGAAGCCCGCGCCCTGCGCCGCGGCGGCGGTCGGGAAGAAGCGCACGTGGGCGCGTTTGGGGGTGATCGCGGGGCAGCTGGGCCGGCAGTAGATGCCCGTGGTCTCGACGGCGAAGAAGAACGCGCCGTCGAACCGGGCGTCCCGGCTGCGCACCGCCTCGTACCTGCTGTCCTCGTCCCTCACACGGTCCAGTGTCCACCGGCGGGGGCGGCGTGACCGGCGGGAATCGGACAGGGAATCCGGCGCCCCGTGCGGTGGTCCCGTGCGGCGGCGCTTGACCCTGACACGGTGAGAAGGTCTTCACTGGCGGGCCTGGAGGTGCTCCGATGACCACGCCCAAGGCGGAGACGACAACATCACGTGTGCTCGCGGGACTGCGGCACGACGATTCCTCGGTGCGCCTGCGCGCGGCGCTCGCGGCCGGCTCGGACCCGGACCCGGAGTTCGTGGAGCCGCTGGTGGAACGGTGCGGGGTGGAACCGGTGTTCCATGTGCGGGACATGCTGACGTGGGCGCTCACCCGGCACCCTGAGGCGTCGACGGTGCCCCGGGTGGTGGCCGAGCTGCGGTCGCCGCACGCCCGGGCGCGGAGTCAGGCGCTGCACACCCTGTCCAAGATCGGGGACCCTGGGGTGTGGCCGGCGATCACCCGGTCGCTGCTGACCGACCCGGACGACGAGGTGGCGCGGACCGCCTGGCGGACGGCCGTGCCGCTGGTGCCCGAGGGCGAGGCGGCGGAGCTGGCGGAGGTGCTGGTGTCCCAGCTCGGACGGGGTGGGAGGGAGACGCAGCTCAGTCTCAGCCGGGCGCTGATCGCTCTCGGCGAGCCGGCCGTCGCACCGGTGCGGGCCGCGGCGTCCGGCCCGGACCCACGGGTGCGGGAGCACGCGCTCGCCACGGAGCGGTTGCGGCGCGACCCTGAGGCGGGGTTCGCGTACGCGGTGGAGGAGGCGAAGCGCGTGGTGTCGCTGGGGCCGGAGGCCCGGGACCCGGACGGGCAGGACGCCGTGGGTCCGGACGGGCAGGAGGAGTGAGGCAGGGGTGCTGATCGGTGAGGTGGCGCGGCGGTCCGGGGTCAGCCCCCGGATGCTGCGGCACTACGAGTCGCTGGACCTGGTGCGGCCGTCGGGCCGTACGGCGGCCGGGTACCGCGCGTACACGGAGGAGGACATCCGGCGGATCTTCCACGTGGAGAGCCTGCGGTCGCTGGGGCTGTCGCTGCGGGACGTGGGCCGCGCCCTGGACGATCCCGGCTTCACGCCGTCCGGTCTCGTCGCGGACCTGGCCCGGCGGACACGGGAGAGGATCGCGCGGGAGACGGAGCTGCTGACGCGGCTCCAGCGGATCGACGCGGCGGAACCCGCCGACTGGCAGGACGTCCTCCAGGTCGTCGCGCTGCTGCGGAACCTGCGCTCCGGGGACCCCGGGATGCGGCAGCGGGCGGCGCTGTCGTCGGTGGACACGGTGCCGGTGCCGGTGGAGGCGCTGGTGGAGGCGGTGCTGAGCGAGGCGGACCCGCATGTCGCCGGGGCCCTGCGGTGGGCGCTGGCACAGGCGGGCGAGCGGGGGCCCGAGCTGCTGGCGGCGGGGCTGGAGTCGGCGCTGCCGGAGGTGCGCGGGCGGGCGGCGCGATGCCTGGCGGAGGTCCCGGGCGAGCGGGCGACGGCACTGCTGCGGGACGCCCTCGGCGACGCGGACCCGGCCGTACGCCGGACCGCGGCCCTGGAACTGGGGGCGCGCGGGGTGGCGGACGCGATGCCGGAACTGGTCGGCATGGTCGTCGAGGAGGCGAACGACGTCGACGCCGCCGACGCGCTGGGCACGCTGGCGGGCGACGCGGCGGTGGCGGACCGCATCGTGGCGGCGCTGGCGGACCGTCTGGCCGGAGGCGCGCCGGACCCGTCCGCGCGCCGCCGGCTGACACAGGCCCTCGCCGAGATCCCGGGCCCGGCGGCCACGGACACGCTGAGGTCCCTGACCGGGGACGGGGACCGGACGGTGGCGCTGACGGCGCGGTACGTCCTGGAACTGCGGGAGTCGGACTGAGCCGTCCCGCCGGGCGCCCCACGGGGCGCCCGGCGGGCAGGGTGTTCTTACCTCAGCCGTCCCCGCTTGGCCTCCATGGCGGCCTTGCCGAGGGCGCCCTTGCGCTTCCAGTCCTTGCGGATCTCCGCGCGGAGGCGGGCGTCGGTCTTGGCGACGATGTACTGGTTCTCCCGGAGCAGCTTGCGGTAGCTGTCCAGGCGGCGCCGGGGCAGCTCGCCGGCCTCGATGGCGTCGAGGACGGCGCAGCCGGGCTCGCTCTCGTGGGCGCAGTCGTGGAACCGGCAGCTCTCGGCGAGGTGCTGGATCTCGGAGAACACCTGGCCGACCCCGGTGCCGGCGTCCCACAGGCCGACGCCCCGCAGGCCCGGGGTGTCGATGAGGACTCCCCCGCCGGGCAGCAGGAGCAGGTTGCGGGTCGTGGTGGTGTGGCGGCCCTTGCCGTCGACGTCCCGGGTGGCCCGGACGTCCATGACGTCCTCGCCGAGGAGGGCGTTGGCCAGGGTGGACTTGCCGGCGCCGGACTGCCCGAGCAGGACCGAGGTCCCGCCGGAGACGACCGCCGAGAGCACGTCGAGCCCTTCGCCGTCCTGCGCGCTGACGGTGAGGACGGGCACGCCGGGCGCGCTGGTCTCCACGTCCTGCATGAGGTACGACCGGGTCACCGCGTCCGGCACGAGGTCGGCCTTGGTGAGCACCACGACCGGCTGCGCGCCGGACTCCCACGCGAGCGCGAGGAACCGCTCGATCCGGGCGAGGTCGAGTTCCACGGCGAGGGACACGGCGACGACCGCGTGGTCGACGTTGGCGGCGAGGATCTGCCCCTCGGACCGCTTGGAGGAGGTGGACCGCACGAACGCGGTACGGCGCGGCAGCAGCGTACGCACGTAGCGGGGGCGGGCGCCGTCGGGGTCGACGGCGGCCCAGTCACCGGTGCAGACGACCTTCATCGGGTCGCGGGGGACGACGTACTCGGTGTCGGCGCGGATCACGCCGTCCGGGGTGGCCATGTCGCACAGCCCCCGGTCGACCCGGACCACGCGCCCGGGCACCAGCCCCTGCGCGGCGTACGGAGCGAAGGCGTCCTCCCACTGCTCGTCCCAGCCGTAGGGAGCGAGGGGGTGCGAGGAGGCGGAAGGAGAGGAGAGGTTCAAGGGAGACCCTTCGAAGGGCGGCCCCGGCGGCGCGCGTTCAGGCACGCGCGAGAAGAGGTGAGGTCAGCCGGAGGCCACGGAGGTGGACGAAACGAACGACTGAGTGCGGGCACGGCCCCTCACAGAGACAGCCATCGGTCACACCTCCCAGGAACCTCGACTCGGACGAACAGCGCCCACGTGTGGAGCGCCTCGCGAACACGGCACAGCCTAGGGTCCCCGGTGATCGCGCGCCATCTCTTTTCGCGTCCCGTCGGCGCGAGTACGGCACTCAGGGAACCGGCACGGCGTGCACGCCGGTTGAACAGGAGAAACCAGCCCGGCGCGCTGGAGCGCCGCGCGCGCTCCTGCGCTTCCCGCTCTTCGCGGTCGTCCGTCCACGCGGGCGACCGCGCGGTTCGTTCCGCTGCGCTCTCGCCCCCTCACGACATCGAAACGCCCGACCCCTCTCTCCATACATCCCTCCATCAGCTTTAGACTATGCAAAAGTTTCGCCGATGAAGTGCTGGCATCGGACCGGTCCTACCCGGCCGAGACGGCGACGGGGCTTCGACCGCTTCTCGGGTCGTGGTCATGCTGCAGGTCTGCGCGCGGTGCGTACCGCGACGTGTTTCGACCGGGCGGCGGGCAGCCGGCCGCCTGCCCGCCGGTCCCCCTCGGCGGCCTCCGGTGCTTGACCGTGGACGCCTCACGGCGGTGCCGCAGGAGGCGGCTCCTCTCCGCCCCTGTCCACGTCCAGATCAGTGGCCAGTCCCGCCCTTCGCGCAGCGGTCCGAACGGCAGCACTGGGCTCCACGAGCCGCACGTCGACGCCGGCCAGCGGCAGGGTCCGGCAGATGCCCCGCAGGGTGTACAGGCTCGCCAGGTCGCAGAAGGTGACACCGGACAGGTCGAGGACCAGCGAAGCGACCGCCGAGCGCGCGGAAAGTACAGCCAGGTCGTCCCGCAGTGTGGCAGCGGTGTCCGCATCGAGCTCCCCGTCGAGGAGCAGGCGCAGCACGGACGAGGGGCCGTGGCCGGTCCCGGAACGGACACGGAGTCTTGTCGCGCCCCCCGTCCGGAACGGCTCGTGCCGACGGGGCGGGACGCCGTCGGCAGCCTTGTCGTGCGGCACGGGACGGGACGGTGGCATGGCCGGGCCTCCGGACGGTTCGCCTTGACGGACGCCGACCAGACTTCCCGGCACTCCAGGCGGGGCCACCAGGCCCAGCCGTCCGTGTAGTTTTGCATAGAGCAAAGAAATTCTCCATCGGGCCCCGGCGGCGGGAGCCCTCAGGACGGCCACGGCGGCCCGGGGGACCGGCTCGGCACCCGGAGCGGGCCGCGCCGTTCCCGGCACGTCCGCTCAGCGGCCCGGGACCGCGCGGACACGCACCGGAAGCGGCCCGCGCCCGTGGGGAACGGGAGCGCGTGCCTGCCTGCGGCGAGCATCGGTCCTTGCGCCCGCCTCACGGGGCGCCGGGCAGTTCGCCCGTCCACCCCAGCGGATGCGCCTGCGTGTCCTCGACGACCGGCGCCAAGGGCTCCGCCCCGGCCCTGTTGAAGGCGTTGAGCGCTTCGACCAGGGCCAGCCGCTGCACCGGGGTGAGTCTTTCGACGATGGCGGCGATCTCGGTACGCCGGCGAGCCGTGACGCTCTCGACCGTGCGCCGTCCCTCGGCGGTGAGCTGCAGCAGCGTCTCCCGACGGCTGTGGGGATTGGCGTGCCGGTCCGCCAGGCCGGCCGCGATCAGGCGGTCCACCATGCGCATGGCGGTGGACGGCGCCACCTGGAGCTGCTCGGCCAGCGTGACGAGCTTGGTGGCTCCCCTCGTGGCCAGCACCACCAGCATCCGGAACTGCGGCAGCGTCACCCGCTCCTCGACCTCGGCGAGGGAACGCGCGGACACCGCGACCAGCAGGCGTGACGCGGTCAGCACCGCCTGGGTCACGGCGTCCACATCGTCCATCGCCCTCGCGGGGCCCTCGCTCTCACGCACGACTCCTTTCTACCGCCCCACGATCACCGGGAGCACGTCGGCCGAGACCTGGCCCGCCCGCCACCACCGCGGTCACGGCCCGCTTCCGCGAGGGCCGCGGCCACATCCGGCCGCGCAACTCATACCGACCAGGTGGTATGCAGCTGGGTCCGTCGTCACCTACCCTCGTGCCAGCCGTCCGTCGGACGCCCCCACGCCCTCCACCCCGCGACGACAAGGAGACGTTCATGACTGTCGATCCCCACAAGGCAGTCCTCCAGGAACTCGGTGACCAGAAGCCCGGGGAGCCTTTCGTCATGCTCAACCTGCTGCGGTTCGCGCCTGACGGACGCACGTCGTACGAGGAGTACTCACGTCGTGCGGCGGTCTTCCTGCGACAGCACGGGGGCGAGCTCCTCTACGCCGGGGACGGCGACACCCCCCTGGTCGCCGGACAAGGACAGGCGTGGGACGCCGTGCTGCTCGTGCGCTATCCGAGCCGGGAGGCGTTCGTTCGCATGGTGACCGATCCCGGCTACCAGGAGATCACCCGGCTGAGGTCCCGCGCGCTCACCGAGGCCGTGCTCCAGCCGACCACCCCGTGGACGCGGCACGCGTCGTGACGGGAGCCGGACCGGCTCGCGGCGCCGCTGACGGGAGACTGCCGCGACCTCGGCCATGGCTGCCGTACTTCCGCCCGGGTGGGTGCACCGAGCCGGCCGGGGAGGAGCCGTCTGAGGCGGGCCAGGCATCGGGCAAGGGCTGCCGCGCCCCCACCGCCGCAGCCGTACCGGCCGCCGATGGGCGAACGGACACCGTCGGCTGCCAGTGCCGCAGCCGGCCGTCCAGCAGCGCGAAGCAGGCCGCGGTGTGACGCCGTGGCCGGCCGTCGTACCGGGCGGGTCCCACCGCTGCGATCTCCCCATGCGCGCATCGGACGGCCCCGGAACGATGGCGCGCGCCACGCCGCCGGAGTCCGGGCGGAGGGCAGGGCCGAGGCGCCGCCCAGGGAGTCGGACCAGAAGACCGGCCGTCCGGCGGCGACCGGGTGAGAACCGTGCCCGGCAGGCGAGCCGGCCCGCAGGACGGGGTACCGGCCTCACCATGCCCTTGTCGATGGAGCTCCTGCCCGAGTCGACGCTGCGCGACGTGATCGGGCTCCTTGTCAGAGTCGTCGAGTCCGCCGGCGCACTGATCATCTTCGTGGGAGCCGTCTGGGCATTCGCGCAGTTCCTCCTGGCCGGACTACGGCGCGACCGCAAGCTGTCCGGCTTCAACCGCATCCGCCTCAGCCTCGGACGCTTCCTCGTCCTGGGTCTGGAGTTCCAGCTCGCCGGTGACGTACTGCGGACGGCCGTCGCGCCGAGCTTCGCGGAGATCGGGCAGCTGGCGGCGATCGCCGCGATCCGTACCGCGCTCAACTACTTCCTGGGTCGGGAGATCGCCCAGGAAAGAGCCGAACTCGACGCGAGGGAAAAGACCGCGGCCTGATGACCCCCTGGCTCCACACCGCCGCCGCGCTCACCACCGTCCTGGGGCTGTTCAGCGCCTGCGTGGCCCACGTGGCCGTGGGCCGGTTCCGCACGTCACTGGGCGTGCTGCTCGACTTCCTCACCGCTGCCGGACTGATCAAGCTCGCCGACGAACCGTCGTGGGGGCGTGTCGCCGCCGCGGCCGGTGTGATCGCCGTCCGCAAGCTCATCACGACACGTCTCGGCCGGCCCTTGCTCGACGGCACGCGGAGGACGGACCACCGGCCGATATGACCGGACGCAGCCGTCGTCCGCTGCCGGTCACCGGCCACGGATCACCGCCCGGGAAGGGTGTGCCCGAAGCCGCGCAGGAGGTCACGGCCCTGCCGCACCCTGCTTTCCGGACTTCTCCCTCATGGCCCCGCAAACACACTCACCCGACCAGTCAGCCGAGGGAGGTGATCAGGTCGTTGCAGGCCTGCTCGCAACGTCGGCAGGCTTCGGCGCACACGCGGCAGTGGTCGTGCATGCCGGCGTGGCGTTCGCATTCGTCGCCGCAGGCCTTGCACACCGTCGCGCACGCCTGGAGCACGGCGCGCGTGACGTTCGCGTCGTAACCGGTGTGACGGGAGAGCACGGCGGCGGTGGCGGTACAGACGTCCGCGCAGTCCGCGTCGGTGCGGATGCACTTCGTCAGCTCGTCGACCGTCTCCTCCGACAGGCACGCGTCGGCGCAGGCCGTGCACGCCTGCGCGCAAGCCAGGCACTCCTCGATACAGCGCGCCAGCTTCTCCCTGTCCACACCGCCCAGATCGGCGGGGTAGGCACGGAGCATGTCCTTGACCACAGCAGCCACTATTACCTCCAGCAATGGTGCGTCTTGCGTGGATTGCCATGGAACGTGTATCCCTGGCGCACAGCCCGAACCCGGGCGCATCCGGGTGGGCGGCCCCGGCGCCCGCCATCGCCTCACCGGTGGGCCGGAGCACCCTCGACGCCCACGGTGTCGAGGGGTGCGGGATGCTCACCCGTCTCACGCCGGAGGACGTCGTCCGGGCCGACGGCTCGAAGGACACGGTCGATGCGGCCGTCCGGACCACCGGACACCGCCATGCCGTCCCTGCCCGGCCACAAGGGGCGCCCCGGACCCCGGCGGCCGCCCCGCTCCCGGGATCGGCTGTGCCGGCCCCGAGTTCCAGCGCGGCCTCTCCTCCGGCACTCTGCGCGGCGTCGGCCGCGATGCCACGCAGGTGCTGTCCCGACCCGGCGGTTGCCGGCGGAGGACGCGGAGCGGCGGATCGAGCTGTTGGCCGGGCGGCTCGCCGCCCTTTGACGCGACGTACGAGTGTGACGGACCCGCGTTGCGGTGAGCCCGGGCGTTCGCGCAGTCCGGCGCCCACGGGGTGCCTCCCCCCAGAGGGGGCGGCCCCCAGCGCCAGCCCTCCGCCAGACCCTTGAGGCACGCATGCCCGCCGGGCACGAGCGCGTCAACCGCTCACGCCACCCCGCAGGCCCTCCCGTCGACCGTGAAGTCCGACGCCCGGACGTCCGTGTCCCGCCTCGCCGCGACGAAGCCGAAGGCGAGTCTGCCGCCCGCGGCGACGCTCGCGTTGTAGTCGGGCGCGGTGGCGGTCACCCGCGCGCCGGACTGGTGGACCGAGGCGTCCCACATCTGGGTGACGCGCTGGCCGTCGGGGAGGGTGAAGCCGACCCGCCAGCCGTCCAGGGCGTGCCGGGTCGTCACGGTGACGGCCGCCTGGTAGCCCTCCGGCCACTGGTCGAGCACGTCGTAGTCGACCAGGCAGGCGGGCCGCGAGGGGCCGCCGTCCCCCGGCGTGGCGGCGGCGCCGGAGGACGTGCCCTGCGGCTCCGGGTCGGGCTCGGGCGTCGGGTCCGCCGTGCGGGAGGGCGGGGCGCTGCTCGGCGCGGCAGCGGCACTGGACGCGGGGACGGAGGGGTCCGGCGAACCGGACGGCGCCGTGCCCGCCGGCGGCAGTGACGGCACGGGCGCGGCCACCGGACCCCCGCGGTCGTTGTCGGGGGCGGCGGTCCCGGGATCCCCGCCGTCTCCGAACGGCATCAGCGACACCGCGAGCGCGAGCAGCGAGACGACGGCGGCCGCGGCCATGGGCCCGTGCCGGGCGACCCGCGCCCTGCGGCCGGGCCCGCCCACCGGGTCGTCGGCGTCCGGGTCGGCGCCGTCCGGGTGCCCGGCGCCCAGCCGCACCTCGGCGGCGCGGCGGCGGCGCTCCAGGTAGGCGAGGCCGCCCCAGCCGATGACGCCGCCGGCCAGCGCGCCGGGCAGGGTGCCGCCGTGCGGGCGCAGACAGGCGGCGGCCTCCGCGCACTGCCGGCAGACGGCGAGGTGCCGGGACAGGTCCTCGGGGGCGTCCGCGGCGGGCGAGCGGGTGACGGCGTCGAGCAGCCGGGCGTAGCTGCGGCACTCGGCGTCCATCGGGGAGTCGAGGTGGTTGCGGTGGCAGCGGTCCCGGAACAGGCGGCCGACCTGGGCGAGTTCGTCGGCCGCGGTGGCCGGGTCGAGACCCAGCCGGCGAGCCACCAGGGGCAACGGCAGCGCCTCCGCCTCGGCCAGCCACAGCAGTTCGGCGTCCGCCTGCTGGAGGTCGCGCAACCCCCGCAGGGCGATGGGGCGTCCGAGGGGCGGCCCGGTGTGGCGGGCGGCCTCCTCGGAGTGCAGCCACAGCCGGAGGCCGGGGTCGAGCTTGTGCCCCTGCCCCTCCTTCTCCCACCCGGCGGCCGTGTTCCGTACGGCGGTCAGCAGCAGGGGGATGCGGGGCAGCCGGGAGGAACGGCGGCCGGTCCCGCGCACGCTTCCCGACTCGGCCGCGCGCAGTTCCCGTATGCCCTCGGCGAAGGCCTCCCGGGCCAGTTCCGCGGCGGCGTCGGAGCCCGCCGTGCACAGGTCGGCGTAGGAGAGCACCGCGTCCCAGCATTCGGAGAACAGGGCCGCTTCGGCGGCGTCCTGGGGGCTCGGCAGGTCGGGCATGAGACTCCTGCATCCACGAGCGAGGTCAACTCGCCGTACCGGCGGGTGGAGTTGAGGGGAACCTCGCGGCAGTGGACGAGAGCTTCGCACGTCCCCGACACACCTGACAAGCGCCGTCTTCACTTTGTGTGGCGGTATCGCGACCCCTCGCAGGGACCATACGCAGGAAAGGCCGGAACGTCTCGGTTCCGGCCTTTCCTGTTCCGTCCTGCCTGGTCCGCCGCGGTGCGCGGCGGACGCTCAGACCGCCTCGACGGGCTCCTCCGCCGGGAGGCTGTCCATGAAGGAGCTGACGGAGAACACCGCGCGGCCGGGTCCGGGCGGGCCGTACCCGGGGGGCGAGGACAGACCGAAGTCCTCCATGGTCTGCCGGTACGCCTGGAGGAGCCGGATGTGGTATTCCAGCGGCGCGCCCTGCGGGTTGGCCTTGCCGAGCGGGGTGGTCGGCTCGGGACACCAGGTGGTGAAGCGGGGCGTGATCCCCTTCGACATGAAGAAGCGCAGGCCCTCGGTGGTGGACGCGATGGCCTCGTCGACCGTCTTGAATCCGAACGGCTCGGCCATCTCCACGCCCGCCACGAAGTTGGGGATCACGTTGCGCGCGCCGAAGATCTCCGCGGAGTCGAGGATGCGGCGGTGCCACTCGTCCCGGCCGACGTACCGCTCCTTGCCGGGGCAGTACATCTTGAACAAGTACTCGTCCCACACCTCGTAGTTGGGGTGGTAGATCTGCACGCCGTAGTCCTTGAAGCGCTGCACGTCGTCCTTGGGCAGCGCCTGGGCGACGACCTTGCCGATCCAGCGGCCGGGGAAGCGCTCCTCGATGGCCTTGGCGTAGTGGCCGTAGAAGTCGGCCTCGTCGCGGCCGGAGACGGTCTTGGTGATCGCGCCGCCGGTGAGGGTGTAGGCGGTGGACGCCTTCGCCGTGTCGTAGCGGTCGATGATCTCCAGGGCCTCGAGGACCTCCTCGACGTCCTTCACGCCGGTGTAGGGCCGGCCGGCCGCCTTGTGCTGGCGCCAGTTGTGATTGATGTCGCAGTACTGGCACTCCTCCTTGGCGCCGAAGTACTGGCAGACGCGGAAGACCGTCAGGTAGATCAGGTAGCCCCACTGGATGGTGGGGGCGACCTCCATCACGGACTTCCCGTTGGACAGCTTGTGCCGGTAGTACTCCGGCATCGGCGGCACGCCGACGTCGGAGATCCGCTTGCCGTCCAGGTAGAGGCCGAGCATGCCGTGCTCGTCGGCGGCGACCCGGTACGGGGACGACGGGTTCACGCGGACGGACACGACCGTGCGGCGCAGGTCGTACGGTCCTCCGGTGAGGATGATCTCCTCCGGCGGGCGGCGCAGCGCGGCCTCGCCCAGCTCCGGCAGGGTGCCGTGGTCGAAGGAGAAGATGAAGTACGACTTCGGTTTGACCTCGCCGCCCTCGTTGTCGCTGAGCGCGGACGCGTCGAAGGCCACACCGCCGCGCAGCAGGTCCTCCTTGAAGACGGCCTCGCGCGGCACGTGCGGGAACCGCTCCATCAGATCCTCGACCAGCGCGGTACGGCTGCCCATCGCGTGTTCTCCTCCCGGTGCCGACGTACGACTCCTCACGGTATGCCCCCGGCCGGACGTCCGGGGCGGCGGGGCCCCCCACCGGGTGCGGTTCACTCCCGAGGTAGGTTCCGTCGGGGCCCGTCCACGGGTCCGCCGGCGGGAGGGACGAGGGATGACCGAGAGCGTGACCAACTGGGCGGGCAACATCACCTACGCCGCCGAGGAGCTGCACCGGCCGCGCACGCTCGAGGCGCTGCGCGCACTGGTCGCGGGCTCCTCCCGGGTGCGGGTGCTGGGCAGCGGCCACTCCTTCAACCGCATCGCCGACGCGGGCGAGGGCGGTGTTCTCGTGTCCCTCGCCGCGCTGCCCCCGCTGATCGAGGTGGACGCCGAGGGGCGGACGGTACGGGTCGGCGGCGGGGTGCGGTACGCGGAGCTGGCCCGCGAGGTGCACCGGCACGGGCTGGCGCTGGCGAACATGGCGTCGCTCCCGCACATCTCGGTGGCCGGGTCGGTCGCCACCGGCACGCACGGCTCGGGCGTCGGCAACGGCCCGCTGTCGGCGTCCGTGCGCGCGGTGGAGCTGGTCACGGCGGACGGCTCGACGGTGACCCTCGCGCGCGGCGACGAGCGGTTCGGCGGCGCGGTCACCTCGCTGGGGGCGCTCGGCGTGGTCACCGCGCTCACCCTGGACCTGGAACCGGCGTACGAGGTGGAGCAGCGGGTGTTCACCGAGCTGCCGCTCGACCTCCTGGACTCGGGCACGTTCGACGCGGTGATGTCGGCGGCGTACAGCGTGAGCCTGTTCACCGACTGGCGGAAGCCGGGCTTCCGGCAGGTGTGGGTGAAGCACCGCACCGACCGGCCCCGCGCGGACTTCCCGTGGGCGGCGCCCGCGACGGAGAAGGCGCACCCCGTGCCGGGGATGCCCGGGGTGAACTGCACCGAGCAGTTCGGGACGCCGGGTCCGTGGCACGAGCGGCTGCCGCACTTCCGGGCGGAGTTCACGCCGAGCAGCGGCGCGGAACTCCAGTCGGAGTACCTGCTGCCCCGGGAGACCGCCGTGGACGTGCTGCGCGCCCTGGACGGCGTCCGGGAGACGGTCGCGCCGGTGCTGCAGACCTGCGAGGTGCGCACGGTGGCCGCCGAGGAGCAGTGGCTGGGCCCCGCGTACGGCAGGGACACGGTGGCCGTGCACTTCACCTGGATCGAGGACACGGCGGCGGTGCTGCCGGTGGTGCGGCGGGTGGAGGAGGCGCTGGCGCCGTTCGCGCCGCGACCGCACTGGGGCAAGGTGTTCACCGCCCCGCCCGCCGAGCTGCACGCCCGCTACCCGCGGCTGCACGACTTCCGCGCCCTGGTCCGCGAACTGGACCCGGAGGGCACGTTCGGCAACGCGTTCGTGCGGGGCGTGCTGGGCGGCTGACGGGACGCGGGCGCCCGTGGGCCCCCGCGTCCCTGCGTCCTCAGTGGTCCGCGCAGCAGGGGGTGGGGTCCGGCGCCTCGAAGGGCACCAGGGTGTCCCCCAGGGCCGGGGTGGCGGCGAGGACCAGCGCACCGCCCTGCCACTGCGGCCGTACGTGGTCGCGGGTCACCATGCGGGCGTCCGGCTCCGGCGGCAGGGGCGAGCCCAGCACCGTCACCCGGTCGATCGCGGAGCACTCCAGCAGCTCCCCGACCGTCAGGGTGCCCGTGAGCCGGGACGCCCCCGGATAGAGCACCGCGCGCCCCGACGGGTCCGGCAGTCCGGCCGAGACGGTGCCGTGCTCCCCCTCCGCGAGCCGCTCCCGCACGGTGTCCAGCAGGGACGCCGAAGGCAGGGACAGCGACACGACGACCCTCGGGCGGCCGTCCCGCACCAGGTGGGTGCAGCCGACGGTGTCCGCGGGCAGGGCGAGCCGGTCCGCCAGCCGGTGCAGCAGGTGGTCCGCCGTCCGCAGGTCCCGCGCGCCCGCGTCGACGGTGAGCGCGTACGCCGTCACGACGGCAGCACCCATACGGGGTTGGAGTAGAACCACAGGTCGCGCCAGGGGTCGGCGTCGCCCACGACGTCCAGGGCGGGACCGGCCGGGTCGGTCTTCGCGCCCATGACCCCGACGGCGGACCGGTTGCCGTCGGTGCCGCGCAGCCGCAGGTACACGGGACGGTCGACCCGCCCCAGGTCGAAGGTGAGCCGCACACTGCCCGCGGACTTCCCGATCTCGTACGACCGGACGACGGCCGCCGTCGGCGCGGTGAACGTGTCCCGGTCGGACACCGGGCCGGTGACGTCGCCCTGGATGACGTCGACGCGGGCCAGTGCGGGCGTGAACCCGGCCCAGTTGGGGCCGCCCGCGAGCGCCACGTCGGCGGTCAGCGTGACCTTCGTCCCCTTGCGGACGTGCAGGGCGCCGCCGAGCGTGGCCCAGCGGCCGCCTCCGGACACCCGGACGTCGAGGCCGCTGATGAGCTGCCCGTGGTCGACCCAGATGCGGCCGGCGCGGATGCCGTCCATGACGGCGGCGTAGGAGAAGCCGTCGGCGCCGACGTGGGTGCGGCTGTACTGGCCGGGCCAGAAGTCGCCCTGCCGGGTGTCGATCTTCCCGGCGTACACCGGGTCGCCGTGGCGGCCGTCGGTGGCGAAGTCGCCGGCGCCGCGGGCGGTGGTGTCGGCGTACACCTGGTGGGAGTCGGAGTTCGCGGTGATCCACCAGGGGCGGCCCTCGGCGAGGAGGCTGTCCCACAGGCCGCCGACGGTGGCGGTCATCCAGTCGAAGCCGCCCCAGGTGCGGTAGCTCTCCAGCGGGTAGCCGGGGAAGGAGTTCGGGCCGGGGCTGCCGTCGTAGATGCCGCGGGCGCCGCCCGGGCCGAGCGGGCCGGGCAGTCCGGCGGCCTGGTGGCCGGGCGCGCCCTCGAAGCCGACGGCGATCTGCCGGTCCCGGCCGGTGGCGTCGCGCCAGGCGCGGATCTCGTGCGGGGAGTCGATGCCCTTGCGAGAGGGGTGGTTGGCGAGCATCAGCACGTCCTCGACCTTGCGGCGCCGCACCTGCTCGGCGAGGAACCGGAGGCCGGCCACGGCGAGGGCCTCGTTGGCGGGGGTGGAGTCGCCCGCGCCCTTCACGCCGCCGTCGTAGTCGTTCTCGAACTGCTTGAGCACGGCGACCTCGTTGCGTCCGGGGTGGACGAAGACGGTGCCGTGCTCGGCGGCCGGGATGTTCCACTCCAGGCCCTGGAAGACGAGGGTGTCCCGGTGGGCGGCGCGCGCCTGCCTGATGTCCGGGTTGACCTTCTCGACGCCGATCCTGGCGTGCGTGGCGCTGCCGTGGTCGGTGATCACCAGCCAGTCCATGCCGTGCCGGGCGCCCTGGCGCACCTGGTCGACGACGCGGTACTTGCCGTCGCTGCTGTACTGGGTGTGGATGTGGTGGTCGCCCGCGAGCCACAGGAAGCCCTTGGCCGGGCCTCTGCCGCCGCCTCTGCGGTCGCCCGCCGCGGGTGCGGGTGCGGCGGGCGTGGCCGCGGCGGTGCTGCCGGACAGCACGGTGCCCGAGGCGAGGCCCGCGCCCAGCAGTCCGGCCCGGCGCAGCAGGGCGCGGCGGGACGCCTGCCCGGGGTCCAGTGCCTCGTCGGGCACGGAGGTGTCGAAGGCGGCGGGCAGGGGCGCGGTCGCGCCGTGCCCGTGGTCGTGCCCGTGGTCGTGGTGATGGTGGTGCGGTCCGTGTGCGTGCCCGTGACCCATGACTGGCCTCCTCGTCGTACTGCGCCGCAATGGAGGATCCGGGGGGCGCGTGAACCGGGTGCGTCCGCGGGGTGACCGGTGCGTGCCGCCGGCACGACGGCTGCGGGCCGTCGGGGACCGGCCGCCACCACGGATCAGCCGCAGGCGGGCCACCATCCCGCTCGGGTCGGCTACATTCACCTGTCCGAAGCCCGCCCGACCCTCCGGAGGCCCGCATCCCCCGCGCCGGACTCACCGCCGACCGCCTCGTGGCGGCGGCCGTCGACCTCGCCGACGAGGCCGGCTACGAGAACGTCACCCTGTCCGCGCTGGCCCGGCGTTTCAACGTCAAGGACGCGAGCCTGTACGCGCACGTACGGGGGCTGCGGGACCTGCGCACGCGGATGGCGCTGCTGGCGGGCGGCGAGATGACCGACCGGATCGCGGCGGCGGTCGAGGGCCGCACCGGCAAGGAGGCGCTGGCCGCGTTCGCCGGCGCGTACCGCGGCTACGCCCTCGCCCACCCCGGACGGTACGCGGCCGCCCAGATCCGCCTGGACGAGGCCACGGTGACGGGCTCCCCCGCGCTGCGCCGCACCGCCGAGGTCGCCTACGGCCTGCTCCGCGCGTACGGCCTGGAGGAACCCGACCTCACCGACGCGGTACGGCTGTTGCGCAGCTCCTTCCACGGCTACTGCGCCCTGGAGTCCGCCGGCGCGTTCGGCGCCCCGCGCGACCTGGAGGCGTCGTGGGACCGGATGATCGACGCGCTGCACCTGACGCTGCGGAACTGGCCCCGCCGGGCGGCGGGCTGACCCACGGCGGGGGCGCCGTCACCCGGCGAGCCGCCGCACCTCCTGGCAGGCCGGCACCGTGCCCGCCCCCGGCGCCCGCCCCTCCCGCACCGCGTCCACCGCGTCCAGGGCCGCGCCGAGGGCCCGCCGGTACAGCAGCGAGCCGAAGCTGACACCACGGCGCACGCCGAGACCGGCGAGCCGGGCGAGGGACGGACCGCCGGGCGCGTGGAGGACGTTGAGGGGACAGCCGTCCAGGGCGCGCACCAGGACGGCGAGGGCGCCGGGATCGGTGAGGCCGGGCACGAACACGCCGTCCGCACCGGCGTCGCGGTAGGCCAGGACCCGGTCCAGGGTGCCCTCGCCGTCGCCGAGCCAGTACGTGTCCGTCCGGGCGTTGACGAAGAGACCGGGTGCGGCGGCGCGCACGGCCTCGATCTTCGCCACGTGGCGGTCGACGGGCCCGAGCCCGTCCTCCAGGTTGGTCCCGACCACGCCGCGTGCTTGCAACTCCCGCGCGAAAGCGGCTACTTCACCGGGATCGTCGCTGAAGCCGTCCTCCGCGTCGACGGAGAGGAGGAAGGGCAGCGCGCCGAGGGCGCCCGCGAGCCGCAGCGTCTCCTCGCGGGTGGCCCGGGCCCCGTCGGGCAGCCCGGCCGCCGCGGCGGCCCCCAGGCTCGTGGTGCCGGCGGCGGGGAAACCGTGGGCGTGGAGGAGAGCAGCGGAGGCGTGGTCCCAGGCGTTGGGCAGCAGCAGGGGCCGGTCCTGGCGGTGCAGCGCGGCGAAGGCCTCCGCGGGGCGGCCGGAGTGGTCGTCGGTCATACGGGCCACGCCAGGGCCGGGACCGTTCGGCGCCGGCCGAACCGTCGGCGGGTCGCCCCGGTCGCGCCTCACGCCGGCTGCTCCGGCGCGAACGCGTGCATCTCGTCCCCCTCCGGCTGCACCACCCCGCACGTGCTCTCCGGGACGGCGTTCCAGGCTCCGGGGAGGTCGCCCAGGGGTTCGGAGACGATGAGGCGGGCGTCGTCCGCGATGTCGCGCAGGAACGCCACGTCGGGGTGGAGGGACTTCAGCGTCTCGACACGCGTGCTGTAGAAGAGGGACCGGGACTGGTGCTGCGTGGAGTAGCGGAACGCCCACAGCCGCTCGCCGTCGGTCACCGCGACCGTCATCTGCAGGGGGTGTTCGACGCCGTGCGCGTGGCCGGTGCGCTCCACCAGGCCCGCCATGCGGGCGACGGCGCCGCGCGGGTCGTCCTCCAGGCCGAAGGTGAGCGCCAGGTAGAACATCATCTCGGAGTCCGTGGACCCCTCGATGTACGGGAACAGGTCCGGACGGACGGCCAGGGCGAGGTCACGCCGCAGCAGGGGGAAGCCGTCGATCGCCCCGTTGTGCATCCACATCCAGCGGTCGTACCGGAACGGATGGCAGTTGGTCTGCTGCACCGCCGTGCCGGTCGAGGCGCGGATGTGGGCGAAGAACAGCGGGGAGACGACGTGCCCGGCGATCTCCCGCAGATTCCGGTCGCTCCAGGCCGGACCGATGTCCCTGACCACGGCGGGACTGTCCTTGGCCGGCAGGTACCAGCCGATCCCGAAGCCGTCGCCGTTGGTGGTCTCCACGCCCATCCGGGCGTGCAGGCTCTGGTCGATCAGGGAGTGCACCGGCCGGTAGAGCAGGTTCTCGAGCAGGATCGGGGTGCCCGAATAGGCGAGCCAACGGCACATGTCCACCGCCTTCCCGGTCGGGACCGAACCGCGTGCGCCGCCCGGCGGGCGCGAGCAGGATGCTCGCGCCCGCCCGGACACCGCACGCTCCCGCCCCGGGTACCCCTCGCGTGTGGTGCGACGCGGTGCGCGCCTCGGTTAGCGTCGCCGTATGAGCGGCAGCACCACGGGATCCCTCGTCTCGGCCCTGGCGGACGGCACGGTCGTCCTGGACGGCGGCATGTCCAACCAGCTCGCGGCGGCCGGCCACGACCTGAGCGACGGGCTGTGGTCGGCGCGGCTGCTCGCGGAGGACCCGGAGGCGGTCACGGCGGCGCACCTCGCGTACTTCGAGGCGGGCGCGGACGTGGCGATCACGGCGAGCTACCAGGCGACGTTCGAGGGGTTCGCGCGCCGCGGGATCGGCCGGGACCGGGCGGCGGAGCTGCTGGCGCTGAGCGTGGAGTGCGCCCGTACGGCGGCCCGGCGCGCCTCGGACCCGCCCCGCCCGCGGTGGGTGGCGGCCTCCGTCGGCCCGTACGGCGCGATGCTCGCGGACGGCTCCGAGTACCGGGGCCGCTACGGACTGTCGGTCGCGGAGCTGGAACGGTTCCACCGCCCGAGGGCGGAGGTGCTGGCCGCCGCCGCCCCGGACGTCCTCGCCCTGGAGACGATCCCCGACACGGACGAGGCGGAGGCCCTGCTGCGCGCGGTGCGCGGGCTGGGTGTGCCCGCCTGGCTGTCGTACTCGGCGGCCGGGGGCCGTACGCGGGCGGGCCAGCCGCTGGAGGACGCGTTCGCGTTCGCCGCGCGGGCGGACGAGGTGATCGCGGTCGGCGTCAACTGCTGCACCCCGGAGGACGCGGACCACGCGGTGGCCGTCGCCGCCCGTGTGACCGGCAGACCGGTGGTGGTCTACCCGAACAGCGGCGAGCGGTGGGACGCGCGGGCCCGCGCCTGGACCGGCGCGCCCACGTTCTCGGCGTCCCGGGTGACGGGCTGGCGGGAGTCGGGGGCGCGGCTGATCGGGGGGTGCTGCCGGGTGGGGCCGGAGACGATCACGTCGGTCGCGCGGACGCTGCGGGGCGCGTAGCGCGGACGCTGCGGGGCGCGTAGCGCGCCCGCGGGGCTCTCTTGCCCCGGGCCCGCACCGTGGTACGGTGCCATGAGTGCCGTGCAGCGCCCCGTCGGGCGCCGGGCCGGTCTTCACCGCCGAAACCTTCTTCACTTCGGCTTCTCACCTCCCAGCCGTCACGTCGGCCCTCGCACCGCCACGTACGGCTTTCCCCACGGTCGCACGGCGACCGCAGTG
Source organism: Streptomyces sp. NPDC096105 (assembly GCF_044763335.1). NCBI lineage: Bacteria > Bacillati > Actinomycetota > Actinomycetes > Kitasatosporales > Streptomycetaceae > Streptomyces > Streptomyces sp. NPDC096105. The sequence continues at coordinate 104,866 of NZ_JBIWGC010000007.1, forward strand.
AGGTTCCCACCGCTGTGAGGCGCGCACACGCCCTCCCCGAAGACCGCGGTTCCCCCCTTCTTCGCCTTCTGCCTCTGTCCGTCCGTGAAAGGACCACTCACATGACCACCGCCCTGGACCGCCCCGCCCGTCAGACCGCCGGACGGCAGCAGCAGCCGCAGTCCGTCACCGTCACCGGTGTCCTCGACGTCGACGCGACCGGGAAGGGGCACCTGCGCGGCCCCGGCCTGGTCGCCGGTTCGTCCGACCCCGTCGTCTCCCCCGCCCTGGTGCGCCGGCACGGCCTGCGCACGGGCGACCTGGTGGAGGGCGTCCTCGGCGACCGGCGCGCGCTCACCGACGTCGCCCGCGTCGAGGGACGTACGCCCGGGTCGCTCGCGGGCCGCCCGGACTTCCGTGACCTGACCCCGGTCCACCCCCACCGGCGGCTGCGCCTGGAACACCGGGCGTCCGGGCTCGCCGGCCGCGTCGTCGACCTGCTCGCACCGGTGGGCAAGGGGCAGCGTGGACTGCTCGTGGCCCCGCCCAAGACCGGCAAGACGGTCCTCATCCAGCAGCTCGCGGCGGCTGTCGCGGGCAATCACCCCGAGTGCCGGCTGATGGTGGTGCTGCTCGACGAGCGTCCCGAGGAGGTCACCGACATGCGGCGCTCGGTGCACGGCGAGGTGTACGCCTCGACGTTCGACCGGCCCGCCAAGCAGCACATCGCGCTCGCCGAGCTGGTCGTGGAACGGGCCAGGCGGCTGGCGGAGGCCGGCGAGGACGTCGTGATCCTGCTGGACTCGCTGACCCGGCTGTGCCGCGCGTACAACAACGCGGCGGGCCCCGGCGGCCGCACCCTCAGCGGCGGCGTGGACGCGGGCGCGCTGATCGGGCCGAAGCGGTTCTTCGGCGCGGCCCGGCAGACGGAGGAGGGCGGTTCGCTGACGATCCTCGCCTCCGCGCTGGTGGACACGGGGTCGCGTGCCGACGAGTTCTTCTTCGAGGAGCTCAAGGGCACGGGCAACATGGAACTGCGGCTGAACCGCGAGTCGGCGTCACGGCGCCTGTTCCCGGCGGTGGACATCGCCCCCTCCGGGACGCGCCGCGAGGAACTGCTCCTCACCCGTGAGGAGCTGACGGCCACCCAGGGCCTGCGCCGCGCCCTGACCTCCCGCGACTCCGCGACCGACCTGGAAACCCTGCTGACCCGCCTGCGCGAGACGCCGGACAACGCGACGTTCCTCCGGCAGGTGCGGCCGACGCTGCCGAACGGCTGACGCCGGGGGCCTCGGCCGGGTCACCGCTATGATCTCGTTCATGGGCGCCTTCTCCTGAGCGGACCGCGACGGTCCACCGACATGCGCCCGGCGGGTGCCGGGCTCCGTCAGCGTGCCCGCACGCTCACCTCAGGAGACACGACCACACCATGTCCGTTCACTCCGCCCGTTCCGCCCTGGACGACCGCATCGCACGCCTGCGACAGCTCGCCCACGCCGACACCCGGCTGGAGGGCGTCCTGCTCTACGGCTCGTGGACCGTGGGCGAGGCCGACGCCCACTCCGACATCGAGGCGTACCTCTACGTCCAGGACGACCGCCTCGCCGACTTCGACGGCCCGGCCTTCCTGGCGCAGCTCGCACCGCTCCAGCTCTCCTACACCAACCTGTACGGCGTCCTCGCCGTCGTCTTCGACGACCTGATGCGCGGCGAGTTCCACCTCACCCCCGCCGGTCCCGGCATCGACGAAGTCCCCACCTGGCAGGGCATGGTGCACCTGCCCCGCCCCGACGACGCCGTCCTGCTCGACCGCACCGGCCGGCTCACCCGGGCCGCCCGGCAGCTGGCCGCCTTCCAGCCGCCCGAGCCGGTGACCACCGCCCAGCAGCTCACCAACGAGCTGACCAACTGGACCCTCATGCTCGCCCACGTCCTGGCCCGCGGCGAGATCGCCCGCGCCCACGCCCTGCTGCACACCGTCATCGCACCCCAGCAGCTCCAGCTCTGCCGCCTGTTGCGCAACAGCACGGCCCACTGGCTCACCCCCAGCCGCGCGCTCGAACAGGACCTGCCCGACACGGACCGTCATCGCTACGTCGCCACCACGGCCGCCGCCCGCGACCAGGACGTGCGCACGGCGGCCCGCAACAGCTGGCACTGGAGCCGCGACCTGGCCGCCGAGGCCGCCGACCGCTGGGCCGTCCACCTGCCGCACCGACTCCACGAACACATCAGCAACCGCCTGAACGGTCCTCGCTGACCACATCCGCCGGGGCTCCCGGACCCGTCCGGGAGCCCCGGCCCGGCGGCCCCGGCCGGCGCGCAACGCCGGCTGAGACCGCCTTTCACAGCCGCTCACCCACCGCGGGGGCCTCCGGCGGATGCGGTCCGCCGCCGTCCTTGATGTCGTCCTCGCAGGTCCGTCGGTCGTGGGCCGACTGATCGTTGGGGATCAGCAGCACCTCGGCGACCCGTTCGGGGTGGGCGACGCCGAGGTAGTAGTCGCCCGTGTAGGCGCCTTCGGGACCGGACGTCTGAGCCGAATGGACCGTCTGACAGCCCAGGACCGCGCGCTCCTTGTCCACCGCGCAGACGTCGACCGCGGGTTCGCGCCCCAGGACCCCGGCTCCGTGGAAGCGGATGTCGAAGTGGATGTGGTCGCCTTCCGCGGGCACCTGCGGGTGAGGTTCCCTGCGCCATCCGGGCACCTCGGCGGTGACGCCGACGGGCCGCCCGTTCTCGTCCTCGATCTCCACCCGCACCCCCGCCTCCCCGCGCTCCGCCGTCGTGTCGGTGCAGCTCCACAGGAGACCGCAGCCGGACAGGGTGAGCGTCGCCAGGGCCGATGACGTGCCGACGAGTATGCGTGCGAGGGCCATGAAGGACGACCTCCGGTGAGCCGGACGAGGATGAGGACGGGTCAGGGGCGGGGGTGCAGGATCTCCAGCGTCCCCGTCTCCGTGTCGAAGCTGCGCAAGGTCGTGAGGTGGGCCGACAGCGGGAGGGGCGGGAGGAGTTCGGGGACGCGGCGGCCGGCGAAGGCGCCGGGGCGGCGGGTGCGGCCGAGGGTGATGTGCGGGCTCCAGTTCCCCGGTGCGTGGAGGGGGTTGAGGGTCTCGGGCCGGTTCTCCGAGGTCACCGCGTCCCACACCTTGCGGTGCAGGCCGGCCAGCGCGGGGTCGAGTGCGAGCGACCAGGCCAGGACGGACGTGGGGCGCTCGAAGCGGATCACGCCCTCGAAACGGACCGGCAGAGGCAGTTCCGCCGCCGCCCCGGCCAGCTCCCAGCGGATGGGAGCCGTCAGCTCCGGGCAGGCGGCCAGGGTGAGATGGGGGCTGTTGGTGGGTGAGCGGTGGCGCGCCTGACTGGGCAGCCCGGCGTCCGCGAGCCGTCGCCAGGCCTCCCTGACCGCCGAATCCGCCGCCTCGTCCAACAGAAGTTCCACCGTGCGCACCCCGGCAGCCTACTTGTGCGCCGGTGCGCCTTCCGTGCATCGAACGGCACGTTGCGAGTGGGTCAAGGTCCGCGACTTCGCGCGCCTCCGCACGTTCCATGACAGGCATGGTGCGCAGAAGAGCAACGTCCCTTGCCGTCAACGCCGTCACCGCCGTTGCCGTGGTGCTTCTTTCCGTCGCCTCGTGCGCCTCCGGCGACGGCGGGGGCGGTGAGGACCGGCCCACGAGCGGGGCCGACGCCAGGGCGTCCACGTCGAGTTCCCCCGCACCGCCGCCCCCGCCCTCGCCGACCGGGCCCTGTGCCGACGGGTCGTGCGAGATCACGGTCGGCGCCGGGGACGTCGTGGAGGTTCCCGAGACGTACGGGCTCGGGCCGATCGAGGTCACGGCGGTCGCCGGGGACGAGGTCGAGATGGTCGCGCCGGTCCCCGGGTCGGGCTACAGCATCGCCGGCTGTTCCGGGGGCGGCGGCGTGACGTCGCACGGCGGCGGAGGCGTCCGGCTCCGCTGCGGTGAGGGGCCCGCGGCGACCCTGAACGACGTCATGAGCCTCGAGGTGGTCGAGGTGCGGGGCAGGACGGCTGTGCTCCGCATCGCACCCGCCCCCTGACCCCGGGGCGGCGAAAACCGTTGGCGGGTCCGTGCCGCCGCGGTCGAGCATGGGGCGCATGACCGACACACCCGCGCGATGGACCCAGGCCACCGTCCACCCCGACATGTGGACCGACCCGGACGACGACCCCCGGAACAACGAGGGGCCGGGCCCGGACGGTGAGCTGCCGACGCTCAAGGAGGTGCTGCGGGACTACCGTCTGACACTGCTCATGAAGTGCGAGGGTCTCACCCCGGAGCAGCTGGCGCGGCGGTCGGTGCCGCCGTCGACGATGTCGCTGCTCGGACTGGTGCGGCACCTCGCCGAGGCCGAGCGGGACTGGCGGAACTGGATCAGCGACGGCGAGCCGCTGCCGAAGCTGTACGGCCGGCGGGACGCGGACTTCGACGAGACCGTGGGCGAGCAGGCCGCGGTCGCCGCCGCGTACGCGGATCTGGAGCGGGAGCAGGCGGCCACCGACGTCGCCCTCGACGCGCATCCGGACCTCGGCGAGCGCCTCGGGCGGGAGAACGTCGCGGTGCGGGAGCTGCTCGTGCACCGGATCGAGGAGTACGCCCGTCACTGCGGCCACGCCGACCTGCTCCGCGAGTGCGTCGACGGCCGGGTGGGGCAGTAGCGGAGACGCTTCCGGCAGCACCGGCCCCGACGACACCGCCCCCGGCAGCGCCGGGCCGCCTGCACGCTGCGCTGCGGCATGCCGGTGGCGCACCAAGGGAGAGAGGTCCGCTTCGCCCGTGTCGTGCCGGGGTTGTGTCCGAGCACGGGCCGGTCGGGAGGCCGGGTCTGCCCCCCGCGTGGACGGCCGCCGCACGAAGTTCGTGCGGGTGCCGGCGGACCACTGCCCCAGCGACGGCCGGGACGACCTGGCCCTGCTCGCCCTGCGCGTCCCGGCCGGCACCCGCTGCCCGCGGCCGGGCCTCCCGGAGGGCTGAGTCTCCCCGGGACGCCTCAGGCGCGTCGCGGCGCGCCGCCGCGGCGCAGCCGGCGGATGACCGGGCGGACCTCGGGCGGGGGCGGCTCGTGCGCGGACCGCTCCGCGGCGGGCGGGGTCCACAGGGCCAGTTCGCGGTCGCGGGGGCCGTGGACGGTGTGCGGGGGGCCGTCGCCGTACACGTGGACCGGGTGGTGGGGGCCCCACGGTTCCCAGCCGGGACTGCCGTCGGTGACGAACCGTACCCACGCCCCGTGCAGGGCGTCGGCGAGTTCCTGCGGGGCGCCCTCGCCCGTGAGCCTGCGCGCGTCGGGGGTGCCGCCGCTGTCGAAGACGAAGCCCAGTTCCAGCGCGTGGCAGGCGCCCAGGCCGGGCCGGCCGGAGGACCAGGCGAACTCGTAGACGTACGAGGGTTCCGCGCGGCCGTCGGCGAGGCGGTGCAGGGGCGCGCGGAGCAGGTGGTCCGTGACCATCTGGCCGACGGTCTCGGCGGTGCCGGCGTCGGGACGCAGGGCGCGGTAGCCACGCGGGACCCCGCTGCCGCAGCGGCAGCGGGCCATCGCCCCGGCAAGGGCCACCGCGCCCAGGCGGTCGATGCGTTCCGTCAGGCCGCCGGGGACCAGCCAGAGCCGGTACTCGTCGCGGGTCCAGCCGGTCATCAGGGTGACGCCGGGGGCCGCGCCGCCGGTGAGGGCCTCCAGGGGATCACGCGGCACCAGGTCGCCGTCGACGACGATGCCGAAGGCGGGGCCGCCGAACAGCGGGCCGCCGAGACGGCCGACGTCGGCCTGGACGCGCAGCAGGTGCGCGCGGTCGACGGCGGCGAAGGCCTCAGCGGTGGCGGGCACCCCGAGGCGGGCGGCCATCCGGCGGACCATGCGCCGCACCTTGTCCCGGTCCGTGGACCCGGGCGGTCCGCTCTGCAGGACGGCCTGCCGTATCAGCCCCTGGGACTGCGGGGCCGCGACGAGCGCGCCCGCGCTGATGGCTCCGGCGGACTGGCCGGCCAGGGTGACCCGGCCCGGGTCGCCGCCGAACGCGGCTATCGACTCGTGCACCCACCGCAGCGCGGCGAGCTGATCGCGCAGGCCGGGGTTGGCGGGGGCGTCCGGGAAGAGACCGTACCCCTCCACGCCGAGGCGGTAGTTGAGGGAGACGAAGACGACGCCGTCGCGGGCGAAGGTGCTGCCGTCGTACACCGGGACCGCGGAGGAGCCCCTGGTCAGCGCGCCGCCGTGCAGCCACACCAGGACCGGAAGGCGGGCGTCCGGGGACGGGTCGGGGGTCCAGACGTTCAGGTTGAGACAGTCGTCGCCCTCGACGGCGGGGTCGGACAGGTACTCGGCGAAGGCCGGGGAGTACGGGGGTTTCGGCGCGGTGGGCCCGAAGGCGCCGGCGTCGCGCACGCCGTCCCAGGGCTCCGGCGGGACGGGCGGACGGAAGCGGTGCGGCCCGAACGGGGGCGCCGCGTAGGGGATGCCGCGGAACACGGCGACGCCCCGCTCCCACCTGCCCCGCACGGCGCCGTACGCCGTCGCGGTCACCGGGTCCTGCCGCTCCGCCGTCACCTCACCCACCACCCTTCGCCCGCCCGTGCGGTCGTCCGACGCACGTGCTCCGTGCGGTTCGGCCGCACCTGGAGGTCCGGTACTCCGGTCGCCGCCGGCCGGGCGCCTCCAGGCGCCGGTTCCGGCCGTCGTACCGACCGACCGTGGCGACCGGTTCCGCCCCGTCGGCCGCCCCCGGCGTCCCGGCCGCCGAACCGCCGGAAGCGCGCCGGAGCCCGACACCCGCGGCCCGGACCCACCGGTGACGACAAGAGCACCACACCGCTCACCGGCATTCCTGCCCGCACAGGGGGCGACCTCAGGCGCACGACAGGGTTCTTCCCGCCCCGCGACCGCGGTTCTACAGTAGGAAGCGCTTTCTATCCGGCGGGAGAGGTGGGTGGGCCCGATGGGCCGAACGGGGCGTGCGCGCACGGGGGCCGGACCGACCCTGGCGGTGGTGGCCCGCGAGGCGGGCGTCTCCGTGCCCACCGCCTCGAAGGTGGTCAACGGCCGGGAGGACGTCGCCCCCGAGACCCGCCGACGCGTCACGGAGGCCTTGGACCGGCTCGGCTACGTCCGCCGCCCCCGGTTCGACGAGGCGGGGGCGACGCCCCCGGTGGACCTGGTGGTGAACGCGCTCGACGACTCCGCCTCGGGCGCCGTGCTCCACGGCGCGGAGGAGGCCGCGCACGACGCCGGTCTGGAGGTCGTCGTCCGCGCCGCGCACACCCGCACCGGCTCGGAACGGCCCGGCCGCGCCTGGCTGGAACGCCTGGCGCTGCGCGGTTCGGCGGGCGTCCTGTTCCACCTCGCCGAGCCGAGCGCGGCGCAGTACGCCTGGCTGGAGCAGCACCGCGTCCCCTTCGCGCTGATCGACCCGGCGTGCGAACCGCCGCCCGGCGCGGTCTCGGTCGGCGGGGCGAACTGGCAGGGCGGGGTGACGGCGACCGAGCACCTGCTGGCGCTGGGCCACGAGCGCATCGCCGTCGTCGCCGGTCCCCCCGGCCGCACGCTGTCCGGCCGGGCCCGCCTCGCCGGTCACCGTTCGGCGCTCGCCTCGGCCGGGGTGCGCCACCGCCCCGAGTACGTGCGCCACGCCGACGGCCCGGACAGCGCCGACGAGGCCGGCGTACGCCGCCGGATGCGCGAGCTGCTCGACCTGCCGGAACCGCCGACGGCCGTCTTCGTCTGCTCCGACCGGATGGCGCCCGGGGTGTACGGGGCGCTGGCGGAGCGCGGCCTGCGGGTGCCGGACGACATGAGTGTGGTGGGTTTCGACGACCTGCCCGAGGCCCGCTGGCTCGCCCCGGCGCTGACGACGGTCCGCCAGCCGCTCGCCGAGATGGCGGCCACGGCGCTCCGTCTGCTGCTGCGCATGCGGGACGGGCACCGCCCGGAGAGCACCCGTACCGAGCTGTCGACCCGGCTGGTGGAGCGTGCGAGCACGGCTCCGCCCCCGCGTGCGAGCGCGCCCCCTCCCCCACGGCCGCCGGCCGGCCGGCCGGCGGCCGTGCTGCTCGGCGGTGCGGCGCCGTGGCGGGAGGTCAGCGGGCCACCGCGGCCCAGTTGATCCCGCCGCGCAGGTGGGCGCGGAAGAGCGGGTCGTCGTAGGCCTCGGCCGTGTGACCGAGGGCGGTGTAGAAGACACGGCCCGCGCCGTGCCCACGGCACCAGGCCAGGGGGTGGTCGTCCCCCATGGTGCCGCCGTCGTACGACGACTCGTCGGCGGAGAGCAGGACGTGCACGGCGTTCCGCGGGTTGGTGCGGAAGTCGTACCACTCGTCGGTCACCTCCCAGACGGCGGGCAGGTGCCGGGTCGCCGGGTGGCCGCGGTCCTCGACGAGCGCGCGGCCGGGCTGGATCGGGGGGTGGCTGGCGAAACGGGCGCCGAGGAGTTCGCCGTAGTAGGGCCAGTCGTCCTCGGTGCAGGCCGCCGCGTGCACGCCGACGAACCCTCCGCCGCCCTCGACGTACGCCGCGAGCCGTTCGCGGCCGGCCGGGGTGAGCACCTCACCGCTGGTGGAGAGGAACACGACCGCCGCGTACCGGTCGAGCGGCTCCTCCAGAGCCGCCGGGTCCTCGTGGGCGTGGACCTCGAAGCCGCCGAGGGTGCGCAGGGCGGCGATGCCGGCCGGGATGGAGTCGTGCCGGTAGTCGGTGGTGCGGGTGTAGACCAGGAGCGCGGGTTCGGCCATGGGCGGGAGCCTACGCGCGCGCGTGCGGCCCCTGGGCGCGGGGTTCCGCACCTCCGGCGGCCGCGGCGGCGGTTCGCCGCGGGAAGCGGGAAGGGGACTCGGAGCCGATGGACCGGCTCCGGTACGCGTACTCGCAGGACGGAGGCACCGCCCGCGGCATCGAGGGCTCACGGTGTCCGATTCGTTCAAGACACCCGGCGCCGGCCTCCCTACGGTGAGCCGCATGAACGCACGATTCGATGCCATCGGAATGGTCGTCTCGGACATGGCCGCCTCCGTCGCCTTCTACCGGCGGCTCGGGCTGTCGTTCCCGGAAGGGGCCGAGACGCAGGGACACGTGGAGGCGGAGCTGCCGGGCGGGATGAGGCTGATGCTGGACACCGAGGAGACGGTCCGGTCGTTCCACGCGCAGTGGAGGCCGCCGTCGGACGGGGGCCGTACCTCCCTGGCCGTGCGGTGCGACAGCCCGGCGGAGGTCGACGCGCTGTTCGCCGACATGCTGGAGGTGGCCGGCGCCCGCGCCGAGTTGAAGCCGTGGGACGCGGTGTGGGGGCAGCGGTACGCCGTCCTCCTCGATCCGGACGGCAACGGAGTGGACCTGTTCGCCCCGCTGCCCACGGGCGACTAGAGCTCCGTCCGGCTTCGCGCGCGCGAGTCGGGGGGCACCAGCTCCCGCAGCGACACCCCCGTCAAGCTCCGCACCTCGCGGGCCAGATGAGGCTGGTCGGCGTAGCCGGCGTGGGCCGCGGTCTCCGCGAAGGGGACGCCCGTGCGCGCCAGGGCCAGCGCGCGGCGCATGCGGAGGATGCGGGCCAGGGTCTTGGGGCCGTAGCCGAAGGCGGTGAGCGATCTGCGGTGCAACCGGCGTGCCCCGATGCCCAGCTCGTCGGCCGTCGCGGCGACCGGGCGGCCCGCGTCGAGGGCCGCGACCAGGCGGGTCAGCAGCGGGTCGGGCGGGGCGGCCGACGCGGCCAGGCCCAGGGTGACGTCCTCCAGGCCGCGCGCCGGGTGGTCCGCGGCGTGCACGCGGGCGGTCGCGCGCCGTACCTCCGCGGCCGGCCACAGGTCGGCCAGGTCCACGCGGCGGTCGCGCAGTTCGTGGGCGGGCACGCCCAGCAGGGCGGGCGCGGTGCCGGGGCGGAAGCGGACGCCGGCCCAGGCGCTCGCGGCGCCGGCGGCGTGCGCGCGGGTGTCGGGGCCGGCCACCAGCAGGCGGCCGTCGTGCCACAGCAGGTCCATGCAGCCGTCGGGCAGCACCCGGCCCGGCCCGCCGTCGCCCGACGGGACGCTGGTCCACACGGCCGCACCCGGCAGCCGTGACGCGCGCTCCCTGTACATGGGGGTCAGGTTATGCCGCGGCCCTGCCGCGCCACTCCTGCGGGCTGACGCCGAAGGCCCGCTTGAAGGCGGCGGACAGGGCGAAAGCGCTGCTGTAGCCGACCTGGCGGGCGATGGCGGCGAGGGTGTCGTCGGTGTCGCGCAGCCGGTCGGCGGCGAGGGCGAGGCGCCAGCCGGTGAGGTACGTCATCGGGGGTTCGCCGACGAGCCGGGTGAAGCGGCGGGCCAGCGCGGCGCGGGAGACGCCGGCCTTCTCGGCGAGGCCGGCGACCGTCCAGGGGCGGGCCGGGTCGTCCTGGACGAGCCGCAGCACCGGGCCGACGACCGGGTCGGACAGGGCCTCGTACCAGGCGGGCGGCTCCGCCTCGGGGCGCGCGAACCAGGCGCGCAGCGCGGCGATGACGAGGAGGTCGAGCAGCCGGTCCAGGACGACCTCCTGGCCGGGTGCGTCCCGCGTGACCTCCGCCGTCAGCAGCGGGGTGAGCGGGCACGGCCACACGTCGGCGCCGAGGGAGAGCAGCGGGGGCAGCGCGTCCAGCAGCCGGCCGCCGATCTCGCCGCGCATCCGGTAGGCGCCGATGAGCAGCACCGTCTCCCCGTCCGGACGGCCGCCCCAGGTGCGCACCCCGAGGTCCATCGAGCCGTTGAGGGGCCGCCCGTCGGGGTGGTGGCACGCGCCGCCGGGCAGGATCAGCGCCTGCGGCGCCGTGTCGGGGGCGTCGGCGCAGGTGTACGGGTCGGGGCCGCGCGCGATGGCGAGGTCCCCGGCGCGCAGCCGGATCCGTTCGCCCCGGTCGGGCAGCAGCCAGGCGTCGCCGCGTACCAGGAGCATCACCGTCAGCGGGGCGCGGTCCTCCACCCGCACCGCCCACGGCGGGTCGAAACACGCCCGGATCATGAACGCGCCCCGCGCCCGGGGCCCCTCCAGCAGACCGGTGAGTGCGTCCATGGGATCAGCGTAGACGCGGGCGTATGCGGGCGCGCCGCTCGACGATGGTTCCGCGCGCGGAACGGCGGTTGACTCGGAGGCATGAACGGGACGACGCGTACGAAGGACAGGACACTGGTGGTCACCGGGGCCTCGGGGCGTACCGGGAGCCGGGTGGCGCGGGCCGCGGAGGCGGCCGGGATGACGGTGCGGGCGGCCTCGCGCGCGACCGGTTTCGACTGGGCGGACCGGACGACGTGGGCGGGCGCGCTGCGGGGCGCCGACGCGGCCTGGCTGGCGCACCCGGCCGACGTGGGCGCGCCCGGGACCGCCGAGGCGGTGGCCGGGCTGGCGGAGGCCGCCCTGAGCCTGGGCGTGCGGCGGTTGGTGCTGCTGTCCGCGCGGGGCGAGGACCAGGCGCTGCCGGCGGAGGAGGCGCTGCGGGCGTCCGGCGCGGACTGGACGGTGGTACGGGCGGCCTGGTTCGCGCAGAACTTCAGCGAGGGGCCGCTGGCGGAGGAGCTGCGCCGCGGGGAGCTGGTGTTCCCGGCGGGGGAGGTGGCGGAGCCGTTCATCGACGTGCGGGACATCGCGGACGTGGTGGTGGCCGCGCTGGCCGACGGGGAGCGGTACGCGGGGCGGACGCTGACCGTGACCGGGCCGCGGCTGCTCACCTGGGCGGAGGCGGTGGCGGAGATCGCGGAGGCGGCGGGGCGTCCGCTGACGTACCGGGCGGTGCCGGCGGACGCCTACCGGGAGACGCTGACCGGGTTCGGGGTGCCGGACCGGGAGGCCGCCTTCCTCACCGAGGTGTTCGCGACGCTGCTCGACGGGCGCAACGCGCGCGTGGAGGACGGGGTGCGGGAGGTGCTGGGGCGGGGGCCGCGGGACTTCTCCGACGTCGTGCGGGAGGCGGCGGCGGACGGGGCCTGGAAGGAGTGACGTCGGGGAGTGACGTCCAAGAGGTCCGCCGGGTCCGCCCCCGGCGCGTCAGTCGTGGCGCTCGCCGTCCTCCCCCGGCCCGTCCCCGGTGCGGGGCTGGACGGGCTTGGCGTGGGCGCGGAGGCGGGCCGTGAGGTCCTCGGGGGGCAGGAAGCGCGACCAGCGCTCGGGGAACTCGGAGGGCATGTCGGGGTCCGCCTCCCCGGACGCGGCGGTGCGGGCGACGTACTCGGCGACCTGGGCCTGCCGCAGCCGCTCGTTGGCCTCGCGGGCCGCGGCGGTGGCCGCGGCCGGCCACACCCGGTCGATGGCCGCGTTGACGGCCGCGCCGACCAGCACGGCGAACGCGGACACGCCGATCCACAGCAGCACGGCCACGGGCGCCGCGAGGGAGCCGTAGATGGTGGGGCCCTCGACGGTGTTGGTCAGGTAGATGCGCAGCAGGAAGCTGCCGAGCACCCACATGGCGAGGGCGACCAGCGCGCCCGGCATGTCCTCGATCCACGGGGAGCGCACGGGCACGGACACGTGGTACAGCGTGGTCAGGAAGACCACGGACAGCAGGATCACGACCGGCCAGTAGAGGATCTGCACGACCGTCGTCGACCACGGCACGACGTCCACCACCGCGTCGGGTCCCGCGACCATCAGCGGCAGCGCGACCGAGCCGATCAGCAGGGCCACGATGAACAGCAGGAAGGCGAGCAGCCGGGTCTTGACGATGCCCCGGACGCCGTCGAGGCCGTACATGACGGTGATGGTGTCGATGAAGACGTTCACCGCGCGGGAGCCCGACCACACGGCGATCAGGAAGCCGAGGGAGATCACGTCGGGCCGGCCGCCCTTGGTGACGTCCCGCAGGATCGGCTCCGCGATCTCCGACACGCCCCGGTCGGACAGCACCGTGCGGGAGGCGTCCAGGAGGTTGCGCTGCACGCTCTGGATGGTGTCCGCGCCGGTCCACGCGTCGACGTAGCCGAGCAGGCCGATCAGGCTGAGCAGCAGCGGAGGCACCGACAGCAGCGTGAAGAACGCCGCCTCGGCCGCCAGGCCCAGGATGCGGTACTCCATGCACGAGTTGACGGTGTCCTTGAGCAGCAGCCAGGCCGTCCTGCGTTTGGAGACGTTCCGGTACAGGGCGCGTGCCCGGTGGAGCCGACCGGAGGGCGCGTCTGGGGATTCACTTGCTGGCTGCACGAACCAAAGGTATCCGCCACGCCCGGCGGCACTCACCCACAGGCCCGGTCCTCGCGTGAGGCGGGGCGGGGGCCGGGGTAGGTTCGCCTCATGGCAGGCACCACGCACACCGTGACCAACCAGGCCCCGCCGCTCGTCCAGTACGACGTGTTCGGCTCGGACCGGGCCCTGGTGGGGGCGGTCGAGCGGCACCTGGCGCCCGAGGCGCGGGAGGCCGGGCTCGCGGAGCTGTCGGCGCTGGGACACACGTGCGGGTCCGCCCAGGTGCAGGAGTGGGGCGCGCAGGCGAACGAGAACCCGCCGCGGCTGCGCACCCACGACCGCTACGGCCACCGGATCGACGAGGTCGACTTCCATCCTGCCTGGCACCGGCTGCTCGGCAAGGGCGTCTCGGCGGGGCTGACGGCGGCCTGGGGGCGGCCCGGCGGGCACGTGCGGCGGGCGGCGGCCTTCCTGATGTGGACGCAGGTGGAGGCGGGCAACTGCTGCCCGCTGTCGATGACCCACGCGGCGGTGCCCGCGCTGCGCACCGACCCGGAGCTGGCCGCCGAGTGGGAGCCCCGGCTGACGTCGGTGATCTACGACCGCGCCCTGCGGGCCCCGGGGCAGAAGCCCGGCGCGCTGTTCGGGATGGGGATGACCGAGAAGCAGGGCGGCAGCGACGTACGGGCGAGCACGACGGCCGCGCGGCCGCTGGCCGAGGACGGCGCCTACGCGCTGACGGGGCACAAGTGGTTCTGCTCGGCGCCGATGTCGGACGCCTTCCTGGTGCTGGCGCAGGCGCCCGGCGGGCTGACGTGTTTCCTGGTGCCGCGGGTGCTGGAGGACGGCAGCCGCAACGCGTTCCTGATCCAGCGGCTCAAGGACAAGCTGGGCAACCGCTCCAACGCCTCCGCCGAGGTCGAGTTCGACGGGACGTGGGCGCGCCGGGTCGGCGAGGAGGGGCGCGGGGTGCGCACCGTCATGGGGATGGTGGCGGCGACCCGGCTGGACTGCGTGCTGGGCTCGGCGGGGCTGATGCGGCAGGCCGTGGCGCAGGCGGTGCACCACTGCGCGCACCGGGAGGCGTTCGGCGGGAAGCTGCTCGACAAGCCGCTGATGCGCAACGTGCTGGCCGATCTGGCGCTGGAGTCGGAGGCGGCGACCACGCTGGCGCTGCGGCTGGCGGCGGCGTACGACGACGGCGGCGAGCAGGAGCGGGCGCTGCTGCGGATCGCGGTGCCGGCGGCGAAGTACTGGGTGACCAAGCGGTGCGCGCCGGTCGCGGTGGAGGCGGCGGAGTGCCTGGGCGGCAACGGGTACGTCGAGGAGTCGGGGATGCCCCGGCTGGTGCGGGAGTCGCCGCTGAACTCGATCTGGGAGGGCGCGGGCAATGTGCAGGCGCTCGACGTGCTGCGGGCGCTGCGCCGGGACCCGGGTGTGCTGGACGCGTACCTGCGGGAGGTCGGGCGGGCGCGCGGGGCGGACCACCGGCTGGACGCGGCGATCAAGGACCTGCTGACCGGGCTGGCGGACCTGGAGGGCGTCGAGGGACGGGCGCGGCGGCTGACCGAGCGGCTGGCGCTGGTGCTGCAGGGGTCGCTGCTGGTGCGGTACGCGCCGCCGGAGGTGGCGGACGCGTTCTGCGCGGGGCGGCTGGGCGGCGACGCGGGCGCCGCGTTCGGCACGCTGCCGCCCACCCTGGACCTGGCGTCGGTCGTGGAGCGCGCCCGGCCGGGGCTCTGAGGACGTCATGACACGGGGGTGGTGCTGCGCCGACACGGCACCACCCCCGCCGCCACGGCTCCCGAAGAGCCGTGCACGCCGCTCGGAGCGGCGTGGCTCGAGTCTCAACCGGTGAGCGGTCGTGTCACCAGAGTTGCAGGGGGTTGCAACGTACTGTTCCCGTACCGGTACTGAGCGTCCTCGTCCGGGGCAGACGGCAGTATGTGGTTCCACAGTGTGCGGTTCCACAGGTTTTCTTCCGGGAGGTCCGGTGGCGCTCTCGCCGATGGACGTGTCGCATCTGGCCGCCGTGGACACAGCGCGCGCGGCGCGGGTGCTCGACGAGGTCCGTTCCGCGGCGCTGTCGGGGCGTCCGGCGCCCGTCGCTCCCCGCCCGGTGATCGGGCAGTCCTGGGAGCGGATGCTGCGCAGCGGCGTGGACCCCGACCACGGCTGCCGCAGCGGGCTGCTGCCGATGGACGAGGTGCGGCGGCGCCGGGAGGCCTCGCCGCTGCGCCATGTGCTGCCGGTGCTGCGCGAGGGGCTGCTGTCGGTCGCGGACGTCGCCCGTCACATCATGGTGGTGGCCGACGAGGAGGGCCGGGTGCTGTGGCGGGAGGGCAGCGCGCCGGTGCTGCGCAAGGCGGACGGGCTGGGCTTCGAGATCGGTGCGGACTGGCGCGAGGACGTCGTCGGCACCAACGGGGTGGGGACGCCCGCGGTGACCGGGCGCCCCGTGCAGGTCTTCGCCTCCGAGCACTTCGTACGGTCGCACGCCACCTGGACGTGTGCGGGCGCGCCCCTCACCGATCCGCGGGACGGGCGGCTGATCGGTGTGGTGGACGTGAGCGGGCCGCTGGAGACGATGCACCCGGCGACGCTGGCCTGGGTGGACTCGGTGGCGAAGCTGGCCGAGGCGCGGCTGCGGGAGAGGCACGTGCGGTCGCTGGAACGGCTGCGCGCGGTGGCGGCGCCGGTGCTGTCGCGGATCGACGGGCGGGCGCTGGTGGTGGACCGGCACGGCTGGACGGCGGCGGTGACCGGGATGCCCTACACGGAGCGGCTGGCGCTGCCCAAGTCGGTGTCGGCGGGCCAGCGGTGGCTGCCGGCGCTGGGGCGGTGCTCGCTCGAACCGCTCGCCGGGGGGTGGCTGGTGCGGGCGGCGGCGGAGCCGTCGGCGCGTCCCGCCGCGCGGATCGTGCTGGACCTGGGCGGGCGGCACCGCCGTTCGGTGCGGGTGTCCGACGGGGCCGGCTCGTGGACCCGGGAACTGAGCCCGCGGCACGCCGAGTTGCTGTATCTGCTGGCGGTGCACCGCGCGGGCCGCAGCGCCGCCGACCTGGCCCGTGACGTGTTCGGCGACCCGGCGCGCACGGTGACGGTGCGCGCGGAGATGTCCCGCGTGCGGCGCTATCTGGGGGCGCTGCTGGAGCACCGTCCGTACCGGTTCACGGAGTCCGCCGAGGTGGAGGTGGTGCTGCCGGACGACCCCGGGGACCTCTTCCCGCGCACGGCGGCGTCCGTGGCACTGGTGCGCGGGTCGGGCTAGCATCTGGCCGGAAACCGCCGCGCCGACGGGGTACACATGTACGTGAGCGCGTACGGGTGGGCGGTCCGTGCGTGGAATTGCGGGGTCTTCGTCCCGTCCGGCGGCCGGCTGTCGTAGCATCCGGGGACGGGCCGTCCCATCTGCTCCACGGTCAACCCGGGGATCACCGGACGCAGTTGGCTCGCTCGGGAGGACGTCATGAAGCATCGCGGCAGACACCGCCGGCGCCGCAGAGGCAGGGCGCTGCGCGCCGCGCTGACCGGTACGGCCCTGGCGCTCACCGCGGCCGCCACCATGATCAGCACCTCGCAGGCCACCGACGCCGACGACCCCGGCGCGCTGCGCCCGCTCACCGCGACCGCCGACACGGCGCCGCTCCGGCTGACCGAACACGCCGTCCCGGGCGCCGAGCTGAACCGTCTCACCGCGTCGATGGGCCCGGCCGTGGGGGTGGGCGCGGTGCTCGCCGACCCGGACGGGGCGCTGGAGGACGCCGAGGGGTGCACGGACGACGACCGGCGCGCGCTGCCCGTCGAGCCGGCCGCGTCCCGGGCGTACTGCTGGCCGGAGCGGGACACCGACGGCTGGCGGCCCGGCGCGGTCACCACCTCCGGGGACGCCGACGAGGACGGCCGCTGGGGCGCGCACCGGGTGGTCCTCTCCGGCTGGACCCGCGGCACCGGCACGCCCGCCGGGCAGGGGCTCGCGCGGGTCGCCTTCGTGGCCGCCGACGACGACCGGGCGCCGCGCTACACCTGGGCGCTGCTCGCCGTGCCGGTGGACGGGGGCCGGGACTTCCGCGGGCTGGGTTCCGACGTGTCCGGCATGGTCTGGTACGGGGACAAGCTGCTCGTCACCGCGGGCCGGGGCGAGGGCGGCGCGCTGTACGTGTACGACCTGGACCGGGTGCAGCGGGCCACGGTGGACGCGGACGCCGTGGGGCGGGTGCCCGGCGGCTGGTCGGCGGCGGGCGCCCGGTACGTGCTCCCGGCGGTCGCCTCCTACGGGACGGCCGGCGCCGGCGCGCCGCGGCCGGGCGGGATCGCCCTGGACCGCAGCACCGCGCCGGACAGTCTGGTGGTGCACGAGGCGGCGCCCGCGGACGAGGAGGGGCCGACCCGGCTGTGGCGGTACGCGTTCGGCGCCCGTCCGGAGCGGGCCGGGCTGCTGGAGGCGGAGCCGGTCGCGGTGTACGAGACGGAGCTGACGCGGGTGCGCGGGGTGCTGGCGCACCGGTCGGAGTGGTACCTGAGCCGGGCCACGGGTGCGCCGGAGGAGCGCGGCACGCTGTGGCGGCAGGACACCGAGGGGGCGCGCCCGGTGCGCTGCGGGGCGGACGAGACGTACCGCTGCTGGAGCGGTCCCGCGACGTCCCTGTCGTACTGGCAGGCGACCGGGGACGTGTGGTCGCAGTCGGGGCGGATGCTGTTCGCGCTGCCGCTGGCGTCGATCGAGGAGTCGCTGGAGCGGTAGCCGGACCAGGGGGGTGCCCGGCCTCTGGTCAGGCGTTCGACAGGGGTGTGTGCCGGATGGTTGTCTTTCGGCCATGACGACCCTCTCCGTGACCACCTGGTCCCTGGAGCAGACCGCGCCCACCGATCTCCGTCCGGCCGCCGTGCCCGAGGGGGACGTGCGGGTGGTCCGCTCCGAGGTGCCCTCCCCCGAGTTCAGCCGGTTCCTGTACGCGTCGGTGGGCGGCGACATCCGCTGGACCGACCGGCTGGGCTGGACGTACGCGCGGTGGCGGGAGCATCTGGAGCGGCCCGGCGTGGAGACGTGGGTCGCCCACGACCGGGGCACGCCGGCCGGGTACGTGGAGCTGGAGGCGCAGGACGAGGGGGTCGTGGAGATCCTCTACTTCGGGCTGCTGCCCGCCTTCCGCGGCCGGCGCATCGGCGGTCATCTGCTGTCGTACGGCGTGGCGCGCGCCTGGGACCTGGCGGACCGCTGGCCCGGGGTGAAGCCGACCGCGCGGGTGTGGCTGCACACGTGCAGCAAGGACGGCGAGCACGCCCTGGACAACTATCTGCGCCGGGGATTCCGGCTGTTCGACACCACGGTGGAGGACGAGCCGGAGAGGGCCGCGCCGGGCCCGTGGCCGGGCGCTTACCCGGCCTGAGCGGTTTCGGCAAGACCGCTCGCACCGCTTGTGACCAAGGACACCCTTGTCTTGCATGACGAGACAAGGGTGTCCACATTTCGGATAATGGTGGACTGCCTCCAGATCGCCGTGCCAGGCTTCCGCCATGCCTGGAACTGGAATCGCCTTGGTGAGTCGGCGGCACGTCGACCTCGGCCGCATGTCCAGCGCCATCTGTCCGGCGCGCTGAGAGCACCCAGCAGCGCCCGACACCCTTCCCTCCTCCTTTCCTGCGCAAGGACGCGCACGCCTCTGCCCGCATGCGCGTAAGCGCAGGTCAGAGTCGTTCCCCCGGCGCGGCGCCCCGCGCCGAGAGACCATCCACCGCTGTCCCGAAGGACGTATCAACCATGGCCGCCACCCCGCAGAAGCCTGCCGCCGCGCAGAAACCTGCCACCGCGACCCCCCGCCGCAGGGCGAGCCGTCACCGCGGAGAGGGACAGTGGGCCGCGGGGCACTTCACCCCGCTCAACGGCAACGAGCAGGTCAAGAAGGACGACGACGGTCTCAATGTGCGGACACGCATTGAGACGATCTACTCCAAGCGGGGCTTCGACTCGATCGACCCCGCCGACCTGCGCGGCCGGATGCGGTGGTGGGGCCTGTACACCCAGCGCAAGCCCGGGATCGACGGCGGCAGGACCGCGGTCCTCGAGCCGGAGGAGCTGGACGACACGTACTTCATGCTGCGGGTGCGCATCGACGGCGGCGCGCTGACCACGCGGCAGCTGCGGGTCGTCGGTGAGATCTCGCAGGAGTTCGCGCGCGGGACCGCCGACATCACCGACCGGCAGAACGTCCAGTACCACTGGATCCGCATCGAGGACGTGCCCGAGATCTGGGAGCGTCTCGAAGCCGTCGGCCTGTCCACGGTCACCGCCTGCGGCGACACGCCCCGCGTGATGATCGGCTCCCCCGTCGCGGGCATCGCCGAGGACGAGATCATCGACGGCACCCCGGCGCTGGAGGAGATGAAGCGCCGCGTCCTGGGCAACAAGGCGTACTCGAACCTGCCCCGCAAGTTCAAGACGGCCATCTCCGGCTCGCCGGTGCTGGACGTGGTGCACGAGATCAACGACGTGGCGTTCGTCGGCGTCCGCCACCCCGAGCACGGGCCCGGCTTCGACCTGTGGGTCGGCGGCGGCCTGTCCACCAACCCCAAGCTGGGCGTGCGGCTCGGCGCCTGGGTGCCGGTCGAGGACGTGCCCGACGTCTACGAGGGCGTCCTGTCCATCTTCCGCGACCACGGCTACCGCCGGCTGCGCAACCGCGCCCGGCTGAAGTTCCTGGTCGCCGACTGGGGCGCGGAGAAGTTCCGCCAGGTGCTGGAGGACGAGTACCTGGGGCGCAGGCTGACCGACGGTCCGGCGCCCGCCGAGCCGGTGTCGCACTGGCGCGACCACATCGGGGTGCACCGCCAGAAGGACGGCCGCTTCTACGTCGGCTTCGCGCCGCGCGTCGGCCGTGTCGACGGCGCCACCCTCACCAAGATCGCGGACGTCGCCGAGGCGCACGGCTCGGGCCGGGTGCGCACCACCGTCGAACAGAAGATGATCGTCCTCGACGTCGAGGAGTCCCAGGTCGACTCCCTCGTCGAGTCCCTGGAGGCGCTGGACCTCAGCGCCCGCCCCTCGCCCTTCCGGCGCGGCACCATGGCCTGCACCGGCATCGAGTTCTGCAAGCTCGCCATCGTCGAGACCAAGGCGCGCGGCGCCTCGCTGATCGACGAACTGGAGCGCCGCATGCCGGACTTCGACGAGCCGGTCACCATCAACCTCAACGGCTGCCCGAACGCCTGCGCCCGTATCCAGGTGGCGGACATCGGCCTCAAGGGCCAGCTCGTGCTGAACGACCAGGGCGAGCAGGTCGAGGGCTACCAGGTGCACCTCGGCGGCGCGCTCGGCCTGGAGGCCGGCTTCGGCCGCAAGGTGCGCGGCCTGAAGGTCACCGCCGACGAACTGCCGGACTACGTGGAGCGGGTGCTGAAGCGTTTCCAGGAGGAGCGCGAGGACGGCGAGCGGTTCGCCTCCTGGGTCACCCGCGCGTCCGAGGAGGCCCTGTCGTGAGCGAGCGCGCGGCGCCGTTCCACTGCCCCTACTGCGGCGACGAGGACCTGCGCCCCAGCGAGGAAGGGCACGGCGCATGGGAGTGCGCGGCCTGCAACCGCGCCTTCCGGCTGACGTTCCTCGGGCTGCTGGCCCGGGGTCTGGACCGATCCGACACGGGAGGGGACCCGGCATGACGGCCGTATCGGACGAGCGCGGCGCCGTCGAGTTGCGGGAACTGGCCGAGCAGGCGGGCCGGGGCCTGGAGGACGCGTCCGCACCGGACATCCTCCGCTGGGCGGCCGACACGTTCGGCAGGCGCTTCTGCGTGACGTCCTCCATGGAGGACGCGGTGGTCGCCCACCTCGCCTCCCGGGCCCTGCCCGGGGTGGACGTGGTGTTCCTCGACACCGGCTACCACTTCCCCGAGACCATCGGCACCCGGGACGCCGTGGAGGCCGTGATGGACGTCAACGTCCTCACGCTCACCCCCCGGCAGACGGTCGCCGAGCAGGACGCCGAGTACGGCCCGAGGCTCCACGACCGCGACCCGGACCTGTGCTGCAGGCTGCGCAAGGTGCAGCCGCTGGAGGAGGGCCTGAAGGACTACCTGGCCTGGGCGACCGGCCTGCGCCGCGACGAGTCCCCGACCCGGGCGAACACCCCGGTGGTCGGCTGGGACGAGAAGCGGCGGAAGGTGAAGATCTCCCCCATCGCCCGGTGGTCCCAGGAGGACGTGGACGCCTACGTCGCCGAACACGGCGTCCTCACCAACCCGCTGCTGACGGACGGTTACGCCTCCGTGGGGTGCGCCCCCTGCACCCGCCGCGTGCTGGAGGGCGAGGACGCCCGCGCCGGCCGCTGGGCGGGCCGCGCCAAGACCGAGTGCGGACTGCACGGCTGACCCCCATGACCGCGCCTTCGACGAACCAGGAGAACCACGTGACGACCGGAGCCACCGTCTGGCTCACGGGTCTGCCGAGTGCGGGCAAGACCACCATCGCGCACGAACTCGCCGCCCGGCTGCGCGAACAGGGCCGGCCCACCGAGGTGCTCGACGGCGACGAGATCCGCGAGTTCCTCTCGGCGGGCCTCGGCTTCAGCCGCGAGGACCGGCACACCAACGTCCAGCGCATCGGCTTCGTCGCCGAACTGCTCGCCCGCAACGGCGTGCTGGCGCTCGTCCCGGTGATCGCCCCGTACGCCGACAGCCGCGAGGCCGTCCGCGCCCGCCACGAGGCGAACGGCACGCCGTACGTCGAGGTGCACGTGGCGACGCCCGTGGAGGTGTGCTCCGTGCGTGACGTGAAGGGCCTGTACGCCAAGCAGGCGGCGGGTGAGCTGACCGGGCTCACCGGCGTCGACGACCCGTACGAGGAGCCCGAGAAGCCCGATCTGCGCATCGAGTCGCAGCACCAGACCGTGCAGGAGTCCGCGGCGGCCGTCCACGCCGTGCTCAGCGAAAGGGGACTGGCATGACGACCGTCGCCACCACCGTCGAGGAGGGTACGGACAGCCCGTACGCCCTCTCGCACCTGGACGCCCTCGAGTCGGAGGCCGTGCACATCTTCCGTGAGGTGGCGGGTGAGTTCGAGAAGCCGGTGATCCTGTTCTCCGGCGGCAAGGACTCCATCGTCATGCTGCACCTGGCGCTGAAGGCGTTCGCGCCCGCGCCGGTGCCGTTCGCGCTGCTGCACGTGGACACCGGGCACAACTTCCCCGAGGTCCTCGACTACCGCGACCGCACGGTCGCCAGGCACGGGCTGCGGCTGCACGTCGCCTCCGTGCAGGACTACATCGACCGCGGCGTCCTCAAGGAGCGCCCGGACGGCACCCGCAACCCGCTGCAGACGCTCCCGCTCACCGACACCATCCGCGAGCAGGGCTTCGACGCGGTGTTCGGCGGCGGCCGCCGCGACGAGGAGAAGGCCCGCGCCAAGGAGCGGGTGTTCTCGCTGCGCGACGAGTTCTCCCAGTGGGACCCCCGCCGCCAGCGCCCCGAGCTGTGGAACCTCTACAACGGCCGGCACGCCCCCGGTGAGCACGTGCGCGTGTTCCCGCTGTCCAACTGGACCGAGCTGGACGTGTGGCAGTACATCGCCCGCGAGGACATCGAACTGCCGGAGATCTACTACGCGCATGAGCGCGAGGTGTTCAAGCGCAGCGGGATGTGGCTGACCGCGGGCGAGTGGGGCGGCCCGAAGGACGGCGAGACGGTCGAGAAGCGCCTGGTGCGCTACCGCACCGTCGGCGACATGTCCTGCACCGGCGCGGTCGACTCCGACGCCGACACCATCGAGAAGGTGATCACGGAGATCGCCGCGTCCCGGCTCACCGAGCGCGGCGCCACCCGCGCCGACGACAAGCTGTCCGAGGCCGCGATGGAAGACCGCAAGCGCGAGGGGTACTTCTAAGCATGAGCACGATCACGACCGAGGAGCTCTCGGCCACCACCCTGCTGCGGTTCGCCACCGCCGGCTCCGTCGACGACGGCAAGTCCACCCTGGTGGGCCGGCTGCTGCACGACTCCAAGTCCGTGCTCGCCGACCAGCTGGAAGCGGTCGAACGCGCCTCGGCCGTCCGCGGCCAGGACACCCCCGACCTCGCGCTGCTCACCGACGGGCTGCGCGCCGAACGGGAGCAGGGCATCACGATCGACGTGGCGTACCGTTACTTCGCCACGCCCCGGCGGCGGTTCATCCTCGCCGACACCCCCGGCCACGTGCAGTACACGCGGAACATGGTCACCGGCGCCTCGACCGCCGAACTGACGGTGATCCTGGTCGACGCCCGCAACGGCGTGGTCGAGCAGACCCGCCGGCACGCGGCGATCGCCGCGCTGCTGCGGGTGCCGCACGTGGTGCTCGCCGTGAACAAGATGGACCTGGTGGACTACCAGGAGCCCGTGTTCGCCGCGATCGCCGAGGAGTTCACGGCGTACGCCACCGAGCTGGGCGTCCCCGAGGTCACCGCCGTCCCGATCTCGGCGCTCGTCGGCGACAACGTGGTGGAGCCGTCCGCCCACATGGACTGGTACGGCGGCCCCACCGTGCTGGAGCACCTGGAGACCGTGCCGGTCAGCCACGACCTGACCCGCTGCCACGCCCGGCTGCCCGTGCAGTACGTGATCCGGCCGCAGAGCGCCGAGCACCCCGACTACCGGGGCTACGCCGGGCAGATCGCCGCCGGCACCTTCCGGGTCGGCGACGAGATCACCGTGCTCCCGTCGGGCCGCTCGACCACGGTCACCGGCATCGATCTGCTGGGCGAGCCCGTCGACGTGGCCTGGACGCCGCAGTCGGTGACGCTGCTGCTCGCCGACGACATCGACATCTCCCGCGGCGACCTGATCGTGCCCAGCAAGGACGCGCCGGCCACCACCCAGGACCTCGAGGCGACCGTCTGCCACGTCGCCGACGAGCCGCTGACGGTCGGCCACCGCGTGCTGATCAAGCACGGCACCCGCACGGTCAAGGCGATCGTCAAGGACAT
Organism: Streptomyces sp. NPDC096105; assembly: GCF_044763335.1. NCBI lineage: Bacteria > Bacillati > Actinomycetota > Actinomycetes > Kitasatosporales > Streptomycetaceae > Streptomyces > Streptomyces sp. NPDC096105. Next base: position 128,924 of record NZ_JBIWGC010000007.1, read on the forward strand.
CCCGTCCCGGCTGACGCTGGACGACCTGTCCCTGCACCCGCACCCGGGCCGGCTCACCGCCAACGACATCGGCCGGGTGACCCTCCGCACCGCCGAACCGCTGCCCGCCGACACCTACGCCGACTCCCGCCGCACCGGGTCCTTCATCCTGATCGACCCCGGCGACGGGACGACGCTGACCGCGGGCATGGTCGGCGAGTCCTTCGCCTCGCCCGGCCCGGTCGTCGACGAGGCGGACGACGACGGGTGGGACTTCTGACCGCCCGCCGGCCTCCCGCCGCCTCCGTACTGCCCTGAGCCCGCCGACGGCCCGGCCGCGCGACCACCGCGTGACCGCCGGCCGCCACCGAGAGGAACGTCCCCCTTGCCTGCCACGACCGCCCTGCGCCGCGCCCTCGCGGTGACGGCCATGCTGCCGTTGCCGGCTCTGGCCGCCTGCGGTTACGGGTCCCAGGCCAAGGACACCGACACCGCGCAGGTCGCCTCGGGTCCGAGGACCGACGGTCTGGACTCCGTCCGCATCGGCTACTTCGGCAACCTCACCCACGGCACCGCCCTGGTCGGCGCCCAGAAGGGGTTCTTCCAGAAGGAACTCAAGGGCACCGAGGCGACGTACGCGGTGTTCAACGCGGGCCCGTCGGCGATCGAGGCGCTCAACTCCGGTTCCCTGGACGTCGCGTTCATCGGCCCCTCCCCCGCGGTGAACGGCTGGACCAAGGCGGAGGGCAAGAACCTGCGCATCGTGGGCGGTTCGGCGTCCGGCGGCGTGAAGCTGGTCGTGAACCCCGACAAGGTGAAGTCCGTCGAGGATGTCGAGGGCAAGCGGATCGCGACCCCTCAGCTCGGCAACACACAGGACGTGGCGTTCCTCAACTGGGCCGCCGAGCAGGGCTGGAAGGTCGACCCGCAGAGCGGCAAGGGCGACGTCACCGTGGTGCGCAGCGACAACAAGGTCACTCCCGACGCCTTCAGGTCCGGTTCCGTGGACGGAGCCTGGGTGCCCGAGCCGACCGCGTCGCGGCTGGTCGCGCAGGGCGGCAAGGTGCTGCTGGACGAGTCGTCGCTGTGGCCGGGCGGCAGGTTCGTGATCACGAACATCGTCGTCCGCCAGGAGTTCCTCGACAAGCACCCCAAGGCCGTCGAGGCGGTGCTGCGGGCGTCCGTCGAGTCCAACCGGTGGATCAACGCCCACCCGGAGGAGGCCAGGGAGGCCGCCAACGCGCGGCTCGCGGCCGACACCGGCAAGCCGCTGCCCGCCGAGGTGCTCGACCCGGCCTGGGAGTCGATCACGTTCCTGGACGACCCGCTGGCATCCACCCTCAAGGCGCAGGCGGGCCACGCCGTCGAGGCGGGCCTGCTGGAGCAGCCGGACCTGAAGGGGATCTACGACCTCTCCCTGCTCGGCAAGGTCCTCCGGGCGGCCGGCCGGCCCGCCGTCGACGACGCCGGACTCGGCGTCCAGCCCTGACCCCGCACGCTTCCCAGGAGGTGACGACCATGGCCACGACCCTCGCCAAGGCCGCCGACGGCACGCAGTCGGCCACGCACGCGGCCCGCATCGAGCACGTCTCGAAGTCCTTCGCGGGCCCCGCGGGGCAACAGCTCGTGCTGGACGACATCAGCCTCGACGTCGCCCCCGGCGAGTTCGTCACCCTCCTCGGCGCCTCCGGCTGCGGCAAGTCCACCCTGCTCAACCTCGTCGCCGGCCTCGACCGGCCCTCCGCCGGCGCCATCACCACCGACGGCCGCCCCGCCCTGATGTTCCAGGAACACGCCCTGTTCCCCTGGCTCACCGCCGGCAAGAACATCGAACTCGCCCTGAAACTGCGCGGCGCGCCCAAGAACGAACGGCGTGAGCGCGCCGAACAGCTGCTGGAGCTGGTCCGCCTGGGCGGCGCCCACGGCAAGCGCGTCCACGAGCTGTCCGGCGGCATGCGCCAGCGCGTCGCCCTCGCCCGCGCCCTCGCCCAGGAGAGCCGGCTGCTGCTGATGGACGAGCCGTTCGCCGCGCTCGACGCCATCACCCGCGACGTCCTGCACGACGAACTCACCCGCATCTGGCGCGAGACCGGCCTGTCGGTCCTGTTCGTCACCCACAACGTCCGCGAGGCCGTCCGCCTCGCCCAGCGCGTGATCCTGCTGTCCTCACGCCCCGGCCGCATCGCCCGGCAGTGGACCGTGGACATCCCGCACCCGCGCCGCATCGAGGACACCGCCGTGGCGGAGCTGTCCGTCGAGATCACCGAGCAACTCCGTGGGGAGATCCGCCGACATGGCCAGCACTGACACCACTCCCAAGGACACCGGCGATCTCGCCGGACTGGAAGCGGGCCTGGACGCACTGGAGACGGTGCAGACCACCCGCAAGCCGCTGCGGCAGACCCTCACCCAGAAGGTCCTCCCCCCGGTCGTCGCCGTCGCGCTCGTGCTGGCCGTGTGGCAGTCCCTGATCACCTTCAAGGTCGTCGACGACCCCACCAAGCTGCCCGCGCCCGCCGACGTCTGGCGCGTGCTGGAGAAGGCCTGGCTGCAGGGCGAACTCCTCGGCTACATCTGGACCTCGGTCTCCCGCGGCCTGCTCGGCTTCTGCCTCGCCCTGCTCATCGCCACCCCCCTCGGTCTCCTCCTCGCCCGCGTCAGACTGATCCGCGCCGCGATCGGCCCGATCCTGTCCGGTCTGCAGTCCCTGCCCTCGGTCGCCTGGGTCCCGCCCGCCGTCATCTGGCTCGGCCTGAACAACCAGATGATGTACGCGGTCATCCTCCTGGGCGCGGTCCCCTCCATCGCCAACGGACTGCTCTCCGGCGTCGACCAGGTCCCGCCCCTGTTCCAGCGCGCCGGCCGCACCCTCGGCGCCACCGGCCTCAAGGGCACCTGGCACATCACCCTGCCCGCCGCCCTCCCCGGCTACGTCGCCGGACTGAAGCAGGGCTGGGCCTTCTCCTGGCGCTCCCTCATGGCCGCCGAGATCATCGCCTCCTTCCCCGACCTCGGCGTCGGCCTCGGACAGCTCCTGGAGAACGGCCGCAACGCCAGCGACATGGCCATGGTCTTCGAGGCGATCCTGCTCATCCTCACCGTCGGCATCGCCATCGACCTGCTGATCTTCAGCCCCCTCGAACGACGGGTCCTGCGCACCCGCGGACTCCTGGTGAAGAGCTGAGGTGCGGATGATGCTGCGTCGTCCTGTCCTTCTCGTCGTCGCCCACGGCAGCCGTGACCCGCGGCACGCCGCGACCGTGCACGACCTGGTGCGCCGGGTGCGCGCCCAGCGGCCCGGCCTGCGGGTGGAGACCGGGTTCCTGGACTTCAACGTGCCGTCCGTCGGCGCGGTGCTCGAGTCCCTGGACGCGGAGGGGGTGCGTGACGTGGTCGCGCTGCCGCTGCTGCTGACCCGCGCCTTCCACGCCAAGGCGGACATCCCCGCGGTGCTGGCCGAGGCCCCGCCGCGGCTGCGGATCCGCCAGGCCGAGGTGCTGGGCCCGTCCCCGATGCTGCTGGCGGCCCTGGAGCGCCGGCTGTACGAGGCGGGTCTGACGCCCGCCGACAAACCCTCGACCGGGGTCGTGCTGGCCTCGGCGGGGTCCTCCGACCCGGAGGCGATCGCAGTGATCGCAGACGTCGCGCGGGAGTGGCGGCACACCGGTTGGTGCGCCGTGCGGCCTGCGTTCGCCTCCGCATCCCTTCCCCGCACCGAACAGGCGGTGCGGGAACTGCGGGAACTCGGCTGCCCCCGCGTCGCCGTCGCGCCGTACGTGCTGGCGCCGGGCCGGCTGCCGGACCGGATCGCCCGGGGCGCGGCCGGCGCGGACGTCCTGGCGGACGTGCTGGGCCCGTCGCCGGAGGTCGCCCGGGTGCTCCTGGAGCGCTACGACGCGGCGCGGACGCCGTCGCTCCAGACGCTGGGCGCCTGAGCCGGGCGGCTCAGGTCCCGGTCATCTCCACCAGCCTGCGCACCGTGTTCCAGTTGCGGCTGGTGGCGACGACGCCCTTGCTCAGACGCGGCTTGGACAGGTGGCCGGCGAGCTCGGAGCGGCCGAGGCCGTCGGGGACGTACAGGTAGAGAGCGCGGTCGCCGAGGCGGAACTCCTCCGGGAGGTACGCCTGCCGGTCGATCTCCGCGAACCGCTCGCCGGTGACGGGCGCGGAGAAGTAGGTGACGTGGAGCTGCTTCGGCTCCAGCTCGCCGGCCGGGAAGGGGCAGGCCTCGACGACGCCCTTCAGATAGGCGTGGTCGCGCACGATCACGTCCACGTCGAAGCCGAACCGCCGGGCGAGCGCCCCGGACAGCTCGGCGGCCAGCGACTCCTCGTCGCCGTGGCCGGCGGTGAACGCGGCCTGGCCGCTCTGCAGGTACGTGCGCACGTCCTCGTGACCGAGGCTCTCCAGCAGGCCGCGCAGCTCGGCCATCGGGACCTTCCGTCCGCCGCCCACGTTGATGCCGCGCAGCAGCGCCGCGTATCTCGTCGCCATGGTCCCGACTGTAGTGGGGCCGTCGTGCCCCGTGGGGGCGGGCACGACGGCCGGGGCCCGCGCACGGCGGGCCCCGCCGCTCCGGCCGGCGGGGCCGGGCCCGGAGCAACCCGAAGACGCTGCTGTGACGTGGCGACGCGGGATCCGGTGCCGCACGCGCGGCCCTCACCGGCTCCGATGTCCGGTCCCCGGCCCCGGCCCTGATCCACCGTCCCCCGGTGTCCCGGACATGTGTAGGGGGCCACGTCCTCCCCAGTGGGGAGGGGGGCCGGGCCGGTGGGATGAGTGCGGGCCCCGCGGCTTCACCGGACAGCACGACGAGACGCGCCCGCCCGGCCCATAGCTTCGGAACGTCAGGTGGCGGCAGGGGGTCGCTGCCGCACACGAGGGAGCGAACCCGTCATGGGGAACGGAGACGCGCGGGTACGGGGGCTCGCCGCCCGGGCCGGCGGCTGGAGCGCCCGGCACCGCTGGGCGGCCGTCGGCATCTGGGTGCTGTTCGTGGTGCTGGCGATGGGGCTCGGCTCGGCCGCGGGCCGGGTCGACGTCGAGGAGAGTGAGCAGCTCAAGGGGGAGACCAGCACCGCGGCCCGCATCGTCGAGGAGGCCGGGATCGAGGAGCCGGCCTCGGAGACCGTGCTCGTCCAGGCGAAGGACGGCGGTCTCACGTCCACCGACGCCGCGTTCCGGTCGGCGGTCGCCGCGGTCGTCACGGCCGTGGAGGGGACCGGCGAGGTCACGGACGTCACCTCGCCGTACGAGAGCGGCACGGTCTCGAAGGACGGGCGCAGCGCGCTGGTCCAGTTCGACGTGCGGGGCGACCCGCGGACGGCCGGTGAGCGGATCCAGCCGGTGCTGGACGCGGTGGCGGACGTCCAGAAGGAGCACGAGTCGCTGCGGATCGAGGAGATCGGCGGCGCCAGCATGATGAAGACGTTCGACGACGCGTTCGGCGACGACTTCAAGAAGGCCGAGTACTCGGCCGTGCCGGTCGCCCTCGGCATCCTGCTGATCGCGTTCGGCGCGCTGGTGGCGGCGCTGCTGCCGGTCGCGCTGGCGATCACCGCGATCATCGCGACGATGGGCCTGATGGGCCTGGTGAGCCACCTCCAGCCGATGAGCGACACCGCCAACTCGGTGATGCTGCTGGTGGGTCTGGCCGTCGGCGTCGACTACTGCCTGTTCTACCTGCGCCGGGAGCGCGAGGAGCGGGCGGCGGGACGGGACGCGCGGACGGCGCTGCGGATCGCCGCCGCGACCAGCGGCCGGGCGATCGTCGTCTCCGGTGTCACGGTGTGCGTGGCGATGGCGGGCATGCTGTTCACCGGGATCGCCGAGTTCGAGGCGATGGGCCTGGCCTCGCTGATGGTGGTGGGCGTGGCGATGGTCGGCTCCGTGACCGTCCTGCCGGCGCTGCTGTCGCTGTTGGGCGAACGGGTCGAGAAGGGCAGGGTGCCGTTCCTGCGCCGGCGGACGGGCGCCGGCAACGACAGCCGGTTCTGGTCGGCCGTGCTGAAGCGGGTCCTCGCCCGGCCGGTGCTGTCGGTGGTCGTGGCGACCGGCGCCCTGCTCGCGGTGGCCGCGCCCGCGCTCGGCATGAAGACCGAGAACCTGACCCTGGACCAGGAGTTCGGCGACTCGCTGCCGATCGTGCAGACGTACAACCGGGTCAACGAGGCGTTCCCGGGCGGTTCGGAGCCGGCCGAGGTGGTCGTCAAGGCGGACGACATCAACGCGCCGGAGGTGAAGGCGGCGCTGGCCGACTTCCGTGAGCAGGCGGTCGGTTCGGGCGCCTCGCGCGGTCCGGTCGAGATCAAGCTGCACGACCGGCAGAACCTGGCCTTCGTCTACGTGCCGCTGGTCGGCGGCTCCGACCAGGACGCGGCGGGCGCCAGCCTGGAGAAGCTGCGCGACGAGGTGCGGCCCGCGACGCTGGGCGAGGTCGACGGGGTCGAGGCGCCGATCACCGGTCAGGTGGCGGGCAACAAGGACTTCAACGACCAGCTCGTCGGCTCGGTGGTCCCGGTGTTCGCGTTCGTGGTGGTGTTCGCCTTCGTGCTGATGCTGCTGTCGTTCCGCTCGCTGACGGTCGCGGTCACCTCGATCGTGCTGAACCTGCTGTCGGTGGGCGCCGCGTACGGCATCCTCGTGGCGGTCTTCCAGCACGGCTGGGGCGCGTCCCTGGTGGGCGCGGAGGGCGTGGGCGCCATCATCAGCTGGCTTCCGCTGTTCCTCTTCGTGATCCTGTTCGGCCTGTCGATGGACTACCACGTGTTCGTGGTGTCCCGGATCCGTGAGGCGCGGGCGCGGGGCCTTCAGACGCGGGACGCGATCCGGCACGGGGTGGTCACCACGGCCGGCGTGGTCACGAGCGCCGCGGTCATCATGGTCGCCGTGTTCGCGATCTTCGGGACGCTGTCCATGCAGTCCATGAAGCAGATGGGCGTGGGCCTGGCGGCGGCGGTGCTGATCGACGCGACGGTCATCCGGGGCGTGCTGCTCCCGGCGGTGATGGCGCTGCTCGGCGAGCGCAACTGGTACTTCCCGAAGTGGCTGCACCGGCTGCCCGACCTGACCCACGACGAGGCGCCGGCGGCGCCCGCGCCGACGCCGACGCCGCGGGCGAGGGACGACGAGGGCGAGAAGGTGCCGGTCTGACCGGCGCGGACACGAACCGGGGCCCGGCGGCTGCCACCGCCGGGCCCTTCCCGTGCCGTCGGGTCCCGTGCCGTCAGCTCCGTGCCGTCGGCCCCGTGCCGTCAGCCGCGTCCGGGCAGCTCGGCCTCGATCAGGTCGGCGGCCCTGCGGGTGCCGCCCTCCTCGGCCATCTCCGCCTGGACGCTCTTGAGGCGGCGGGCGACCTCCGGGTCGTCCACCAGGGCGAGGGCGGCGGTGCGCAGCGCCTCGGCGGTCGCCTCCTCGGCGGGCAGGTGCCGGGCCACGCCGAGCGCCTGGAGCATGTCCGCGTTGCCGAACTGGTCCACGGCCTGCGGCACGGCGATCATCGGGGTCGCGGTGGCCAGACCCTCCTGGCTGCCGCCCGCACCGGCGTGGGTGACGAACAGGTCGGCCTGCTTGAGGACGGCGAGCTGCGGCACCCAGGACCGCACCTCGACGTTCGGCGGTACGTCGCCGAGCTCGGCGGGGTCGACGTGCTTGCCGATCTGCAGCACCAGGTGCCAGCCGGGCAGGCGGCCGAACGCCTCGACGCACTCCCGGTAGAAGGCGGGCCGTTTGGTGAAGGACGAGCCGAGCGACACCAGGACGACCTTCTCCGCCCCGGCGGGCCGCCGCCAGTCGCCCTCGGCGCTCCGGTCGCCCTGGCAGGCGCCCACGAAGGAGTACACGCGCTCGTCGACCCGGTCGGCGTGCGGCTGGAGCGCCTTCGGGATGAGCACGAGGGAACGGTCCGGGCGTCCCACGAAGTCGTCCGGGTGCAGGCTGATCCCGTTCTCCTCCAGCCACGCCCGGAAGCGGGCGTAGTACGCCTTGCCGCGTTCGGTCTTCTTCGGCTCCTCCCACAGCGGTTCGGCGATCTCCTTCTCGTAACCGTCCCAGGCGACGAGGTTCGGTGAGAGGGAGACGGCGGGCACGCCCCAGCGGTGGGCGAGCACGCGGGCCGGGTAGGCGGTGATGTCGTACAGCACGAGGTCGGGGGTGTCGCCCTCGTACGCCTCGATGAGCTGCGGGAGCGCCTGCACGGCGTCCGCGAGGAAGGGCTCGACGTTGTCGAGGAGGGTGGTGCCCCAGGCCTCGGGGTCGTCGTCGGGGCCGGGCAGGGTGGAGTTCCACAGCTTGGGCTCGGCGCCGGTCCCGGCGACCTTCTCGGCGAAGAGCGGCGGGATCGCGTAGGTCACCCGGTGTCCGCGCGCCACCAGCTCGCGGATCACCTCGAGGCTGGGGTTCACGTGCCCGTGGGCGGCGATGGAGAACATGGCGATGTGCGCGGGAGCGGTCATACGGCGACCGTAGGCAAGACGGCACGTCTCGTGCAACTCGTTGTCGCCCTCGCCGTCGGCGTGATCGGCGCGCGAGCCGTGCCGGGCGGCCCGGACGACTCGCACCGGAGCGGTACGCCGCGCTCACCGGTCCGTTCACCGCCGCCCGGGCCGCCGTGCCCGCGCATCCCGCCGGCCGGGCGGCGACCTCGCGGGGAGGGCTCAGCGCTGGTAGCGGGCGAGGACCAGGTTGCCGTCCTTCTCCAGGCGTTCCCGCAGCTCGCCGAGGCCGATCGCGCCGCTGTAGTACTCCTGGAGCGCCGGGGTGGCGACCTTGTCCTTCCACTCCGGGTAGCCCCGGACGGACCGGGCCGGCGCCGGGCGCAGGTGGGCGGCGAGCGCCGTGCCGGTGGCCCAGCCGTGTTCGGGGGCGCGCAGGGCCGGGTCGGCGAGGGCCCGGCGGCCGGTGGGCAGCATCCAGTCGCCGAGCGCGAGACGCACCATGTTCCGCGGCTGGAGCAGGAAGTCCAGGAAGGCGACCGCCTCCCTCTTGTGGGGGCAGTCCTCGGCGACGGACAGGGTCTGCGGGCTGACGCCCTGGGCGGGTCCGGCGGCCCCGGCCGGCGCGGGCAGCACCTGCCACTCGAAGCCCTCCGGCGCCTGCTGGACGATCTGCTGGCGGTAGGAGAAGCCGAGCGGCACCATCGCGTACTTCCCCGCGAAGAGGCCGGGCAGGGTGTCGGAGCCGCCGCTGCCGAGGGTGGTGGGCGAGGCGCTGCGGTCGGTGTTCACCTGCTCGTGGATCGTGCGCGGGACGACCTCGTCGCCCTCCTCGAACCGCACGGTGACCTTCCCGTCGGCGCCCCGGTGGAAGAGCCGGCCGCCCGCGGAGAGGGAGAGGTTGAGGGTGGCGGACACCGGCTCCTTGAGGGGCCAGGCCACCCCGTACCCGCCGTCGCCGGACAGTTCCTTCGTCACCTCGCGGAACTCCGCCCAGCTCCACGGGTGCGCGGGGGTCGGGACGCGGACGCCGGACTCCTTCAGGCGGGCGGCGTCGGCGACGAGGACGCGCGGCTCCTGGAGGAAGGGGACGCCGTAGACGCCGTCGCCGAAGGTGACGGACTCCCAGGCGAGCGGCGGGATGTCGGAGGTCAGCCGCTCGGGCAGCAGCTCCGTGAGGTCGGCGAGGTGGCCGCCGTACGCGAAGTCGGCGAGGTCGTCGGCGGCGTCGTGGACGATGTCGGGGGCCTCGCCGCCCTCGAAGGAGGTGAGGAGCTGGTCGTGGACGCTGTCCCAGCTGCCCTGGACGTACTCCACGCGGACGTCGGGGTGGGAGGCGTTCCACTCCTCGACCAGGTCCTTGGTGGCCTCGACCGACTCCTGCTGCCAGGCCAGGGACTGGAAGCGCAGGGTGATCCGGCCGTCCTCGCGGGCGCCGCCGGAGGAGCAGCCCGCGAGGAGCAGGGCGAGGACGAGGGCCGCGACGAGGACGCGGGCCCGGGAAGGCGCCGTCCGTGTCATCAGCCCTTCACCGCCCCGGCGAGCAGGGAGCCGGTGATCCGGCGCTGGATGAGCGCGAACACCAGCAGCGAGGGCAGCGTCGCGAGGAACGCGGCGGCTGCCAGCGGGCCGAGGTCGGCGACCCCCTCGGCCCCGATGAAGCGGGTGAGGAGCACCGGCAGCGTCTGCTGTTCCGGCGTCTTCAGCAGGACGAGGGCGAAGAAGAACTCGTTCCACGCGGTGACGAAGGCGAACAGCGCGGTCGCGGCGATGCCCGGCGCGAGCAGCGGCGCGGTCACCGACACCAGGGTGCGCAGCCGCCCGGCCCCGTCCACGGCCGCCGCCTCCTCCAGCTCGGCCGGCACGGCGCGGACGTACCCGGTGAGCATCCACAGGGCGAAGGGCAGCGCCCAGACGACGTGGACCAGCACCAGACCGGGCAGCGAGTCGATCAGCCGCAGGTTCTTCAGCACCAGGAACAGCGGGATGATCAGCAGCACGAACGGGAACGCCTGGCTGACCACCACCCAGCCGGTCACCGCCCGCACGAGGGCGCCGCGGTGGCGGGCCATGACGTACGCCATCGGGGTGGCCACGGCGACCGCGACGACGGCCGCGGCGGACGCGGTGAGCAGGGAGTTGAGGGCGGCCCGCAGCAGCGGCTGCTCGTCGAAGGCCTGGCGGAAGTTGGCGAGGGTGGGGTCCTGCGGGATCCAGGTGGGGTGCAGTCCGGCCAGCTCGGTGGGCGGCTTGAACGCGGTGGACGCGAGCCAGACGAGCGGGAAGGCCAGGAAGACCAGGTACGCGAGCAGGGCCGCGTACTGGCCGGCGCGGGCGGCGGGACGGGTCCTCACGGCGCGTCACCTCCCTTCAGCCGGCCGGCGAGGAACACGGCGAGCAGGACCGAGACCGCGGCGACCATCACGCAGCCCATCGCCGCCGCGTAACCGAACTGGCCGTAGCGGAAGGCCTCCTCGTAGGCGAACAGCATGGGCAGGCGGGTGCGTCCGCCGGGGCCGCCGCTGGTCAGCACGTAGACGAGGGCGAAGGAGTTGAAGTTCCAGATGAGGTTGAGCGCCGTGATGGCGAGGGCGACGGGCCGCAGCGCCGGCCAGGTGACCGTGCGGAAGCGGCGCCAGGCGCCGGCGCCGTCCACGGCGGCGGCCTCGTGCAGCTCGCGCGGGGTGTTCTGGAGTCCGGCGAGCAGCGCCACCGTGGTCTGCGGCATGCCCGCCCACACGCCGACGACGATCACCGCGGGCAGGGCGGTGGCGAGTCCGCTCAGCCAGTCCCGGTCGCCGCCGAACCCGAGGTCGCGCAGGGTCTCGTTGAGGATGCCGGCGTCCGGGTTGTACGTGAGGCGCCACATGATGCCGACGACCACCTCGGGCATCGCCCAGGGCACGATCGCCAGGGCGCGCGCCGCCCAGCGCAGCCGCAGGTCCTGGTCGAGCAGCAGGGCGAGGCCGAGCGCCAGCAGGAACTGCGGGACCGTCACGCCGACCGCCCACACCAGCCCGATGCGGAACGACTCCCAGAACAGGGTGTCCTGGAGCAGGTCCTGGAAGTTCAGGGTGCCGATCCAGCGGGTCGGCTCGGTACGGCCGGACTGGGCGTCGGTGAAGGCCAGCAGGGCGCCGTGGAGCAGCGGGCCGACGCTGAGCACCAGGATCGGGATCAGCGCGGGCAGCACCAGGAACCACGGGCCGTGGTCGACGGCACGCCGCGCGGGGCGGCCCGGGCCGGGCGCGCGGGACTCCGATCTCCTCGCCTCGGTCACCGACGCCACGGCATCAGCCCCTTCGCACGGTGGGAGTGGGCCCGGTCATGGTCGTGAACGCGGCACCGCACGTCAAGGGCCCACGCGCACCACCCGACCTGTGCGAATGCGAGACTGACCGCGAACGGCCGGACGGCGGCGCCCGGCGGGGCCCGAGACGGACACGGAGGCGGAAGCGATGGACGAGGCGCGGGCGCGGGAGGTTCTGGACACCGCGGGGGTGCTGCCCCGGGGTGCCGGGGACGCGCGGCTGCTGGCGCTCGGGGAGAACGCGGTGTTCGCCGCCGGGGACCTGGCCGTCAAGGTGGGCCGGGACGCCGAACTGCTGGAGCGGGCCCGCCGCGGGCTGGCGGTCGCCGGGTGGCTGGCGGAGCAGGGTGTGCCCGCCGTGCGGCCGGCCGTGTCCGAGGCGCTGCTGGTCGAGGGGCATCCGGTGACCGTGTGGCACCGGCTGCCGGAGCCGGTGCGGCCCGCCGAGCCGAAGGACGTGGCCGTGCTGCTGCGGCAGGTGCACGCGCTGCCCCCTCCCCCGTTCGTCCTGCCGCCCCGCGCGCTGCTGGACGGCGTGGAGCGCTGGCTGCGGCTCGCGGGCGACGCCATCGACCCGGCGGACGCGGCGTATCTGCGCGAGCGGCGCGACGGCTTCGCGGCGGCCGCCGCCGCGCTGACGCCCCGGCTGCCGCGCGGGCCCGTCCACGGCGACGCGCTGCCGCGCAACGTGCACGTCGGGCCCGACGGCCCGGTGCTGATCGACCTGGAGACCTTCTCGTCGGACCTGCGGGAGCACGACCTGGTGGTGATGGCCCTCGCCCACGACCGCTACGGGCTGCCGGACGAGGCGTACGCGTCCTTCACCGGGACCTACGGCTGGGACGTGCGGGAGTGGGAGGGCTGTGCGGTGCTGCGCGGGGCGCGGGAGACCGCCAGCTGTGCCTGGGTCGCCCAGCACGCCCCGGGCAACCCCCGGGCGCTGGCGGAGTTCCGCCGCCGGGTGGCGTCCTTGCGGGACGGGGACGAGACCGTGCGCTGGTACCCGTTCTGAGCCGTCCCCGCGGACCCTGGGAGCAGGGCCTGGGAAGCGAGGTCAGGGGGCCGGGTCAGACGGGCTCGCCCGCCGGTTCGCGCAGCGGCCAGGTGCCGTCGACCAGGGCGGCCGGGTCGCCCTTGCGGCGCAGGAAGCTCTGGAAGTCCGCCGCCCAGGCCGCGTGCCACTCGATCTGACGGCGGTGCAGCTCCGTCGGGCCGAGGGCCGCGACCTTCGGGTGGCGGCCGGCTATCGCGCAGGCCAGCCGGGCGGCGGCGAGGGCGTCGGCCGTCGCGTCGTGCGCCGCGTCGAGGGGGACGCCGTACTCCGCGCAGACCGCTTCGAGGGTGCGCTTGCCGCGGCGGTAGCGGTCGACGGCGCGGTCGATGGTGTACGGGTCGATGACCGGGGCCGGGTCGGCGCCGCCCAGACGGTCGCGCAGGGACGGCAGTCCGTACCGCCGCAGCTCGGCGGAGAGGAGGCTGAGGTCGAAGGAGGCGTTGTAGGCGACGACCGGGACGCCGGTCCGCCAGTGGGCGGCGAGGACGCCGGCGATGGCGTCGGCCACCTGGCCGGCGGGGCGCCCCTCGGCGGCCGCCCGCTCGCTGCTGATGCCGTGGACCGCGACCGCGTCCTCCGGGATCGGCACGCCCGGGTCGGCCAGCCACTCCTGGCGCCCCAGCGGCTCCCCCTCCCGGAGCTCGATCACGGCTCCCGTGACGATCCGCGCCTCGCGCGGGTCCGTCCCCGTCGTCTCCAGGTCGAAGCCGATCAGCAGCTCCCGGTGCCAGCCCATGGGCTGCCCCCCTTCTGTGCGGTGCGTTCCCCCAGTGGCTTCCACCCTCGCACGCGCCACTGACAACCAGAGGATCGCATTCCGTTTGCCGGGCGGATCAGACGGCCCCGGGACGGGTGGCACCGGTCCGCACAGGTGCGGGCGTTCAGGACACCGGCCGCGAATCCGCCCACATCTGCTCGAACTCCTCGCGGTAGGTGGGGAAGAGACCGCCCTCCTCGGTCTCGCCCGGCTTGACCACCTTCGTCCCGTTGCGCAGCACCAGCACCGGCGCCTCCATGCCGCGGGTGCGCCGCAGGTGGTTCTGCACCACGGCGACGCCGTCGGAGCCGTCGCCGTCCACCAGGTAGGCCGTGCAGCGCGGCGTCTCGTCGTAGACCTGGATCTCGAAGGCGCCCGGGTCGCGCAGCCGGGACCGCACGCGGCGCATGTGGAGGATGCTCATCTCCACGGACCGGCCCAGCTCGCCCCGCTTGATGCCCAGTTCGCGCTCGCGCCGCTTGACCGCGCTGGAGGCCGGGTTGAGGAACAGCAGCCGGACCCGGCAGCCGGACTCGGCCAGCCGCACCAGCCGGCGGCCGGAGAAGTTCTGCACGAGCAGGTTCAGGCCGATGCCGAGGGCGTCGAGGCGGCGGGCCCCGCCGAATATGTCCTCGGCCGGGAACTGGCGCAGCAGCCGCACCCGGTCCGGGTGGACGGCGACCACATCCGCGTACCGGTCACCCACCAGGTCCTCGACCGCGTCCACCGGCAGCCGGCGCGCCGAGGGCACGTCGCCGCCCGCGCCGAGCATCTCCAGCAGCCGCGCGGAGGCCCGCTCCGCCTGGTTCAGCACCGCCTCGGACAGCGCCCGGTTGCGGGAGACCACGTTGCGGGTGACCTCCAGCTCGTCCAGGGCCAGCTCGACGTCCCGGCGGTCGTCGAGGTACGGCTCGAAGCACGGCCAGTGCTGCACCATCAGCTCGCGCAGCTGCGGCAGGGTGAGGAACGACAGCACGTTGTCGTCGGCCGGATCGAGCAGATAGCCCTTGCGGCGGCTGACCTCGCGCACGGCGACCGCGCGCTGCACCCACTCCTGTCCGGCGGGCCCGGCGGCGGCGACCACCCAGTTGTCGCCGTGCACGGGCTCGTAGACCGGACGCAGCACGGCGGCGACGACCGCGCGCAGCCGCTGCTCGACCAGGTTCAGCCAGATGTAGGCCCGGCCGGCCCGCTGCGCGCGCGTGCGCACCTCGCGCCACGCGTCCGCGCCCCAGTCCAGCTCCGGTCCGATCGAACCCGCGTCCATCGGCCGTGCCAGGGACACCGCACCGGGCGGGACGTCCGTGGAGCCGCTCCTCTCGTGACCCTCGTCACCAGGGGGCAGTTCCAGCCCTCCCGAGCCCACCCGCGCACCGCCTTCCGATCCCCCGAGCACTCCCCGTCCGACGATCAAGGAGAGTACTCCGCATGCGGTGCGCGATGCAGCCCGATGCACAGGGTCGTTTCCCAACTTCCCCCGACCACGCGACCGTTCCGCCCTCCTCGGGGCGGGGAGTGATCATGTTCATAGTGGATTCACGAGGTGCGCGGTCGTCCGTCGGGGGCATGGGTACCCCATGGACCCCGCCCTTTCGGGGAGACACGGGGACACGTGGAGCCAAGGCGCCCCCACCGGCGCCGTACACCTGAAAGAGTCGTGTCCATGCAGGTCTGGCCTGGCGAGGCGTATCCGCTCGGTGCCACGTACGACGGCGCCGGAACGAACTTCGCGGTCTTCACGGAGGCCGCGGACCGAGTAGAGCTGTGTCTGCTGCACGACGACGGCTCCGAGACCGCGGTCGAACTGCGGGAGAGCGACGCGTTCGTGCGGCACGCGTACCTGCCCGGGGTCATGCCCGGGCAGCGGTACGGCTTCCGTGTGCACGGGCCGTACGCACCCGAACGGGGGCTGCGCTGCAACTCCGCGAAACTGCTGCTCGATCCGTACGCGCGTGCGATCAGCGGCTCCGTCCAGTGGGGCGAGGAGGTGTACGGCTACCACTTCGACGACCCCGGACGGCGCAACGACCTGGACTCGGCGCCGCACACGATGACGTCGGTCGTGGTCAACCCCTACTTCGACTGGGGGGACGACCGGAGCCCCCGGACGGAGTACCACCACACGGTGATCTACGAGGCCCACGTCAAGGGCCTCACCATGCGCCACCCGGCGCTGCCCGAGGAGCTGCGCGGCACCTACGCGGGCCTGGCGCACCCCGCGATCATCGAGCACCTGACCGAACTGGGCGTCACCGCGCTGGAGCTGATGCCGGTGCACCAGTTCGTCAACGACCACCGGCTGGTCGACATGGGCCTCAACAACTACTGGGGCTACAACACGATCGGCTTCTTCGCCCCGCACAACGCCTACGCGTCCTGGGGCGACCGGGGCCAGCAGGTGCTGGAGTTCAAGTCGGCGGTGAAGGCGCTGCACGAGGCCGGCATCGAGGTGATCCTCGACGTGGTCTACAACCACACCGCCGAGGGCAACCACCTGGGCCCCACCCTGTCCCTCAAGGGCCTCGACAACCCCTCGTACTACCGGCTGGCCGACGACCCGCAGTACTACATGGACACCACGGGCACCGGGAACTCGCTGCTGATGCGGTCCCCGCACGTGCTCCAGATGATCATGGACTCGCTGCGGTACTGGGTCACCGAGATGCACGTCGACGGCTTCCGCTTCGACCTCGCGGCCACCCTGGCCCGGCAGTTCCACGAGGTGGACCGGCTGTCGTCGTTCTTCGACCTGGTGCAGCAGGACCCGGTGGTGTCCCAGGTGAAGCTGATCGCCGAGCCCTGGGACGTCGGCGAGGGCGGCTACCAGGTGGGCAACTTCCCACCGCTGTGGACCGAGTGGAACGGCAAGTACCGCGACACCGTGCGGGACCTGTGGCGGGGCGAGCCGCGCACGCTCGCGGAGTTCGCGTCCCGGCTCACCGGTTCCTCCGACCTCTACCAGGACGACGGACGGCGCCCGCTCGCCTCGATCAACTTCGTCACCTGCCACGACGGCTTCACCCTGCACGACCTGGTGTCGTACAACGAGAAGCACAACGAGGCCAACGGCGAGGACAACCGGGACGGCGAGAGCCACAACCGGTCCTGGAACTGCGGGGCCGAGGGCGACACCGACGACCCGGACGTGCTGCGGCTGCGGGCCCGGCAGATGCGGAACTTCATCGCCACGCTGATGCTCTCCCAGGGCGTGCCCATGATCAGCCACGGCGACGAGCTGGCCCGCACCCAGCGCGGCAACAACAACGCCTACTGCCAGGACAGTGAGCTGGCCTGGGTCGACTGGCCGGACGAGGACGCCGAGGGGGACGAGGGGGACGAGGGGGACCTCCGCCGGCAGCTGCTGGAGTTCACCCGCGCGATGGTGTGGCTGCGCAAGGACCACCCGGTCTTCCGGCGGCGCCGCTTCTTCCACGGCCGGCCCGTGGAGGGCACCCACGACGACCTCTCCGACATCGCCTGGTTCACCCCCGAGGGCGGCGAGATGACCCAGCGGGACTGGGAGTCGGCCCGGGCGTCGGCGCTGACTGTGTTCCTCAACGGCAACGCCATCTCCGAACCGGGGCAGCGCGGGGAGCGGATCACCGACGACTCGTTCCTGCTGATGTTCAACGCCTCCCCCAGGCCGCTGGACTTCGTGGTGCCGGTGGACCACGGCGCGCAGTGGCAGGTGGTGGTGGACACCGCCCGCGCGGACGGCGTGCCGCCGGGCACGGGTCCGAAGGTCTCCGCGGGCACACGGCTGACGCTCGCCGACCGGAGCCTGACGGTGCTGCAACGGCCGGCGTGACCGCGCCTCCCGGGTTCACCCGTCCGGGCGACGGGTGACCCGGTGGGGCGAGCGGGCGCACGAAAGGCGGCGAGGCGGGTACGTAGCTAGCCATGACCCCTGAGCGTCCTGACCCGGCGGTGCCCACGGCGACCTACCGGCTGCAGCTCCAGCCCGGCTTCCCGTTCGCGGCGGCGGCCGAGGCCGTGCCGTGCCTGGCCTCGCTCGGCGTGTCCCATCTGCATCTGTCGCCCGTCCTGGAGGCGGTGCCCGGCTCCCAGCACGGCTACGACGTGGTGGACCACGCGCGCGTACGGGAGGAGCTGGGCGGTGAGGAGGGGCTGCGGGAGCTGTCCCGCACCGCGCGGCGGCACGGCCTGGGGCTGGTGGTGGACATCGTCCCGAACCACATGGCGATGTCCCCGCGCCACAACCCGGCGCTGTGGGAGGTGCTGCGCGACGGGCCGTCCTCGCGCCGCGCCCGCTGGTTCGACATCGACTGGGAGGCGCAGGACGGGCAGGTACTGCTGCCGGTGCTCGGCGGACCGCTCGGCGAGGAGGCGGACCGGCTGAAGGTCGACGGGGACGTGCTGCGCTACTACGACCACGTCTTCCCCCTGCGCGAGGGCACCGCCTCCCTGCCGTTGCCGCAACTGCTGGACGCGCAGTGGTACCGGCCGGTGTGGTGGCGGCTGGCCCGCACGGAGCTGAACTACCGGAGGTTCTTCAGCATCTCCGAGCTGATCGGGGTGCGGGTGGAGGACCCCGAGGTGTTCGAGGCGACGCACGCGAAGATCCTCGAGCTGCTCCACGAGGGCGTGGTCGACGGGCTGCGCGTCGACCACCCGGACGGGCTCGCCGAACCCGGCGGCTATCTGCGGCGGCTGCACGAGGCGACGGGCGGCCGCTGGACGGTGGTGGAGAAGATCCTCGCCGACGGCGAGGCCCTGCCCGCCTCCTGGCCGGTCGCCGGCACCACCGGCTACGACGCCCTGCGTCACGTCGACGGGCTGTTCACCGACCCGGACGGGTCCGGGGCGCTGCTGGACCGCTACCGGGCCTTCGCCGCCCCGCGGACCGACCTGGGCGGCGACTGGGAGGCCACGGTGCGGCGGGCCGCGTACCAGGTGCTCACGCACGAGCTGGCCGCCGAGACCGACCGGCTCACCCGGGTGGCGAGCCGGCTGTGCGCGACCGCCCCGGAGACCGCGCTGCGCGACCGCGCGCCCTGGGCGCTGCGCACCGCCCTGACGGAGCTGCTGGTGCGGCTGGAGGTGTACCGGCCCTACTCCCCCGAGGACGCGGCGTCGGTGGTGACCGAGGAGGCCGCGGCTCAGGCCCGGCGCGCGTTCGCCGTCCCGGAGGAGGCGGGCGCGGTGGACGTCGTACGCGATCTGCTGCTCGGGCGGTACGGGGACGGTCCCGCGCACGTGGAGTTCCGCACCCGGTTCGCGCAGACGGCGTCGGCGCTGCGGGCCAAGTCCGTGGAGGACACGGCGTTCTACCGCTACGTGCCGCTGCTGTCGGCGACGGAGGTGGGTGGCGAACCGGGCGACCCCGCGGTGCCGCCGGAGCGGTTCCACGCGTACTGCGCGCGCGTGCAGCGCGACTGGCCGGCCACGGGGACGGTGCTGTCCACGCACGACGCCAAGCGCAGCGCCGACGTGCGGGCGGCGCTGCACGTGCTCACCGAGTGCCCGGAGCGCTGGGCCGACGTCCTCACGGACGTGACCCGCGCCGGGGAGGACGTGGCCGACCCGCAGCTCGCCTGGGCGGCCTGGCAGACGGTGTTCGGGCTGGGTCCCGCCGACGAGGAGCGGGTGCAGGCGGCGCTGCTGAAGCATGTGCGCGAGGCGGGTCTGTTCACCAGCTGGACCGAGCAGCAGCCGCCGTACGAGGAGGCGGTGGCGCGGTTCGTGACGGCGGGGCCGTGCGGGGTGCCGGGCCGGAGGGCGGCGGAGCTGCGTGAGGCGCTGGAGCCGCACATCCGGGCGAACGTGCTGGGCGCGGCGCTGGTGCACCTGACGATGCCGGGCGTGCCCGACCTCTACCAGGGCACCGAGCACGAGTACCGGGCGCTGGTGGACCCGGACAACCGGCGGCCCCCGCGGTTCGGCGAGGACGGCGGCGACAAGGAGGCGGTGACCCGGGCGGCGCTGGCCCTGCGGGCGCGGCGGCCGGAGGTCTTCGGCACGACGGCGTCGTACGAGCCTCTGACCGCCGAGGGTCCGGCGGCGGACCACTGCCTGGCGTTCTCCCGCTCGGGCGAGGTGATCACCGCGGTGACCCGCCTCTCCCTGCGCCTCGCGGAGACGGGCGGCTGGCGCGACACCCGGCTGCCGCTGCCGCCGGGGCGGTGGGCGGATGTGCGGGAGCCGGGGCGGGAATTCGGCGGTGAAGCGCCCGTGGCGGAGCTGTTCGCGTCGCTGCCGGTGGTTCTGCTGGAGCGGTTGCCGGACTGAGGACGGTTCCGCCTGCGGGGACGCTGTGCGGGGTCGGCGCCCGGTCGACGCACGGTCGGTGCGGACGCCCGCGACGTGCGGCGGACTCGGGGCGGCCGACGTGCGGGGAAGAGGGCCGTGGTGTGCCTCCGAGCGCCCCCTGGCGGCTCCCCGCACTGCCTTGACACCACCTTCCGGCCGTGGGGTACTGCGCAGTGCGGATGCCGGCGGTGACGGGGGGTGGGTCCGCTGCGGGAGTCGCGCTATCCGACGGTGGCCGAGCTGGTCCTCTCCGCCCGGGGGCTGGCCGTCCAGTGGCCGGGGCTGTGCGTGCTGCGACAGGTGGGGGTGTCCCGTGGGGGACGGCCGCTGCACCTGCTGTCCGTCGGGCGCGCCCGGCACGCCGTGCTGGTCGTGGCGGGCGCCCACGCCAACGAGCCCACGGGCAACGGGACGCTGCTGGCGCTGGCCCGGCGCGCCCTGCTCGAGCGGGAGCTGCGGGACGGCGTCTCCTGGCACTTCCTGCTGTGCGCGGATCCCGACGGGGCGAGCCTGCACGTCACACCGGCGCCGCGCAGCCTGTACGACTACCACCTCGGATTCTTCCGCCCGGCCGGCCCCGAGCAGCCGGAGTGGGCGCCCTCGGTGCTGCCCGCCGACCGGCTGCCCCCGGAGACGCGGGCGCTGACCGGGGTGATCGACGAGCTGCGGCCCTTCCTCCAGGTGTCCCTGCACGGCACCGATCTGGGCGGCAGCTGGGTGCAGTTGACCCGGGACGTGCCCGGACTGGCGGAACCTTTCGCCAAGTCGGCGGCCGAGCTGCACATCCCGGTGGAGACGGGCTCCTCGGACGCGGCGGGCTGGCCCGCGTCGGGGCCCGGGGTGCACGTGATGCCCGCGCCGGAGACCGCGCCCGCCTACCCGAGCCTGACCGACGACGCCCGGCACAGCACCTGGTACCACGCGCACCGGTACGGCGGTCTGACCGCGGTGGTCGAGGTGCCGATGTGGGCGAGCGACCTGGTCGACGACCCGGCCCCGCATCCGGCGCCGGACACCGCGATGCACGCGCTCGCGCAGCGGCTGCTGCGGGACGCCGGCGAGGTGCGGCACGTGCTGGAGGACGCACGGTCCTGGCCACCGCCCGCCGAGGCCGACGGCCCGCTGCTGCGGGCGGCCACCTGGGTGCTGGAGCTGGTGCCGGGACTGGCCGCCGATCTGGTCCGCACCCCGCCGGCGGACGGCACCCGCGCCTACGTCGGCAGCGTGGACGCCTTCGCGCGGCGGGTGCCGCTGCGGGCGGCGGCGATGCTGCGACGCGCTCTGCGCGACACCGACGCCGAGGCGGCGGCCCGCCTGGACCACCTGGTCGCCCACTGGAGCGACGCCTTCGCGACCCGCTTCCGGGCCCGGTGGGTCCCGGTGCGGCACCAGGTGGAACACCAGTCCCGCACGGTGGTGGCGGCGGCGCGGCAGGCGCGGGCGGGGTTGATGTGAGGGGGGGCTCAGGGGACGCCTCCGGGGCGCTGCGGGCCCGTCCCGGCCGGGGTGGGGGGCGGGCGGTCGTCACGCCCCCCAGGGGCAGGAGGGCCCGCAGGCCGGCGCGCCGGCTGCGGCGGGCGCGCCGTGGCGTCGCGGCGCGCCCGCCGGACGGCAGGGAGGCGGCTCAGGTCCCGTCCAGCGCGAACACTGCCCCGGTGCGGGCACGCAGCGTGCACGTGTTCGGGAAGGTCTCCGACCAGCTGACCGGGCGGCCGCGCCACATGCCCTGCGCGTGGGCCGTGACCGGGGCGTGGATCATCGGGCAGAGGGCGTCCTCCGCGGGGAGGGCGGTGATGCGGCCGTCCGCCGCCGTCAGGTCCGCACAGGCCTGTTCCGCGTGCGGGTGGCTGCCGCCGGGCGGGTCGCACCGCAGCAGCGTGCCGCCCTCCGCCCCGGCCGGGGCGCCCCCGTGGCTGACGCCGAGCATCAGCCAGTTCCCGGACTCCGGCGCGGTGTCCGCGTGGGCCGTGGGTGTCGCGCCGGCGAGGAGGAGGAGCGCGGCGGCGGACAGCCCCGCCCCTGCCGTCTTCATCGAGATGTGTGTCATTCCCGGTGCATCGGCACGGTGGGCCCCGGACCCCAGCCCGGCTCACCCGAACGGGAGGCTCCGGGTGTCCGCCGTCCCGCGAGGGCGCCCACGGTGAGGACCACCCGGGCCTGGTACTCCGTCCTCAGCCGGTTCCACCGGACGTACAGGCCGTGCGGGAAGCACGGGGAGCACGGGCCGTGCGGGAAGCACGGGGAGCGCGAGGCGCCCCTGTGGTCAGTCACGGCAGCCGGGGCCGCGTCACCACCGTCACGCGTCGACCATCCCTGCGGAGTCGTCAGTTGGCGGCGAGCCGGTAGGTGATCCGGCCGAAGCCCACCTGGTCGCCCTCGCGGACGACGGCCGCGCCGACGACCCGACGGCCGTTCACCGTCGTGCCGTTGGTGGAGCCGAGGTCGCGCAGCACCCACAGGCCGCCCTGGTGGGTGAGTTCGGCGTGCACGCGGGAGACCGTCTCGTGGGCGAGCCGCAGCCCGTTGGCCGGGTCACGCCCTATCCGCAGCGGGTGGCCGTGCACGGGGTGCGGCAGCAGCAGCTTGGGCAGCTTCTCGGCCCGCCAGGCCCGGCGCAGCCGGACGGTGAACCCGGAGACCGCCTCCACCGAGCCGAACACCACGCGCGAGAAGCGGCTCTCGCGCGGGAGGTCGGCGGTGAGCGCGGCGAGTTCGTCGGCGCGCCGCGCCACGAGCGCCAGTTCCATGCGCCGGATGAACGTGTCGTGGGACAGGCGGCCCTTGGCGACGCCGTCCCGCAGCACGCTCAGCGCCTTGTCGCGCTCCGCGTCGGAGAGCCGCGCGGGGTACGTGGAGAACTCGAAGGACGACGTCACGCTGGTGATTGTCGGTCAGCGGGAGGTGGGCTGTCCAGAAACCCGGTAAGCGGAAGACCCACCCCCGCCTGCCGCCGTGCGCCGGAGCGTCCCCCACCCCACGCGGTCCCCGGCCGCCCGGCACGCACGCCTCGGGCGACACCCGCCGCAAAACGGCGGATCCCCCGGCGAATTGATCTCCGATGCCGCACGATGGAGGCGCTTCATCACGGTGAGCAGACGAAGGGGAACCGTCCGTGCAGTTCGAGGTGTGGGCACCACAGGCCGGCCGGGTGACGCTCCGGTGCGACGGCGTCACGCGCGCGTTGGAACACGATCCCGAGCGGGAGGGGTGGTGGCGGGGGGAGGCCGAGGCGCACGACGGCTCCCGGTACGGCTTCGCGCTGGACGAGGGCCCGGTGCTGCCGGATCCGCGGTCGCGCCGTCAGCCGGACGGGCCCGACGGGCTCAGCGCCGTCGTCGACCACAACCGTTTCGAGTGGCGCGCCGAGTGGCGCGGGCATCCGCTGCCCGGCGCGGTGCTCTACGAGATGCACGTCGGCACGTACACCCGTGAGGGCACCTTCGACGCCGCCGCCGGACGCCTCGGCCACCTCGTCGATCTCGGCGTCACCCACGTGGAGTTGATGCCGGTGTGTCCGTTCCCGGGCCGGCACGGCTGGGGGTACGAGGGCGTCTCGCTGTGGGCCGTGCACGAGCCGTACGGCGGGCCCGAGGGGCTGAAACGGTTCGTCGACCGGGCGCACGCGCTGGGGCTCGGCGTCGTCCTGGACGTGGTGCACAACCACCTCGGCCCGTCGGGGAACCACCTGCCGCGGTTCGGCCCGTACTTCACCGACACGCACCACACGCCGTGGGGCGCGGCGGTCAACCTGGACGCGCCCGGCTCGGACGAGGTGCGCGCGTATCTCGTGGAGAGCGCGCTGGCGTGGCTGCGCGACTACCGGATCGACGGGCTGCGTCTGGACGCGGTGCACGCGCTGGTGGACACCCGCGCGCGCCACTTCCTGGAGGAGCTGTCGCAGGCCGTGGACGACCTGGCCGCCGACACCGGCCGGCCGCTGTTCCTGATCGCCGAGTCCGACCTCAACGACCCGCGGGTGATCACCCCGCGCGAGAACGGCGGCCTCGGCATCCACGCGCAGTGGAACGACGACTTCCACCACGCCCTGCACACCGCGGTGACGGGCGAGTCGCAGGGCTACTACGCCGACTTCGCGCGGGCCCCGCTGGCGGCCCTGGCCAAGACGCTCACCGGGGGCTTCTTCCACGACGGCACGTACTCCAGCTTCCGGGGCCGGCGCCACGGGCGCCCGCTCGACCGCACCCGGGTGGCCGCGCACCGCCTGCTCGGCTACAGCCAGACGCACGACCAGGTCGGCAACCGCGCCCAGGGCGACCGGCTGGCCGCGCTGGTCTCCCCCGGGCTGCTGGCCTGCGCGGCGGCGCTGACGCTGACCGCGCCGTTCACCCCGATGCTGTTCATGGGCGAGGAGTGGGCGGCGGGCACGCCGTGGCAGTTCTTCACCGACCACACCGACCCGGGGCTGGCGAGGGCGGTCAGCGAGGGCCGGCGCCGGGAGTTCGCGGCGCACGGCTGGGCGGAGCAGGACGTCCCGGATCCGCAGGACCCGGCCACCCGTGACCGCTCCTGCCTGGACTGGTCCGAGCCGGAGCGGGAGCCGCACGCGCGGGTGCTGGCCTGGTACCGGCAGCTCCTCGCGCTGCGCCGCGACCAGCCCGACCTCACCGACCCGGACCTCGCCGACACCAAGGTGGCGTACGACGAGGACCGCCGCTGGCTCGCCTTCCGCCGCGGTGACGTCCGCGTGGCCGTGAACCTCGGCACCGCCCCGGCCGACATCCCCCTGGGCTCGCGTGACGCCCGCGTCCTGGCGGCATGGGACCCGGTCGAGGCCCCGGGGCCGGACGGCCTGCTCCGCCTGCCCGGGGAGTCGGCGGTGGTGCTGCTGCAGGAGTGAGGCGTCCGCGTCCCGGGCGCGGGGCGGGGTCACCGGCCCCGCCTCCGGGACGCCTGTGGCGCCTCGCCCCTGCGGGGCGGCCGTGCCCTACGGGGCCGCGTCGCTGTCGCGCAGGTCGGTGACGCGTTCCAGCATGATCGGCTCCCAGGCCCGGCGGAGGCGGGCGCGGTACAGGGGGAGCGACGCGGTGGCGTTGTGGACCAGGGCCTCGGCAAGCTGGACGACGCAGTCGCAGCGGGCCAGCCACAGGCCGCGCAGACAGGGGCGGGCGCCGTAGCCCGCCAGCGTGGCCGCGCGGACCGCGGCGGGGGCGCCGACGGCCCGGGCCAGGCCCGCGATGTCCTCGGCCGGGTCGCCGACCACCGCCGCGTCCCAGCCGAGCACCCCCCGCACCCGGCCGTCCGCCCCGACGACCAGGTTCTCGCCGGTGAGGGCGTGATGGACGAGCACCACCGAGCCGGCCTGCGCGGCGAGCTGCGCCGTCGCCGTCCGGGTGAACTGACGCAGCCTCGCCGCCTCGAACTCGTCCTCCTTGTCGAGCAGCGCGACGGCCTCCCCGGCGGCCCGCCGCAGGGTCTCCAGCGAACGCGGGGGCACGCGGGGCACGCCCAGCGCCTCGGCCTGCCGTACCGGCACCTGGTGCAACCCGGTGAACAGGCCCGCCAGGTCGGTCTCGCCGACGGCGGACACGGTGTTCTCCTCCGCCGTGCCGCCGGGCAGCCGGGTGTCCAGCGTGCACAGCAGCCCGGGCGCCCACTCGCCCTGCGCGACCCCGACGGGCAGCGCGACCGGGACGTGCGGGCGCACCAGCTCCCGCAGCCGCAGCTCGCGCCGCCACCGCGTGCCGGTCGCGCGGTCCGGGGCGAGGTGCAGCACATACCGGGTGCCGACCCACCAGGCGGTGGGGCCGGCGCCCTCGGCGGCGGGCCGTACGTCGAGGGCCGACCGCACGTCGGGGTCGGCGGAGGACGCGCCGGCACCCTGCCCGCTGTCCTCGAGCAGGGACCGGGCCAGTCGGCGGACGGTGTCAACGGTGGGTGTCGGTGCCTGGGTCATGGTCGCGCCATTGCCGTTCGGGAGAGGCAGGGAGGGACGGGCGGGAAAGGCAGGGAGGGACGGGCGGGAAAGGCAGGGAGGGACGGGCGGGAAAGACGGGGAGGGACGGGCGGGAGGCAGCGGCGGGGCCGCTCAGTCCACTATGACCAGTTCCCGCTCGGTGTCGTTCAGCCGCCGCCCGCCGTCCTCCGTGACGGTCACGATGTCCTCGATCCGCACCCCGAACCGCCCCGGCAGGTACACGCCCGGCTCGACGGAGAAGCACATGCCGGGGACGAGCGGCTGCTCCTCGCCCTCGATCATGTACGGCGGCTCGTGCGTGGTGACGCCGATGCCGTGCCCGGTGCGGTGGATGAAGTACTCGCCGTACCCGGCGTCGGCGATGACCTCCCGGGCCGCCCGGTCGACGTCCTGGCAGGCGGCCCCCGGCCGCACCGCGCGGAAACCCGCCTCCTGCGCCTCGCGCACCAGGTCGTGCACCCGGCGCTCCTCCTCGGACGGTTCGCCGACGTGCACCGTGCGGGAGGTGTCGGAGCCGTAGCCGTCCTTCAGACCGCCGAAGTCCAGGACGACCATGTCGCCGCACTCGATCCGGCGGTCACCCGCCTCGTGGTGCGGGTTCGCGCCGTTCGGTCCGGAGGCGACGATGGTGAAGTCGACCTGGGAGTGGCCGAACCGGCGCAGCAGGGCGGCGAGGTCGGCGGCCACCTCGGACTCCCGGCGGCCGGAGAAGCGCACGTGCCTGATCTCCTCGAACGCGGCGTCGGCGGCGGCACCGGCCGCGGCGAGCCGCTCCAGTTCCGCGGCGTCCTTCACGGCGCGCAGCATCGGCAGCGCCTCGGTGAGGGAGACGTACGAGGTGCCGGGGAGCGCCTGTTGCAGTGCCAGCAGGTGCAGCGCCCAGGCGTTGTCGCTGACGCCGAGCCGCCCCCGGGCGTCCAGCAGGGCGGCGGTGAGGGCGTAGGGGTCCTTGCCGTCGGTCCAGTCGCGCAGAGTGAGGGCGGGCGCGCCGGTGGCCCGCTCGGCGTCCGGGGCCTCCAGGGCGGGGACGACGAGCACGGGTTCCCGGCCGGCGGCCAGGACCAGCAGGGTGAGGCGCTCGGTGACGGCGGGCGGTGTGTAGCCGGTGAGCCACACCAGGTCCGGTCCCGGTGCGACGAGCAGCCCGGCGAGTCCGGCGTCGGCGGCCTGCCGCGCCGCCCGGTCCATGCGGGCCTTGTAGTCGTCGGCGGTGAAGGGCACGGGCGCGGTGCCGGTCATCCGGGGTGCCTCCCAGGGCGGACGTCGGGGCTACGGGCAGCATCCTGCCCGCCGAACGGGTGCGGCGCGAGCCGGTTGCCGGGGTTGCCCCCCGGAGATGTCCCCCACGGGGACGGGATCCCCGGCTCCGCCGCTCCGGAACTCCAGCACTCCAGTACTCCGGCACTCCGGCGCGAGGCATCCACGCCCCGCCCTGCGTCCCGCGGCACGCGCCCCGAGCCGCGCGTCCGCATCCACGCACCCCGCCACGCGTCCACAGCGTGCCGGGACGTGCCACGGAGCCGCTACGTGAGGATCCCGGGGACCGCCGTCAGCTGCCCGTACCCGCCCGTGCGGTGCCGGACGGTCAGGCGGACCTCCGTGCCCGGCCGGGTGCCGGCCACGGCGCGCGCCAGGTCCGCGGCCGAGTCGACGCGGGTGGTGCCGAAGGCGAGCAGCAGGTCGCCCTCCCGGAGGCCGGCCGCGAAGCCGGGGCCGGGCACGTGCACGCCGACCACCAGGGCCCCGGGTCCGCCGGCATCGGCCACCTCCACCCCGAGCCGGGCGGCGGCGGGCGCGGACGCGGTGACCGCGCCCGCCGGCCACCCCGGCCCCGTGAGCGCGGCGCCGAGCACGCCCAGGCCGACGCCGGACAGCAGCAGTACCAGCCCCGCCGCGGCGGCGAGCAGCGCGGTCGCCGCCCGGCGCGCCCGCGACCGCCCGGAGGGCGGCACCTCGGTGGCGGCGGGACGGACCGGACCGGGGCCCGGCCGCGTGCCGGCAGGGGCGCCGGGCATCGGCCGGGGGCGGAGAGCTGCGGGTTCCATGACGGCCGGCCGTCAGACGAGAACGGGTGGCGCCGGGGGCCGGTGCGGCAGGAAACCGTGCACGCGCCCGGACAGGTACTCGTCCTTGTACCGGTCGACGCTGCGGTGCCAGTTGAGGATGCCCGCCATCCAGTTCTGCAGGTCGGTCACATAGCCCCGCATGACCGCCCGCGCCTCCTCCGACAGCTGGAAGTCGTCGTACACGACGGGCAGTTCGTGCTCCACGACATGCTCGAACTGGCGCATGCGCTGGTTCATCAGGTCCGCGACGACGGACAGCGCGGTCGGGTAGTCGATGGTGAAGAAGTTCTGCACGACGAGGACCGCGTTGTGCATCTCCCCCTCGAACTCGATCTCCTTCTGGTACGAGAACACGTCGTTGAGCAGGCAGGCGTAGTCGATGGCCGCGTTCTCCAGGGAGCGGACGGGGCCGCTGCGGTAGACCTCGGGCGGGACCGCGGGGCCGTGCCCGGCGCGGCACAGCCCGAGGGTGAGGTCGGAGCCGAAGGTGGCGCGGCGCATCTCCAGGTAGTCCACCGGGTCCGGGACGCGGTTCTGGATCTGGTTGGACAGCTCCCACACCCACGACTCGGTCATCGTGTCCACGGCCGTCCGCAGGGGGCGGCGCTGCTCGGGCGTCATGCCGGCCGTGGTGCGGGCCCACAGGTCGGTCAGGGACCGCTCCATGGCGTTGGCCGGGGGCGGGACCTCCTCGCCGTCCAGCGGCATGCAGGCCGACAGGCGGGCCGTGGTCAGCCGGGCGGCGGCCAGGTCGCGGCGGTGGCCGTGGACCAGCGGGTAGTAGTCGTCCCCGTAGGTGCCGAAGGCCAGCCAGCCGGAGGCGAGATCGAGCTGCTCCTGGGTGGCGTCCGGGTCCAGGCCCGCCGCGCACAGCGGCAGGTCGCAGCTGGCGAGCTTGTCCTCGTCCCAGACGCCCTCGCTGAGCATGCCCATGCGGTGCGACCACTCCAGCAGGTGCCGCCGGGACCCTTCCAGGGCCGGGCTGAGGCTCAGCGGGAACGGCATCCGGATGTCAGGGATGATCGACGGCCCGACCTTCCGGTACGGCACGTGCCGGTACGGGCGCAGCCGCTCGGCGCCGGCCCTCGCGAGCAGCGCGCCGACGTCGGCGGCGGACGTGCCGGGACCGGTCAGGGTCTGCCAGGAGGCGCCGGGCCGGGCATTCTCGTTCATGTAGCGGCTGGAACGCAGGTGCCATTCGTGGCCGCCCGCCTGCCAGTCCTGCAGCCCCTTGGCGTACGCGGCGACGGCGGCGGTCCCGGCGGGGGTGAGCCCCTTCTCCAGGGCCACGGCGGGCACCTCGGTGAAGGCGGTGTGCTCGAACTGGTGCAGCCGTGAGGTGAGGACGTCGTTGACCAGGTCGGCGGCCTCCTGCGTGGTGCAGCCGAAGAAGGTCTCCAGGACGAGGACGCCGTTGCTGAGCTCGCCCTCGTCCTCGACCTCCCGCTGGTAGGAGAACAGGTCGTTGCGCAGGTGCACGGCGTCGGAGAACGTCTCCATGAGCACCCGCAGCGGGCGGGTCCCGGCGACGGCGGCCGGCACCTCGGCGGTGGCGTACTCGACGAGCCCGGCCGACCAGGGGGCGCCGCCCACCTTGCGGCGCATCTCGATGTACTCGACGGGGTTGGCGATGCGCCCCTCGTTGATGTTGGACAGCTCCCACAGGGACTCGTTGAGGAGGTGCTCGGTGGCGACGGCGAACCGGCGGCGCCAGTCCGCGGACATCGCCGGCACGGTCCGCGCCCACAGGTCCGCCAGGCCCGCCTCGACCGGGTTCTCCGGCTCGGGCACGGGCGTCCCCGGCTCCAGCGGCATGAACAGCGGCAGCCGGTCCAGGTGGGCCTTGCCGCCGACGCGGTCCTGGGTGCGCTTGTACTTCTCCAGGAAGTGGTCGTCGAAGAAGAACACCCACACGTACCAGTCGGTGATGAGGGACAGCGCGGGGCCGTCGCAGTCGGGGTGCGTGTAGGCGCAGAGCAGGCCGTAGTCGTGCGCGTCGAGGTCGGCCTGCTCCCAGACCCCGCTGCCCTCCAGCATGCCCATCTCGCGCGCCCAGGCCGTGGAGTGGGCCCGGGCCTGGTCCACGTGCGGATTGAGGCGCGCGGGGTGCGGCATGTAGAAGTGCGGGAGTTCGAAGGGCTGCGTCATGGGCGGGGGCTACCCGCGCCGCTCCGGCCGCATCCGCCGGCCGCCGCGTGATCACACCTTCGCGTGAACCCTCCCCGGAAACGGGAGTTGAGGGGTCAGGTCCGTACCTGGACCAGGGCGTGCGTGCCGCTCGTGCGCCAGCGCCCGCCTTCCTCCGCGTCCAGCGCCGCCTCGGTCCGCGGGGTCAGTCCGGTGATCACGTCGGACTTCAGGGTGCGCAGGGCGGCGACCGGGCCCGGGAAGCAGGCGGTGACGTCGGCGAAGGGGGTGGTCGGGGGCCAGTACCGGTCGCCCACGAGGCGGCGGTAGTTGAGGTCCCCCTTGAGGACGGTGAGGGTCGCCCCGGCGAAGTCGGCGCGCAGGTCGTCCGGCATGTCGCTGTACGGCAGGGGCGCGCAGGAGAAGGGGTGCGCGCGCAGGTCGAGCCGCCCGTCGGTGAGGGCGGCGCGCAGGGTGCGTCCGTACGCCCCGGCGGCGCCCTCGGCGGCGGTGAGCCGCCGCACGGCGTCGAGGACGTCGGCGGTGGTGGCGTCGGAGACGTAGTACGGGTGCGGTTTGACGTGCAGGACGGCGCGGGTGATACCGCCGTGGGCCAGCAGGTGGGCGGTCAGCAGGAGGTCCGGGACGAGTTCGCGGCCGGCGTTGTCGGCGACCAGGCAGAGGGTGCCGGGCGGGGAGCCGTCAAGCAGGGACCACAGGCGCTCGCTGTCGTCGGCCACGAGGGCGGGGACGGCGGCGGTCTCCTCGGCGCCCTCGGCGGACATGCGGAAGCCCAGGTCGGCGCGGTTGCCCCAGAGGGAGCCGTGCAGCAGTGCGCGGGCCCGTTCGTCCTCGGGGCGGTCCTCGAGGCCGTCGAGCGCGGCGAGCTCCTCGTCCGTGGCGGGCGCGTCGAGTTCGGCGAGCTTGGCGGGACGGAAGGGGTCGATGCCCTGCCAGGGGCCGGGCGTGAAGTAGTCGACCGCGTCCAGGAGCCGGCGGTAGAACCAGCTCTCCGCCCACAGCCAGGGCACGTCGTGCCAGGAGCGGCCGGCGTGGGCGTCCATGCCCCAGGCGGCCCAGCGGTCGTGGTCGTGGGCCTCGCCGGGCAGCGGGATGATCACGCCCTCGGTGCACTCGGTGCGCAGGGCGTCGAGCGCGCGGCGCTGCCGCGGGCCGTAGGGGGTGTCCTCGGCGACCTGGCGGACGATCGCGGGGTGCCGCTCGGCCAGCACGCCGTACGGGAAGGTGCCGGGCTCGTCGGCGACGATCACGGGGGCGGCGTGGGTGTCGGGCATGGGGCTCACCGTAACCCGCCACGCCGCCGCGCGCCGTGCGTCACAGCGGCGCGGTCTCCCGTTCCAGCCGTGCGGCCAGGGAGAGGTAGCGGGCGCGGCGGGTCACGGGGACCAGGCCGCGGATGAGGAGCTGCCACATCTCGGCCGTGCGGCGGGGCTGCCGGGTGACGGGTTCGCGGACACGGCCGACGACCCGGGTGCCGACGAAGAAGCAGACCAGGGAGTGGGCGACGACGTCGATGTCGGCGTCCGGGTGGACGTCGGACTCCTCGACGGCGCCCGCCAGCCGGGCCGTGACGATGTCGAGCCACTCGGTGAAGGGGTGGCTGAGCGGCGGGCGCGGCCGGGTGGTGCCGGTGGCCAGGCGCAGGCCGGCCCGCAGCACCGGGTCCTCGGCGGACGCCCGGGCCATGCAGAAGGTGAGGCGCATCAGCGCCTCCAGGGAGGTGCGGCCGCGCGCTCCGGTGTCGCGGGCCAGCCGGCGGCAGGTCGCGGACTGCAGTTCCAGGATGGCGTGGGCGAGGTCCTCCTTGGCGGCGAAGTGGAAGTAGAGGGCCCCTTTGGTGACGCGGGCGTGCGCGACGATGTCGCTGAGACTGGTCGCCTCGTAGCCCTGCCGGTCGAACAGGTCGGCGGCGGCCGTGATGATCGTCGCGCGGGTCTTCTCGGCGCGTACCTGCCTTGCCATCGACTGCACTCCTGTGGCCGGAAAGCAACGGTCCATGCCGTTTGTCGTAACGCCCCGTACACGATAACTCACTGTGTGCGGGCGTTCATCACCCCTGCGGGCGGGCCCGGTTGAACAGACGGGACACAAGGGGCGTGCGCCGTGTGGCGGAACAGCGCGTCAGGCGTCCGCACGCGCGCCCCCGCGTGCCGCACGGAGCGTGCGCGTCCGTCCCTTTCGTCCTCACGGTTCATCACAATGCGGCAGCGGCGCCTCACTTCACGTGGCTGTTCACTTGACGACCGGTGGTTCCACGCGGTTGGCTCCGGCCAGCGAGAGTCACCCGGACGGCCGTACGCCGTCGTGGCCCGGATCCGTCGGTGTCTCTCCTCCGCACTTGCTCTGCCGCACAGCGAGGTCCGCGCTCCTCATGAACACTCGTTCCCCGTCCCGCCGTATCCCGAGACGCCGCACGGCGGTCCTGGCAGCCGCGATCGGTCTGCTCGTGGCGGGCTGTTCCGCCTCCGGCGGGGACGAGGGGGACGGGGACACGAACGCGGCGCGCGGCTCCGGGGGGATGCGGGTCGCCCTCGTCACGCACGGCAGCGAGGGCGACGTGTTCTGGGACCGGGTGCGCAAGGGCGCCGAGGCGGCCGCCGCCCGGGACGGCGTCGAACTGACCTACCTCAGCGACCCGGACGGGGCCGGACAGGCCGACCTGGTGCGCGAGGCGGTCCGGGACGGCGTCGACGGCATCGCGCTCACCCTGGCCAAGCCGCAGGCCATGAAGGGCCCGGTCAACGAGGCGCGGGCCGCCGGCATCCCCGTGGTCGGCCTCAACTCGGGCCTCGACGCGTGGCAGAAGGCCGGGCTGCTGACGTTCTTCGGCCAGGACGAAAGCCTGGCCGGCCGGGCCGTCGGCGAGAAGCTGAACGAGCTGAAGGCCCGGCACGCGCTGTGCGTCGTGCACGAGCGGGGCAACGTCGGCCTGGAGGCCCGCTGCGCCGGCGTGAAGAAGACGTTCCGCGGCACCACCGAGAACCTGTACGTGGACGGCACCGACGAGCGGGCCGTCTCCGGGATCCTCGCCGCCCGGCTGCGCCAGGACTCCACCATCGACCAGGTCGTCACCAACGGGGCCGACGTCGCGCTCACCGCGGTCGACGCGGCGGCGGAGGCGGACAGCGACGCGGACGTCGCCACCTTCGACCTGAACAAGGAACTGGTGGAGGCCGTGCGCGGCGGCAACGTGCGGTTCGCCGTCGACCAGCAGCCCTACCTCCAGGGTTACCTCGCCGTGGACGCGCTGTGGCTGTACCGGACCAACGGCAACGTCAGCGGCGGCGGGGTCGCGCCCGTCCTCACCGGGCCGGCGTTCGTCACGAAGGCGGAGGCGGACTCGGTCGCCGGGTTCGCCGCCGCCGGAACCCGCTGACGGCCGCCGTGCGTACCGTCCCCACCACCCGACCGCTCTAGGACCACGATGCCTCCACGGACAGGTGCCCGGCGCCGTCTCGGCTCCATACGCCTCTCGCTGATCCTGCTCGCCCTGGTGCCCTGTGTCACGCTCGCCGGGCTGTGGGGCCTGACGACGATCCGCATGTTCTCCGAGGGGCTGGAGCTGCGGTCCCAGACCCAGCTGAGCCGGTCCACCGGCGCGATGGGCACGCACGCCGCGCTCGACCTCCAGCGGGAGCGCGCGCTGACCGCCGACTGGCTCGCCGGGCCGGACGGTTCACGGTCCGCCCTGGTCGCCCAGCGGCGCGCCACCGACCGTTCCGTGGCACGGCTCATGGGACAGGCCGACGCGATCGCCGAGGCGCCGGCGCGCATCTCGGACCGGCTGTACTCGGTGCTCGGCTCGGTGGGCAGCCTGGAGTACTACCGCGACCAGATCGACAACCCCCGCGACATCACCGCCGAGGAGGCGCTGGAGCAGTACACGTCGGTCATCGACGACCAGATCCACGCCTTCCAGGAACTGTCCCAGGTCGACGACGGCGACCTCACCTCCCAGGCGCAGCCGCTGGTGGCGCTGGAGCACGCGGTGGAACTGGTCTCCCGGGAGGACGCGTTGCTCACCCTCGCCTGGCCGTCCGGCCGCCTGGACTCCGAGCGCCGGCAGGAGTTCGCCGCGCTGGTGCACACCCGGCGCTGGCTGGTCGGCGACCAGATCGTGCCGTTGCTGAGCGGTGACATCAAGACGCAGACCGAGCGGATCCTGCAGAGCCCCGAGTGGCGCGCGCTGGAGGCGGTCGAGGACCAGGTGCTGGCCACCCCGGCCGAGGGGGAGGCGCGCGAGGTGGAACTGCCGGACCTGCGGGACCGGTGGGACGCGGCCATGGCCGAGGTCGCCCCGCAGTACAGCGAGATGATCCGGCAGCAGACCGACGCGCTGCTCGCCCGCAGCGCCGACGAGGCGCGCGGCCTGCTGGTGACGGCCGCCTCGCTGAGCGCGGCGGGACTGCTCGCGCTGCTGCTGTGCGTGGGCCTGTCCTGGCGGATCACCCGCTCGCTGTCGCGCAGGCTGCGCGGGCTGCGGCTGGCCACCCTCAGCCTGGCGCAGGAGCGGCTGCCGGACGTGGTGGCCCGGCTGGAGCGGGGCGAGAAGGTCGACCCGGAGTCGGCGACCACGCCCCTCGACTACGGGCACGACGAACTCGGCCAGGTGGCGCAGGCGTTCAACACCGCGCAGCGCACGGCGGTCCTCACCACCGTCGAACTCGCCGACACCCGGCGCGGCTTCCAGAAGATCATCCTGGGCATCGCGCGGCAGAGCCAGAACCTGGTCAACCTCCAGCTCAGCAAGCTGGACACGCTGGAGCGCCGGCACACCGACCCCGAGGTCCTCAAGGGTCTGTACGAACTCGACTCCGTCGCCAGCCAGTTGCGCCGGTACGAGGAGAACCTGGTCATCGTCAGCGGGGAGCGCCCCGGCCGCAGCTGGAGCGAGCCGGTCGCGCTGATCGACATCCTGCGCAGTGCGGTGGGCGAGGTCGCCGAGTACCAGCGGGTGGAGGTGTTCGTCGACGAGGAGGTGTCCCTCGCCCCGCCCGCGGTGGCCGACGTGATCCATCTGCTCGCCGAGCTGATCGACAACGCCACGGTGTACTCGCCGGCGCCGAGCCCCGTCACGGTGCGGGCGGCCATGGTCGCGAAGGGCCTCGCCGTGGAGGTCGAGGACCGGGGGCTCGGCATGCCGGAGGAGGACTACGCCTCCCTCAACGCCCAGTTGGCCGAGCCGCCGCAGTTCGACGTGGTGGCGCTCGCCGACGACCTGCGCCTCGGCATGTTCGTGATCTCCCAGCTCGCGCACCGGCACGGCATCGCGGTCACCCTGCGCCCGTCGCCGTACGGCGGGACGACGGCGATCGTGCTGCTCCCGCACGAGGTCGTCGTCTCCGACGGACAGCCGGACGCGGCGCGGGGGGCGTCCGCCTCCCCCACCGCCACGGAGGCGGACACGCCGAGCGCCGCCCCGCTCCGTCCCCTTCCGGCGCGGGACCGCCCGGACGCCGCGCGCAGGGCTCCGGCGAGCGCGCCGGGGGACACCGCGAGCGCGGGGGCGCAGGACGCCCCGGCCGCGGGGGAGGACGCCGGGGGCGCTCAGGACGGCCGCGGGGCCACGGAGGACCTCCCTGACGCGACCCGGGCCGGCTCCGGTCCCGGAGATCCGCGTCGCGAACCCGCCGCGTCCGCACGGAACCGCTCCGAGGCCGCCGCCGTCGCACCGGGCCCCCACGGCCCCGCGCCCCGCAAGGGCGGCCTCGCGCCCCTCCCCCGGCGCGTGCCGCAGACCAGCCTCGCCGCCGAGCTGCTCGAGGATCCCGCCGCCGCGGACTCGTGCGACGACGACTTCACCGCCGAGCGGGCCGCCTCCTCCCTGTCCTGTTTCCAGCAGGGCACGTTCCGGGCCCGGGACGCCGTCGGGGACGTGCCGGAGAGGGACGTGCCCGAGGACGACGACGCCGGCCCCACCGTCCCGGACGGGCCACCGCGCGTCCCCGCCCCCTCCTCCGGGCACCCGACACCGACCGCTGACGCCGACCGCTGAACGCCGACGAAGGAACACCGCCATGACACGCCCCCTGCCCGCCACCCACACCCAGCTGGACCAGTTGCTGACCGGACTCGTGGAACGGGTCGCCGACGTGAACCAGGCCGTGGTGCTCTCCGAGGACGGCCTGGTGGTCAGCAAGTCCACCGGCTTCCTGCGCGACGACGCCGAGCGCCTGGCAGCGACCGCTTCCGGTCTGATGAGCCTGAGCAAGGGCGTCAGCATGGACTTCCGCGGCGGCCCGGTGCGCCAGGCGCTCATCGAGATGGCGCACAGCTACCTGATCCTCACCTCGGCGGGGCCCGGCGCCCACCTGGTGGTGCTGACCGGCCCGAAGGCGGACGTCGGCGTGGTCGCGTACCAGATGAACATGCTGGTGAAGAAGATCGGCGAGCACCTCAGCGCGGCCCCGCGGGACACCAGCGGTGCCGCCGACGACCCAGGCGTGTGAGATGGGCGGCAGCGACTCGGCGGGCCGGCTGGTACGGCCGTTCACCCTGACCGGGGGCCGCACCCGGCCGAGCCGCGCCGACTTCACGCTCATCACGACGGTGACGGCGGCGGACCCGCAGCCCGAGACGGCCGCCCGGCCGCAGCCCGAGCACACGCGGATCCTGCGGCTGTGCGCCCGGCCGATGGCGGTCGCCGAGCTCGCCGCGCGGCTCGACCTGCCGGTGAGCGTGGTCGTCATCATGCTCTGCGACCTGCTGGAGGCGGGCCGGATCACCGTCCGTGCGCCGCGTCCCGTCACCACTCCGGATCCGGACCTGCTGCAGAAAGTGAGGGAAGGCCTTGGCCGGCTCTGACACCGGTGCCCGGGCATCCGCCGACCGCGGGGCGCCCGACACGGTCAAGATCCTGATCGCCGGCGGTTTCGGCGTGGGCAAGACGACCATGGTCGGCTCGGTCAGCGAGATCAGGCCGCTGCGCACCGAGGAGCCGCTGACCGTGGCGGGCCTGGACGTCGACGACCTGGACGGCGTCGAGGAGAAACGTGTCACCACGGTGGCCATGGACTTCGGCCGGATCACCGTCTCGGACGACCTGGTGCTGTACCTGTTCGGCACGCCGGGACAGCAGCGGTTCTGGTTCATGTGGAACGACCTGGCCGTCGGCGCGCTGGGCGCGGTGGTCCTGGTGGACGTGCGCAGGCCGAAGTCGAGTTTCGCCGCGATCGACTTCTTCGAGCGGCGGGGCATCCCGTTCGTGGTGGCCGTCAACGGCTTCCACGGTGAGCACCCGTACCCGGTGGAGGACATCCGGGAGGCGCTGACGCTGCCGGCGGGGGTGCCGGTGCTGCTGTGCGACGCGCGGGAGCGGGAGTCCTCGCGGGACGTGCTGATCGCGCTGATCGACCTGCTGATCGCGCAGGCGACCGCCGTCGCGGGGTGAGCCCGCGGGGTGCGGCGGGCCGGGCCGCCGCACCCTGTGCGGCGGCCTCTCAGCCCAGACCGGCGGACGCCAGCCAGGCCTTGGCCACGTCGAGCGGGTCCTTCTTCTCCAGCTGCACCTGGGCGTCCAGGTCGAGCAGCGTCTTCGTGTCCAGCTTCGCGGAGACCGCGTTCAGCGCCTCGACGCCCTCCTCGGGCAGCCCGTCCTTGCGGACCAGCGGGGTGACGTTGGCGAACCCGAAGAGGTTCTCCGGGTCCTTCAGGACGACGAACTTCTCCTTCACGATGGCCGGGTCCGTGGTGAACACGTCCGCCGCCTGCACCTCGTTCTGCGTGAGGGCCGCCTGGGTCAGCGGGCCGCCCGCGTCCAGTGCCTTGAAGGTCTTGAACTTCAGCCCGTAGACGGCCTCGAGGCCCTTGAGACCCTGCTGCCGGGTCTGGAACTCGGGCGAGCCGCCGATCACCAGCTCGGGCGCGATGTCCTTGAGGTCGGCGAGCGTGGACTCGGCGGTGAGGCCGTGCTTCCTCGCCGTCGCGGCGTTGACGCCGACCGAGTCCTTGTTCTCGGCCGGGGACGACTCCAGCAGGGTGAGCTGCTGGTCCAGCCTGGCCCTGACCGCCTCGTTGACCGCCTCGGCGGAGGTCTGCTCCGCCTCCGGGTCGAGGTGGGCGAGGAGGGAGCCGTTGTACTCCGGCAGGACGGTCACCGAGCCGTTCTTCATCAGGCCGTAGGTCGTCTCACGGCTGCCGATGTTGTGCTTGTAGGTGACCTTCAGGCCCTTGGCGCGCAGCGCCTCGCCGTAGATGTCGGCGAGCAGGGTGCTCTCGGCGAAGTTGTTCGAGCCGACGACGACGGTGCCCGCCTCGGCCTTCCCGCCGTCGAGCGGGTTGTCGGAGGTGTCGCCGGAGGAACAGCCCGTGAGCAGCGCCGCCGCGGCGGTGAGCGCGACCGCCGCCGCCCCGGTGTTCCTCGTCCTCGATCTGCTGCTCTGCGCCGTGGAAGTCATCCACCGATCCAATCCAGCCGTTTCGGGCCCGGTCAAGAACGTCAGGGCCACATTTGCCGCACAACTGATCGAATGTCAGCGGCGGCGCACTCCGGGCGACACCGCGAGCCGATCCAGGACCCAGAACAGCGCGAGGGTGACGAGGGCGAGGACCGCCACCAGCGTCGCGCCGCCGGTCACCTTCTCGTAGTCGCGCTGGTAGAGCCCGTCGACGATGTACCGGCCCAGCCCGCCGAGGCTGACGTAGGCGGCGATGGTGGCCGTGGACACGATCTGGACGGCGGCGGACCGCAGGCCGCTGAGGATCAGCGGGAGCGCCACCGGCACCTCCACCCGGAACAGGATCCGCGACTCGCGCATGCCCATCCCGCGGGCCGCGTCCACCGGGGCCGGGTCGACGGTGCGGACCGCCTCGTACGTGGTCACCAGGATCGGCGGCACGGCGAGCACGACCAGCGGGATCATCACGGGCAGCAGGCCGAAGCCGATGAGCAGCACGGCCAGCACCAGCAGACCGAAACTGGGCAGTGCGCGGGCGGCGTTGGCGACGAGGGCGATCGCGTTGCCGCCGCGTCCGGTGTGTCCGGTCAGCAGTCCGGCGGGCAGTCCGATCGCCGCGGCGAC
Organism: Streptomyces sp. NPDC096105; assembly: GCF_044763335.1. Taxonomy (NCBI): domain Bacteria; kingdom Bacillati; phylum Actinomycetota; class Actinomycetes; order Kitasatosporales; family Streptomycetaceae; genus Streptomyces; species Streptomyces sp. NPDC096105. Next base: position 167,895 of record NZ_JBIWGC010000007.1, read on the forward strand.
GGCGAGGGCCAGCAGCGTGTACCGGACGTGCTCCAGGAAGCGTGTGGGGATGCCGTCGTAGCCGTGCCAGTGGGCGCTGTCGCCGAAGAACGCCTGGACGAAGTGGAGGACGTTCACCGGGCGCCGCCCTTCGTGAGGAGCTCCTCGCGCGGGGCGGCGGTCCGCCGCCGTCCGGAGGGAGGCATCCAGGGCGTCAGCACCCGGCGCAGGGCGACCAGCGCGACGTCGCACAGCAGCGCCAGGGCCGCCGTCGTCAGCACGGCCGTCACCGCGAGTTCGGGCCGGTCGTACTTCTGCGCGGCGGCCATCAGATTGCCGAGGGCGCCCTGGTTGCCGATCAGGGCTCCGACGCTCACCAGCGAGATGCTGGACGCGGTGGCGACCCGCAGCCCCGCGATGATCGCGGGCGCGGCGATCGGCAACTGCACCTGCAGATAGCGCCGTACGGGGCCGAAGCCCATGGCGGTGGCCGCGGCGAGGGTCTCGTCCGGCACCGCGCGCACGCCGTCGACGATCGCCGGGACCAGCACCACCAGGCTGTAGAGGGCCAACGGGATCATCACGGTCAGCTCGGTCTGGCCGGTGTAGTCGATGAGGACGACGAAGAACGCCAGGGACGGCACCGCGTACAGCACGGTCGCCACGCCGAGCACCGGCGGGTACAGCCGGCGGAACCGGCCGCACAGCAGGGCCAGCGGCAGGGCGAGCAGCAGCCCGGCGGCCACCGGCAGCAGGGCCTCCCGCAGGTGCAGCCCGACCAGGCCGGCCCAGCTGTGCTGGAGGTCGCTGGGGACGTCGAAGAAGCCGCTCATCCGGAGGCCTTCCCGTCCCCGCCGCGCGCCGGGGCGGGTTCCGGGCCGGCCGCCGTGTGGGCGGCCCGGATCGCCTCGCCGATGGTCTGCTGGGAGACCACGCCGGTCACCCGGCCGTCCGCGTCCACGGCGACCGCCCAGCCGGTGGGCGAGAGGACCGCGCAGTCGAGCGCGGCCCGCAGCGAGTCCGTACCGGGCACGAACGGCCGTCCGTACGGCAGGAGTCGCCCCGGGTCGCCGGTGCTCCCCCGCTCCCGCCAGCCGAGCGGGCGGCCGCCGGCGTCGGTCAGCAGCAGGTACGGCGCCCCGGTGGCGGTGAGGCGTTCGGCGGGCGCGTCGGCCGGGACCACCGCGTCGGTGGTCAGCTCCAGCGCGTCCGACGTGAAGAAGGACAGCCGTCGGATGCCCCGGTCGGCGCCGAGGAAGTCCTCGACGAAGGCGTCCGCGGGGTGCGACAGCAGCTCGGCGGGCGGGGCGTACTGGGCGAGCCGGCCGCCCTCGCGCAGTACGGCGACCATGGTGCCCAGCTTGATCGCCTCGTCGATGTCGTGGGTGACGAAGACGATGGTCTTGCCCAGCTCGTCCTGGATGCGCAGCAGTTCGTCCTGGAGTCCCTTGCGCACCACCGGGTCGACGGCCGAGAACGGCTCGTCCATCAGCAGCACCGGGGGATCCGCGGCGAGCGCCCGCGCCACGCCGACGCGCTGCTGCTGGCCGCCGGAGAGCTGGTACGGGTACCGCTGGGCGAGGGAGGCGTCCAGGCCCACCCGTTCCATGAGCTCCGCCGCCCTCTCCCGGGCGCGCCGCTTGCCCCAGCCGAACAGGCGGGGGACGGTCGCGATGTTGTCGGCGACGGTGCGGTGCGGGAAGAGGCCCGCGTTCTGAATGACGTAGCCCATGGAGCGGCGCAGGGTGGTCACCGGCTGCCGCCGGACGTCCTCGCCGTCGAGGAGGATCGTGCCCTCGGTGGGCTCGACCATCCGGTTGATCATGCGCAGGGTGGTCGTCTTGCCGCAGCCCGAGGGGCCGACGAGGACGGTGATCGAGCGGTCGGGGATCTCCAGCGACAACCGGTCGACCGCCACCGTGCCGTCCGGGTACCGCTTCGTGACTGAGTCGATCCGTATCAAGACGTCGCTTGCCCTTCGGGTGGCAGAGGATGGCCGGCCGGGGTCGCCCGCGCCGGGTGCCGGTCGAGTGTAGACGCCGAAGCCGGCGGGGCCCGGACGTCGCGGGACCCCGGAGGCGGGGCGACCGGGGTCCATGCCGCCGCCTGCCCAGGCCCCCGGCGCGGCAAACCGTCCGCCGGGACCGGACCGTCCGGCGGCCGCCTGTCGCTTCGCTGTCGGTTCGCTGTCGATCGGGTTCCGGTCGTGCACCGCCCTCGGGCGGGAGGGACGCGGTGGAGCAGTATGGGCGGGTGGACAGAGTGCGACTGCTCGTGGTGGACGACGACCCTCCGATAGCCGACCTGGTGGCGACGGTCGCCCGGTACGAGGGCTGGGAGGCGGTCACCGCCCACTCCGGTGCGGAGGCGCTGCGCCGGGCCGACGCGTTCCGCCCGGACATCGTGGTGCTGGACCTGATGCTGCCGGACGTCGACGGGTTCGGGGTGCTGGACGGGCTGCGCCGCTCCGGACGGATGGTGCCGGTGGTGTTCCTCACCGCGCGGGACGGGGTCGCCGACCGGGTGGCGGGGCTGACCCGGGGCGGGGACGACTACCTGGTCAAGCCGTTCGCCGTCGAGGAGTTGATGGCGCGGCTGCGGACGGTGCTGCGGCGTAGCGCGGGCCCGGACTTCCAGCGGTCGGTGCTGCGGGTGGGCGACCTGACGCTGGACGAGGACACCCGGGAGGTGCGGCGCGGGGAGCACCTGCTGGCGCTCACCCCGACCGAGTACGAGGTGCTGCGCTACCTGATGCGCCGCTCGCCGACCGTGCTGACGAAGGCGCAGATCCTGGACCACGTCTGGGAGTACGGCTTCGGCGGCCGGTCCAACGTGGTGGAGCTGGTGGTCAGCCGGCTGCGGCGCAAGCTGGACGCCACCGGCGCGCCGCTGATCCGGACCGTGCGGGGCTTCGGGTACGTGATCCGGCAGGCGGCGGAGTGAGGGCAGCGGCCCGGCGGCTGCGGGACACCTACCGGCGGATGCGGCTGGGCACCCGGCTGGCGCTGGGCCTCGGGGCGCTGTCGCTGGCGGTGTTCGCGGTCGTCGGCACGGCGCTCACCGCGTACATGCGGGACTACCTCGAACAGCAGCTGGGCGAACAGCTGAAGCTCATCCAGACCGTGCAGGCCAAGGACGCGGCGGCCCACGGCACGGTACGGCGCAAGCCGTACTACGGCTGGTACACGGCGGTGTACGACGTCAGCGGCGGCGGGGTCACGCTGCGCAGGCCCGCCGACGTGCCCGGCGACACCCGCCCGCTGGCCGACCTGGCACGGGCGATGGCGCGCTCCGACACCGAGCTGATGCGCACCGCGCGGATCGACGGGGAGGGCACGTACCGGCTGCGCGGCTGCGAGGTGGAGCCGGGGGTGGTGCTGGTGAGCGCCGCTCCGGTGGAGGACGTGGAGAAGACCGTCGAACGGCTGGTCACCGTGCAGGTGGTGGTGTTCGCGCTGGCGCTGACGGCGCTGGTGGTGCTCGGACGGCGGATGCTGCGGCGCGGGCTGAAACCGCTGAGCGACATGGCGCACACCGCCCACGGCATCACCTCGCACGACCTGACCGAGTCGGCGGCCCGGCTGCCGCTGCGCGCGGACGGACGCGACGGCGGACGCGAAGTGGCCGAGCTGCGCACGGCGTTCAACAGGATGCTGGAGCACATCGACGACTCCCTCGCGGTCCGCGCGGAGGCGGAGCTGCGGCTGCGCCGGTTCGTCGCGGACGCCTCGCACGAACTGCGCACCCCGCTGATGTCGGTGCGCGGCTACGCGGACCTGTTCCAGTACGCCGCCGCGAACGAACCCGCCGAGCGGGAGAAGCACTTGGGACGGCTGCGGGCCGAGGCGGCACGGATGGGCGTCCTGCTCGACGACCTGCTGCTGCTCGCCCGGCTGGACGCGGCCGAGGTCGAGGCGCCGCTGCGGACGGCCGACACGGATCTGACGGAGCTGGTGCAGCAGGCGGCGGACGCGTTCCGGGCGGGCCGCCCGGCGCACCCGCTCACCGTGACGGTGAGCGCCTCCGCCCCCCTGTTCCTCCGCCTCGATCCGCAGCGGATACGGCAGGTGCTGGACAACCTGCTCGCCAACGCCGCCGTGCACACCCCGCCCGGCACCCCGGTGTCCGTCGAGGTCGCGGCCGTCGGCGGCACGGCCCTGGTGCGCGTCGCCGACGCGGGTCCGGGCATCCCGGCGGACCACCGGGAGCGGGTCTTCGACCGCTTCTACCGCGTCGACAAGGCCCGCACCCGCGACCGCGGCGGCAGCGGGCTGGGCCTGGCGGTCGCCCGTTCCCTGGCCCGCGCCCACGGCGGCGACATCGACCTGACGAGCCGGCCGGGCGCGACGGTGTTCACGGTGCGGCTGCCGTCGCGGGGGGTGCGGTGAGAACGCGCGTGCCGCCCGGTCCGCGCGGCCGGCTCGCCGGGCGGGCCGCGGCGGCCCGGCTCCTCGGCCACCTGGCGCCGGCCGGGTGGCGAGGAGCGGGCCGGCGGATCAGGACTCGGCGGGCCGCAGGCGCAGCGAGATGCTGTTGATGCAGTACCGCTGGTCCGTGGGCGTCGGATAGCCCTCGCCCTCGAAGACGTGCCCGAGGTGCGAGCCGCAGCGGGCGCAGCGCACCTCGGTGCGCACCATGCCGTGCGAGCGGTCCTCGACCAGCTCGACGGCGTCGGTGTCCTTCGGGTCGTAGAAGGACGGCCAGCCGCAGTGCGACGCGAACTTCGTGTCCGAGGTGAACAGCTCCGCGCCGCAGGCACGGCAGGAGTAGACGCCCTCGGTCCTGGTGTCGGTGTACTCACCGGTGAAGGCCGGTTCCGTCGCCGCCTGGCGCAGAACCGCGTACTCGGACGGCGACAGCTCCGCGCGCCACTGCTCGTCCGGCTTCTCCACGTCGTACGGCATGAGGTTCCAGCCCCTTAGTTCGACAGACGGTCCAGGATGCGCGGGCCGAGGTCGGTGACGTCGCCCGCTCCCATGGTGAGAACCAGATCGCCGGGCCCGGCCATTCCCGCGACCGCCGCGGGGACCTCCGCCGCGTCGTGGACGGCCGTCACGTCCGCGCCGGCCGCGCGGGCCGCCTCGATGATCAGCTCGCTGGTGACGCCGGGGACCGGGTCCTCACGGGCCGGGTAGATGTCGAGGACCAGCGAGGCGTCGGCGAGGGCGAGGGCGTGGCCCATCTCCTTGCCCAGCTCGCGGGTGCGGGAGAACAGGTGGGGCTGGAAGACGACCAGGATGCGGGCGTCCCCGGCGGCGGAACGCATCGCCTCCAGGTCCGCGGTCATCTCGGTGGGGTGGTGCGCGTAGGAGTCGACGACCTGGACGCCGGCCGCCTCGCCCTTCAGCTGGAGGCGGCGCTTGACGCCGGTGTACGCGGCCAGCGCGGGGGCCAGCTCGGCGGCCGGGACGCCCAGCGCGGCGCCCGCGGCGAGGGCGGCGACCGCGTTGTGCGCGTAGTGCCTGCCGGGCACCGACACGGTGAAGGTGAGCGGGGCGCCGTCCAGCTCGACGGTCACCTCGCTCCTCAGCCCCTGCGGGACGACCGACAGCACCCGCACGTCGGCGTCCGCGGACTCGCCGTACGTGACGGTCCGCACCGAGCCGTCCAGGCGGCGGGTCAGCTCGCGGGCGCCCTCGTGGTCGGCGGAGATCACCAGGGTGCCGCCGGGGACGATCCGGCCGACGAACGTCTCGAAGGACTCGTGGATCTCCTCCATCGACGCGTAGTTCGCGTGATGGTCCAGCTCCACGTTGAGGATGATCGCGACCTCGGGCGCGTACTTGTGGAAGCTGCGGTCGGACTCGTCGGCCTCGGCGACGAAGATCTCGCCCGTGCCGTGCAGCGCGTTGGAGCCGGGGGCGTCGAGGTCGCCGCCGACGGCGTACGACGGCTCGCGGCCCAGCTCGGTGAGGGCGACCGCCAGCATGGAGGTGGTGGTGGTCTTGCCGTGGGTGCCGGCCACCGCGATCGGGCGCAGGCCGTCCATCAGGGCGGCGAGGGCGTCGGAGCGGTGCACCACGGGGATGCCCAGCTCGGCGGCGCGCCGCAGCTCGGGGTTGTCCTCGCGGATCGCGGAGGAGACCACGACGCAGCTGGCGTCGTCGGCGAGGTGCCCGGCGGCGTGCCCGATGTGCACGGTGACGCCGAGGCCGCGCAGGGCGTCGGCGGTCGCCGAGTCCTTGGCGTCGCTGCCGGCCACGCTCGCGCCGCGCTGCGCGAGGATCTTGGCGATGCCCGACATCCCGGCGCCGCCGATGCCGATGAAGTGCGGTCGGTCCATGGCGGTGGGAAGGCCGGGTGCCATGCGTGTTCTCCCAGTGGTGCGACGAGCGGGACGACGGTCTTCGCGCCCTCGCGTGCCGAGCTCGGGAGAGCGCGGCCCCAGCCTATGCCTTGCTGTGGGAGAAGAGTTTCAGCACCGGCACGCCGACCTTGTGGCGGGCCCGGGAGGCCCAGTCGCGGTGGAAGAACTCCTCCACGTAGTGCGGGTCGGTCAGGACGATCACCTCGTCCGCGCCGACCTCCTCGACCAGCTTCTTCAGCGCGTCCAGCGGGTGGTCCGTGACAAGGCGGCCCTCGGCGGTGTCGCCGGTCGCGCGCAGCGCCTGGAGGGAGACCGCGAGCGCCCGCTCGCCCATGGAGCGGGCCTCCTCGCCCTCGGGGGTCTCGCCCTCGCGCACGGCCTCGTCGAGCTCGCCGAGCGCGACGTCGTCGATGGCTCTCAGCAGCCGGTCGGCCTGTTCGCCGCGCGGCTGGAGCAGGACGTGGAAGGCGACCGGCTCGTCGCCGTGCAGGGTGGTGACGAACTCGACGTCGGCGGACGTCAGGGCCTTCTCGATCATCAGTACGCTGGTGAACACCAGGCGCCCCTTACTCCTCGGAGGACCCGCGGGCCCTCTGCTCGTGGGCCGAGCCGGGCCCCCCGGGGATCATCCTTCCCCGTGCGGGCGCGAGTACGGCCGGGATCCAGTCTCGCCCGTCACCGTGCGGGACGGGCGCGTCGTTCCGCCGATCGCCGGACCGGCGGTGTCGCACCGCTTGTCCTCCCTCCGGACTTCCACACCCGGCCGGGCCCGGTCAGGCCCGCCGGTAACGCGTGAACAGGAATCCGTCCTCCTCCAACACCGACGACAGCGCGTAACGCCGCGGAAGTGTCACTGAGGGTCCACCGGCGATGCGCTGGGCGTCACCGGCCGTGAGCATCGGCGAGACGGTGAGGCACAGTTCGTCCAGCACCCCGGCGGCGATCAGCCGGCCCAGCAGCCGGGGACCGCCCTCGGTCAGCAGCCGGGTGTGCCCCAGCCCGGCGAGGGCCCGTACGGCCCGCTCCGGGTCCACCCCGGTCCCCTCGCCGGCGAGGACCACGCGGGCGCCCGCCTCCTCGGCGGCGGCCACGCGCTCCGGGTCGGCCCCGGCGCCGGTGAGGACCAGGGTGGGCACGACCGGGGAGGTGAACAGGGGCAGCGAGAAGTCGAGGTCCAGGCTCGCCGTGACCACCGCGATCGCGGGCGCCGGGGCCTGCCCGGCGGCCTCGCGGGCCGCCGCGAACTCGGCGCGGGCGCGGGCCGGGCGGTAGCCCTCCTGCCGAACCGTTTCCGCGCCGACCACGACGACGTCCGCCAGGGCCCGCAGCACGCCGAAGATCCGCATGTCGGCCGGGCAGGAGAGGGGCTGCGAGCGGCCCTCGTGCTGGGCGGCGCCGTCGAGGGTGGAGACCATGTTGCCGCGCAGCCACGGCTCACGGCCCTCCGGGCCGGGCCCGGGGTAGGCGTAGGCGGCGGCCAGCTCGGCCAGGCTCCACTCACGGCCGTCCGCCCCGCCGGCGGCTGCGGTCGCGTCGGTCACGTCGGTCACGTCGGTCACGGGGAACAGGCGTCGCATGTCAGGCAGTCTTCCACGCCCCGTACGATGGGGGATCGTGTCGTCCTCCGCAGCCTCCCGTCCCGGTCCGGCAGCCTCCGTGGCTCCGCTCTCCCTGTGCGTCCGCGAGCCGCACGTCCCCGCGGACCGGCTCGTCGCCGAGATGGTGCCGCCGCCGCGGTTCGACGCCGTCCGCTTCGACACGTACATCCCCGACCCGGACCAGCCGAGCCAGACCGAGGCCGTGCGCGTCCTCGAGGGCTTCGCTGCGGGCCTCGGCGGGAAGCCGGCCGGTGACTCGGGCCGGCGCCGGCTGTTCGGCTTCGGCAAGGCGCCGAAGAAGGCCCCGTCCGGGCCGCGCGGCGTCTACCTCGACGGCGGTTACGGCGTCGGCAAGACGCATCTGCTGGCTTCGCTGTGGCACGCCACCCCGGCCGAGCCGGCGCTCAAGGCGTTCGGCACGTTCGTGGAGCTGACCAACCTGGTGGGCGCGCTGGGCTTCCAGCAGACCGTCACGACCCTCTCCGGGCACCGGCTGCTGTGCATCGACGAGTTCGAGCTGGACGACCCGGGCGACACCGTGCTGGTCTCCACCCTGCTCGGCAAGCTGGTCGAGGCGGGCGTCGCACTCGCCGCCACTTCCAACACCCTGCCGGGCAGGCTCGGCGAGGGCCGGTTCGCCGCGGCGGACTTCCTGCGCGAGATCCAGGGTCTGTCGGCGCACTTCCGCGCCCTGCGGATCGACGGCGAGGACTACCGGCACCGGGGGCTGCCCGAGGCGCCGCCGCCGTACTCCGACGACCTGGTGACCCGGGTGGCGCACGCCACCGAGGGGGCGTCGCTGGACGCCTTCCCCGACCTGCTGGACCACCTCGCGCGGGTCCACCCCAGCCGCTACGGCGCCCTCACCGACGGCATCGGCGCGGTGTGCCTCACCGGCGTGCGTCCGGTGCCGGACCAGTCGACCGCCCTGCGGCTCGTGGTCCTCGCGGACCGGCTGTACGACCGTGAGGTGCCGGTGCTCGCGTCGGGGCTGCCGTTCGACCAGCTGTTCAGCGAGGAGATGCTGAAGGGCGGCTACCGCAAGAAGTACTCCCGCGCGATCTCACGCCTCACCGCACTGGCCAGGGACGCCAAGCGGCTCGCGGACACCGTGGACACCGTCTGACCCGGGCGGCACCGGATCGCCGCACGCATGCCCGACACTCGAACGGACCATCGGCGGTCACGGGAGTGATCGCGCCAACCCACGTGTTCTTTTCGGGCTGACTGCGGCACAACCCTTCGATGAGACGGTGCAAACGGCCACGCGGGGGTTAACGTGTCTCTTGACCAACCGTTGACCATCCGCTTACCTGTGGTGCCGGGTGCGAACCACCGTGTCAGGTACGGGTGTTACGAGGTCGGGCGACTGATGGCCGCACTCCCGGGCCTTGCCGTCGCTTTACCTCGGCCACCCCGTACCGCGACTCCGCGGCCTTCGCATCCGCGCACACGGTCCGGCACACTGCGGGCCAGTGATCAGCGGGCCGGTCCTCGTCGTGCAGTCCGACGCGTCCCCACACGCGCCAGGAGGAGACAGATGCACCGCCCTTTCGCCGACCGCCCCCGCTCGCCCGGCCGGCGCCCTGAACCGTCCGCCCGCCGCGCCGGCGCCCTCACCCGCCTCTCCGTACCGTTTCCCGTCGCCGTGCCGTCCTCCGCCGTCACCGAGCGCGCCGCCGTCCGCGCGTGCCGGACCCGGTGAGGGCACGCGTGCTCCGCTTCCCCCATCTGCGGCAGGACGTCGCCGCCTCGCTCGTCGTGTTCCTCGTCGCCCTCCCGCTGTGCGTGGGCATCGCCGTCGCCTCCGGGGCCCCCGCCGAACTCGGTCTCGTCACCGGCATCGTGGGCGGTCTGGTGACCGGCCTGCTGCCGGGCAGCAGCCTGCAGGTGTCCGGCCCGGCCGCCGGGCTCACCGTGCTGGTCTACCAGGCGGTCGACTCCTACGGGCTGCCCGCGCTCGGCGTCATCGTGCTCGCCGCCGGGCTGCTCCAGCTCGCCATGGGGGCGCTGCGGCTCGGCCGCTGGTTCCGGGCGATGTCGTTGTCCGTGATCGAGGGCATGCTGGCCGGCATCGGCCTGGTCCTCATCGCCGGCCAGCTCTACGCCGTCGCCGGCCTCGAGGCGCCCGCCGGCGGCATCGACAAGCTCCTCGGACTGCCCGGGGCCGCCGCGGACGCGTTCGCCGGCCGGGAGGCGCTCGCCTCGCTGGCGGTGGGCGCGGGCACGGTCGTGGTGATGGTGCTGTGGCGGAGGCTTCCGGCGCCGGCCGGGGCCGTGCCGGGCGCGCTCGCCGCGGTGCTCCTGGCGACGGCGGTCACGGCGGCGTTCGCCGTGCCGGTCGCCACGGTCGAGGTACGGGGGCTGTTCGAGTCGGTCCAGCCACCCGGCGTGGGCACCTTCGGCGTCCTCGCGGACGTGGGCGTGCTGGGCACGATCGTCGCCTTCGCCCTCATCGCCTCCGCGGAGAGCCTGTTCAGCGCGGCCGCGGTGGACCGGCTGCACACCGGGCCGCGCACCCGCTACAACAAGGAGCTGGTGGCGCAGGGCGCGGGCAACACGGTCTGCGGGCTGCTCGGCGCGCTGCCGATGACCGCGGTCATCGTGCGCAGCTCGGCCAACGTCCAGGCGGGCGCGAGGACCAAGGCGTCCCGGGTGCTGCACGGCGTGTGGCTGCTGCTGTTCGCCGCGCTGCTGCCGTCCGCGCTCGCCCTGATCCCGCTGCCCGCGCTGGCGGGCATCCTGATCCACGCGGGCTGGAAGCTGATCCCCTTCCGGGGACTGGCCGCCCTGTGGCGCGGCCAGCGGGGCGAGGCGCTGGTCCTGGTCGTCACGGCCGTGTCGATCGTCGCGGTCAACATGTTCGAGGGCGTGCTGATCGGGCTGGCCCTGTCGGTGGTGAAGACGGCCTGGGAGTCCTCGAAGGTCAAGCTGGAGGTCATGGACAAGGGCGCGGGCCCCGTCCAGGTCCACCTCTCGGGCAACGCGACGTTCCTGCGCCTCCCCAAGATCCTCGACACCCTGGAGTCCCTCCCCCAGGACCGCCCGGTCGAACTCGACCTCACGGCCCTCCATCACCTGGACCACGCGTGCAGCACGGCGCTGAACCACTGGGCGGAACGGCACAGCGCGTCGGACACGCCGCCGGTGCGGCTGACGACGCGGTGACGTGCCCGGCGGGCGACGGAGGGGCGCGCCCGGCGGGCGGTGCCCGGCGCCCGCCCACCCGGCGGCTCGGGCGGCCGGTCCGGCGGCCCGAGCCCCGGGTGCGCAGCCGGCCCGGCGGTCCGCTCCGGATCCGCGGCGGCCCGGTGGTCCGGGGAAGCCGAGTGGCCGGTCGGCCCGGCGGCCGGGCGACCCGGCGACCCGGCGGCCCGGCGACCGGGAGGCCGGGCGCCCCGGCCGTTCCGGCGGTTCCCGCGGTTCCCGCGGTTCCGGCGTCTCAGGACACCGGAGGGTCCCTCAGCGGGCCTGGGGCGTCCCCCAGCGGGCCGGGGCCCGGGACGGACTGCGGGTCCGCATGGACGGGGCCGCCCCGCGGGACACGGGCGGCTCGCGTGGTTCACGGGATCGGCGGCAGGTGATAGACACGGCGGGGTCACAGTTCCTGTCCGCCAGCAGGAAGGTTTCCCCATGCCAGAAAACGGGTCCCCCCACGGCTCCACGGCAACAACCCGACGCCAGATGCTCGCCCGTTCCGGCGCCGTGGGTGTCGGCATCGCCTTCACCGGCGCCCTGTCCGAGCTGTTCACCGGCACCTCCGCCGCTCAGCACCTCGGCCACACCGGCTACGGCGACCTGGTCCCCGACCCCGACGGACTGCTCGACCTGCCCGAGGGCTTCCGCTACACGGTGCTCTCCCGGGAGGGCGACCCGCTGAGCTCCGGCGAGGGTCCCGTCCCCTCCAACCACGACGGCATGGCCGCCTTCGCCGGCCGGCAGGGCCGTACCCACCTGGTCCGCAACCACGAGAACCGCGTCACCGGCAGAGTTCCGGTCCCGGTGGTCGACGGGCTGACGTACGACCCGGAGGGCAAGGGCGGCTGCACCGCCCTGACCCTCGACCGGAGCGGCCGGGTGGTCTCCGAGCGGGTGGCGATCGCCGGTACGGCCGTCAACTGCGCGGGCGGGCCCACCCCGTGGAACACCTGGCTGACCTGCGAGGAGACCGAGGACAAGGCCGGCACCAACGGCTACGCCAAGGACCACGGCTTCATCTTCGAGGTCGACGGCGCCGACCCCCGCCGCACCGGCGCCGTACCGCTGACCGCGATGGGCCGCTTCCAGCACGAGGCGGTCGCGGTGGACCCGCAGCGGGGCGTGGTCTACGAGACGGAGGACGCCTTCCAGCGCCCCTTCGGCCTGTTCTACCGCTTCCTGCCGAGGAAGCCGCTGGGCGGCACGGGCTCGCTGCGCGCGGGCGGCAAGCTCCAGGCGATGCGGGTGCCGGGGGTCCCGGACCTGTCCTCGGTCCAGGAGATCGGCGCCCGTTTCGACGACATCGAGTGGGCCGACGTACCGGACCCGCTGGCCGTCGAGACCCCCATCCGGTTCCAGGACTTCGGTCCGAAGGGCATCACCCACGCGCAGAAGCTGGAAGGCTGCTACTGGGGCGGCCGCTCCGTCTACTTCGTGTCGTCCTTCGCCCGCGCCGCCGACGGCTCGGCCGCCGACCACTACGGGCAGATCTGGCGCTACGACCCGGACCGGCGCCGCCTCACCCTGGTGATCGTCTTCGGCCCGGACACCGACATCCAGCTGCCCGGCGAGTCCCCGGACAACATCTGCCTCGCGCCCAGCGGCGGCCTGATGGTGTGCGAGGACGGCGGCGGCGCCCAGCACGTCTACGGCGTCACCCGGCGCGGCGAGGTCTATCCGATGGCCCGCAACCGCCAGAACACGGGCACGGCCGAGGACCCGGAGTGGGGCGAGTTCGCCGGCGTCACGTTCTCCCCGGACGGCCGGACGATGTACGTCAACGTCTACGACCCGGGCACGACGTTCGCCGTGACCGGGCCCTGGCGCCGCTGACACGGGGGCGCGGAGGGCGGGCGCGGCACCGCCCGCCCTGGCGCCCCCGTTCCGCCGTTCAGCCCTCCAGCAGCGCGTCCATCTGGCCGACGGCCTGGCTCATGCCCTCCACCATGCCCATCTCGGCCAGCTGCTCCATCTGCTCCCGGCTGTCGAACACGGACCGCAGTTCCATCCGCGTCCCGCCCTCGCGCCCGGTGAGCGTCATCCGGACCGTGGTGACCGGCATCTCCGGGTCCGGCCGCCCGTCCTGGCCGGCGAAGCCGTCGGTGAACTCCAGGGCCGTCGGCGGCGCGACCGAGGAGACCCGCCACCAGCCGCCGAACTTGTCGCCCTCCGGTCCGGTCATGTAGTACGTCACGCCGCCGCCCGGGGTGAGGTCGTGCTCCTCGACGGTCGCCGGGTATCCGGGCGGGCCCCACCAGCGCTCCAGCAGCCGCGGGTCGGCCCACAGCTGCCAGACCCGCTCCACCGGTGCGGCGAAGTCCGCGACGAGGGTGAGCGTGAGGGTGTCGACGTCCTTGTCGACACGGGTGACAGTCATCCGTCCGTTCCTTTCCTGTCGCTTGGTGCGGGGGGCCGGCCGGCGTCCCGGCCGTCCTCCTCGGAGAGCAGGCCGGACATCCGGTCCACCCGGTCCCGCCAGGCCGACTCCAGCGCGTCGAGCGCCTGCCGCGCGCGGGCCACCGCCTCGAAGTCGGTGCGCACGAGCTGCTCCCGTCCGCGCCGCTCCTTGGTGACCAGCCCGGCCCGCTCCAGCACCGTGACGTGTTTCTGCACCGCCGCGAAGCTCATCGGGTACGCGGCGGCCAGCCGTGACACGGACAGCTCACCGCGGACACAGCGGCGGAGCATGTCGCGACGCGTCGCGTCGGCCAGCGCGTGGAACAGCCGGTCCACGGCCCGGTCGGCCTCATCGATCCCATCTACAACCATCTGGTTGTACGTTACGCCCTCGCCCGCACGCCCACAACCGCACCGCCCGCACCGTCCGGACGGGTCACCGCGGAACCCGCTCGCCGTGAAGCCCCGACACCGGGGTACCCGCCCCCGCATGACGGAGAAGCAGCACTCGGGTGGCTCGTACTGGCTGAACACCGCGCCCGGCGGGGAGCGCCGCCCCGCACTGGACGACGACCTCGACGTGGACGTGGCGGTGATCGGCGGCGGCATCGCCGGTCTGTGCACGGCCTGGGAGCTGGCCCGGGCCGGGCGCAGCGTCGCCGTGCTGGAGGCCGGCCGGATCGCGGCGGGCGTCACCGGGCACACCACGGCGAAGATCACCGCGCTGCACTCGCTGGTCTACGACAAGCTGCGCCGCACCCGCGGCAGCGAGGGCGCGCGGCTGTACGCCAGGTCGCAGGCGGAGGCCATCGAGCGGACCGCCGGGGTGGTGGCGGAGCTCGGCGTCGACTGCGCGTGGGAGCGCCGCAGCGCGTACACCTACGTCACGGACGCCGAGCGGGTGGACGAGGTGCGCGCGGAGGCGCGGGCCGCGCGGGAGGCGGGCCTGCCCGCGTCCTTCGTGACGGAGACCGGGCTGCCGTTCCCGGTGGCGGGGGCGGTGGAGGTGACGGACCAGGCGCAGTTCCATCCGCGCAAGTACCTGCTGGCGCTCGCCGACGACATCGAGGCGCACGGCGGCCGTCTGTACGAGGACACCACGGTGCTGGGCCTGGAAGAGGGCGAGCCGTGCCGGCTGTCGACGGCGACCGGGGCCTCCGTCACGGCCCGGGACGTCGTGGTCGCCACCCACTACCCGCTCTTCGACCGGGCGATGCTGTTCACCCGCCTCTCCCCGCGCCGCGAACTGGTCGTCGCCGGCCCGGTCCCGGCCGGGCTGGACCCGGACGGCATGTACATCACCCCCGAGGAGGGCACCCGCTCGGTGCGCACCGCGCCCTACGGCGACGACGCCTCCCGCCGGCTGCTGGTGGTCACCGGCGAGCACTTCACGCCCGGCACCGGCGACACCCGCGCCCGCTTCGACCGGCTGGCGCAGTGGGCCCGCCGGCACTTCCCCGGCGTGGAGCTGACCCACTTCTGGGCCACCCAGGACAACGACCCCACCGACACGGTGCCGCTGGTCGGGCCGCTGCACCCGGGCGCCCGGCACGCGTACGTCGCCACCGGATTCGGCGGCTGGGGCATGAGCGGCGGCATGATGGCGGGCCGGCTGCTCGCCGCGCAGATCACCGGCGGGGAGTGCGCCTGGGCCGGGCTGTACGACCCGCGGCGCCTGGCCTCCACCGTGCGTGAGGCGCCGGCCTTCCTCAAGCACCAGGCGCAGGTCGCCAAGCACTTCGTCGGCGACCGGCTGCGCCCGTCGCCGCCGGTGGAGGCGCTGCCGCCGGGCGAGGGCGCGGTGGTGCGCACGGAGGGCGGCCGGCTGGCGGTCTACCGGGACGACGACGGCGCCCTGCACGCGGTCTCCGCCCGCTGCACCCACATGGGCTGCCTGGTCGACTTCAACGCGGCCGAGCGCGCGTGGGAGTGTCCGTGCCACGGGTCCCGCTTCGACACGGACGGCAAGGTCGTCCAGGGTCCGGCGACCAAACCGCTGGAGCGGCGGGACATCTGAGCCTGCTTTCCGGAGGGGGCGGCCCCCCGCCGACCGGGCCGTCACCGCCCCGGCTCCCATCGGCCCGGTTCCCGCCGACCGGGTGAGCGCGCCGTCCCCTCCGCCCGAGCCGCGGCGACCCCCGCCGCGGACCGCCCTATTGTCATACGGTGATCACACTTTCACGTCGTGTCATCGCCGTCTGTGCCCTCGCCGCCGCCCTCACCGCCTGCGGCGCCACCGCCGGCCCCGCCGCGCGGCCGCCCGCCCCCGCGCCCTCCCCCGCCGCCCCGTCGGCTCCTCCCACGCTCGCCGCGGGACCCGCGGGCCTCACCCCGGTCTTCGAGCACGGCCCCCGGGACGCCGGGAAGACCGTCGCCCTCACCTTCGACGCCGACATGACCGCCGACCAGGGCCCGCGGGCCGCGGCGGGCGAGCGCTTCGACCACCCGCGGCTGATCGAGACGCTGCGCGCGCTGGAGGTGCCGGCGACGGTGTTCATGACGGGCCGGTGGGCCGAGGAGTACCCGGACCAGGCCCGTGCCATCGGCCGGGACCCGCTCTTCGAGGTCGCCAACCACTCGTACAGCCACCACGCCTTCACCGGCGACTGCTACGGCCTGCCCACGGTGCCGGAGGAGCGGATGCGGGCCGACGTGGAGCGGGCGTACCAGGTGTTCCGGGCGGTGGGCGTGCCCGATCCGATGCCGTACTTCCGCTTCCCGGGCGGCTGTCACGACCGGCGGGCGCTGAAGGCGCTCATCCCGGCCGGCGTCACGGCCGTGCAGTGGGACGTCGTCGGCGGCGACGCCTTCGCCACCGACGCGGACGCGGTGGCCCGGCAGGTGCTGGACGGGGTGCGGCCCGGTTCGGTGGTCGTCCTGCACTGCACCCGCAGCGCCGCCCCGACGACGGAGGAGGCGGTGCGGACGGTCGTCCCGGAGCTGCGCCGCCAGGGGTACCGCTTCGTCAAGGTCTCCGAGCTGATCGGCGCCGCGAACGGCCGCGGCTGACGTCCTACGCTGGAGGCATGAGCGACGACGCGACCGGCCGCGACCACTGCCTCGTCGGCACGGACCGCCCGCCGAAGGCGGACGGCCCGCCGTACGCGGCGTGCGTCCAGTGCCAGGAGCCGACGGAGTACCCGGAGACGTACAAGGGCGTCACGCTGTGCCCGGTCTGCGAGTGGCGGGAGGCGGAACGCACCTCCTGCTCCGGCTGACCGGCCCCGCGGTCGCTCCGGCAGGCAGGCGCCTCACGGGTGGGGCCGCCCCGGGCGAGGGCCGGGAGCGGCCCCCATGGACGGCCGGGACCTTCTGCCGGTAGGGGGCACGGCCCTCGCTACTTCCGCCTCGGCTCCTCGCGCGCCTGCTGGAAGGCCTCGGAGACGGTCTCCAAGGCACCGGACAGCAGCCCCTTGGCCGCTCCTCGGGAGCCCGATTCGCGCATCTTGTCCGGGAGTTCGGTCAGCCCGGCGGGCTTGCGCGGTCCGGACTCCAGATCGAGCCGGTTGCACGCCTCGGCGAAGCGCAAGTAGGTGTCCACGCTGGCCACCACGATACGGATGTCGATCTTGAGTATCTCGATACCGACCAAGGACACCCGCACGAACGCGTCGATCACCAGCCCTCGGTCGAGGATCAGCTCCAGTACGTCGTAGAGACCGCTGGATCCTCCCCCGCCACGCTGCGGCACCACCTGAGTCATCGCCCATCAGCCCCTTCCCCCCGTCCTGGTGCCCGCTCGGCGCCCCTTGATGTCCCTCCGTGCCGGGCCCGGCCGGATCCGCCCGGCGGCGCCCCCGTCCCGCTTGGCACACTGGCCGGGTGAACGACGACCGGACGACACCCGCCCCCGACAGCCCCTTCCGACCCGACCCGGGCGACCGTGACGCGGCGCCGCAGTTCGTGCTGCCCCTGGTGGTCCGTATCGAGCGGGCCGCGCCGCCCGCCCGTACCGACGCCCTGGAGACGGCGGCCCGCGCGGTTCTGGCGATGCTGACCGACGAGCGGTCGGTGGGCGAGGGCGAATGGGCGCAGGCGGTGCGCGACTGGCAGGACGCCCGTATCCGCAAGGTGGTGCGGCGGGCGCGCGGCGCGGAGTGGCGGCGCGCGGAGGCGCTCCCCGGGATCACCGTGACCGGGAAGTCGGCCGAGGTGCGGGTCTTCCCGCCGGTGCCGCTGGACGGCTGGCCCAAGGACCTGGCCCGGCTCCAGGTGTCCGGCACCGACCTCGACGACCCCGGTCCGGTGTCCCCGGCGGACCCCGGCGTGCCGACGCTCTGGATGAACCCGGACCTGGAGATGTCGGCCGGCAAGGCGATGGCCCAGGCCGGTCACGGCGCTCAACTCGCCTGGTGGGAGCTGTCGGACGCGGCCCGTGAGGCCTGGCGGGCGGCCGGCTTCCCGCTCGCCGTGCGCACCGCCGGCCCCGCCGACTGGCCCGCGCTGACCGGCGGCGGCCTGCCCACGGTGCGCGACGCCGGCTTCACGGAGATCGCCCCCGGCTCGTGCACCGTCGTGGCGGACCACCCGGCCCTGCGCTGACCCCCAGGCGCGTCCCCCGGATGGACGCGCGGCCGTGCGGCGGCCGTTGGACGGCCGGAGGCTGGGCGCATGCCGATACGACGTACGACAGCCGCTGCCCTGCTGTCCGGCGCCGTCCTGCTCTCCGCCTCCCTGGCCGCCTGCGGCCCGGTCGGCGAGGGCGGGGCCGCGGGCGGAGGCGGCGAGGAGGACGACCGCGGACGGATATGGGCGCAGTCCCTCGACTGGAAGGACTGCCCCGCACCGTCCCCCCTGCAGGGCGGAGGAGAGGCGCCCGATCCGCTGCCGGACGGCACCCGCTGGCAGTGCGCCGGCATGCGGGCGCCGCTGGACTGGGACAGACCGGACGGCGAGACCATCGACATCGCCCTGATCCGGGCGGCGTCCCGCGCGGACGCCGCCGACCGCGTCGGTTCGCTGCTGTTCAACTTCGGCGGGCCCGGCGAGTCCGGTGTGACCGCCCTGCCCTCCCTCGCCCCCGACTACGAGCAACTCCGTTCCCGTTACGACCTGGTGAGCTTCGACCCGCGCGGGGTCGGCGCGAGCGCCGGGGTCGCCTGCCTGGACGCCGAGGCGGCACAGGCGAGGGCCGAGCAGGACGACACCCCCGACGACGGGGACGACGAGGTGACCGCCCTGCTCCAGGCGCGGCAGCGGCACGCGGACGCCTGCGCACGGGAGTCGGGCCGCGTGCTGCCGCACGTGGGCACCGAGGACGCCGCCCGCGACATGGACCTGCTGCGTCATCTGCTCGGTGACGAGAAGCTGCACTACTTCGGGATCTCCTACGGCACCGAACTGGGCGGCGTCTACGCCCACTTGTTCCCCGGGCACGTGGGCCGTGCCGTCCTGGACGGCGTCGTGGACCCGACGCTGGACCAGATGGAGGGCGCGCTCGCGCAGGCGGGCGGGTTCCAGCTCGCGTTCGACCACTTCGCCCAGTGGTGCGTGGATGCCGGCTGCGCGCTCGGCGACAGCCCGGAGGAGGTCATGGTGCTCGTCATGGGACTGGAGGAGACCCTGGACGACGAGCCGCTGACCGTCGGCGGGGACAGGGTGCTCACCGGTTCCCAGCTGATCGACGCCGTCGTCCGGGCGCTCCACCTGGAGACCGCGTGGCCCGCCCTGGAGGTGGGGCTGCAACTGCTCGCCGCCGACGAGGGCGAGACCCTGCTCGGCCTCGCGGACGCGCTCAACGGCCGTCACGCCGACGGCTACAGCGGTCGGCAGGACGCCCGGACCGCCATCACCTGCGCCGACCGCAGCGACCGCTACACCGTGGACGACGTGCGGGAACAGGCCGCCGCGTTCGAGGAGGCCTCCCCCCTCTTCGGTGACGCCCTGGTGTGGGGCGCGCTGCAGTGCGCCGACTGGCCGGTGCCGGGCAGGGCCGAGCACCCGGACGTGAGCGCGCCGGGCGCGCCGCCGGTCCTGCTCGTCGGCACCACCGGTGACCCGGCGACGCCTTACGAGGGCGCCGCGCGGATGGCGGAGCGCCTCGGCGAGGGCGTGGGCGTGCAGCTCACCTACGAGGGCGAGGGCCACGGCGCGTACGGCTCCGGCAACACCTGTGTGCGCGAGGCCGTGAACGCGTACCTGCTGGACGGCACGGTGCCGGCCGCGGGGACCGTGTGCGAGCGGGAGCCGCTCCAGGGCAAGGGGTGACGCCGCCCCCGGAACGGCGGGAGCCGGCCCGGTGGGTCCGCGATCGGCGGACCGGCCGGGCCGGCTCCGTCGTGTCCGCGGTGTGCGCGTCACCGTGCCGCTCCCGTCGCGGGGCCGGCCGCCGTGCCGGCCCTGCTCCGGCCGCGCACATCCTCTTGCCGTGTTCATGGCAGGCGGTGTACCAATGAAGCGCGCGGAACGTGAATGTTGTTCATGTTCCGCCCGCCCGGAGGCCGACCGAGCCTGAGGAGCAGCGTATGACCGCGGAACGTCCTCCCTTGCGCGACCGCCGGACCGTCCTGAAGGCGGGGGCCGCCACCGGCCTCGGGCTGGCGGGCGCGCACCTGGTCTCCCCGGGCGCCGCGGCCGCCGCGGGAGGCGGCGGCGGTTATCTCGTCGGCCGGGGGATCTCCGACGCCACCGGCGAGGTCGCCGAGGTCGGCATGATGGGGTACGGCCGGTTCGACCAGCAGGCGGCGGGGCTGCACACCCGTCTGCGGGCGCGGGCGTTCGCCGTGGTCGAGGAGGCGAGCGGACGCCGCGTGCTGCTGATCGTCGCCGACTCCCCGATGATCTTCGAGAGCGTGCACCGGGCGGTACTGCGACGGCTGAAGCAGGCGTACGGCGGTCTGTACACCGAGCGGAACGTGCTCATCACCGCCACCCACACCCACGCGGGACCCGGCGGCCACTCGCACCATCTCCTCTACAACACCACGACGTTCGGCTTCCACCGGGCGACCTTCGAGGCGGTGGCGGACGGCCTGTTCGAGGCGGCGCGCAACGCGCACGACGACCTGGCCCCGTCCGAACTGCTCCTCAGCCACGGCACGTTGACCGGTGCGAGCGTCAACCGCTCGCGGGCCGCCTTCGACCGCAACCCGAAGGCCGACCGGGACCACTTCCCGGACGGCGTCGACACCCTCACCACCCTGCTACGGGTGGAGCGCGGGGGCCGCACGGTCGGGGCGGTCAACTGGTTCCCGGTGCACGGCACCAGCATGTCCGGCGACAACCGCCTGATCAGCGCCGACAACAAGGGCTACGCGGCCTACCACTGGGAGCGCGAGGTCCACGGCGTCGACTATCTGGCCGACGGCTCCCCGGCGTTCGTCTCCGCGTTCGCCCAGACCAACAGCGGCGACATGTCGCCCAACCTGGACCTGGTGCCGCCCACGACGCCCGCCGACTTCGAGGCCACCCGCGCCAACGGGCTCCGCCAGTACGAGGCGGCCGCGGCCCAGGCGGGGAAGCCCGGCACGCGGCTGTCCGGGCCGGTCGACTCGCGGATGGTGTACGTGGACCTCTCCGACGTCACCGTGCGCCCGGAGTTCACCGGCGACGGGCGGACGCACCGCACGTCCACCCCGTGCGTCGGCGCGGCGATGGCGGCGGGCAGCCTGGAGGACGGCCCGGCCTTCCCCGGCTTCGACGAGGGCGAGAACCCGTTCTGGGACGCCGTCTCCGACTCGATCGTCTACACGGTGTCCCCCGAGCTGAAGCGGGCGCAGGCGCCGAAGGACGTCTTCGTGCCGATCGGGGAGATGAACCGCGTCTACCCCTGGGTGCAGGAGCGGGTGCCGGTGATGCTGGTGCGCATCGGCGGCCTCTACCTGATCGGCATCCCCGGCGAGGTCACCGTCTGCGCGGGCCTGCGGCTGCGGCGCACGGTCGCCGGGATCGTCGGCGCGGCCCTCGACGACGTCCTCGTCGCCGGTTACAGCAACGCGTACGTCCACTACGTGACCACGCCGGAGGAGTACGACGCCCAGCACTACGAGGGCGGCAGCACCCTCTTCGGGCGCTGGCAGCTCCCGGCGCTCCAGCAGACCGCGGCCGAGCTGGCGGTGTCCCTGCGCGACGGCACGGACCTGCCGCTCGGCCCCGAGCCGCCGGACCTGTCCGGCACGGTGCTCTCGCTCCAGCCCGGCGTGGTGCTGGACGCGCCGCCCCTGTTCCGGACGTTCGGCGACGTGCTGGTGCGGCCGCGGGAGAACTACCGGACGGGGGAACGCGTCGAGGTCGTCTTCGCGGGCGCCCACCCGGGCAACGACCTGCACCGCGGTGACACGTACCTGCGGATCGAGCGGCGGGACTCCGGCGGAGCCTGGCGCACCGTCGCCGACGACGGGGACTGGGCGACCCGCTTCCACTGGGCCCGCGACGGGATCGCCGCGTCCAAGGTCACGATCACCTGGGACATCCCCCAGGGCACTCCCCCGGGCGCCTACCGCGTCGTCTACCACGGCGACGCGAAGAGCCTGGGCGGGAAGGTCTCGTCGGTCACGGGTGTGTCGACGGCCTTCCAGGTGCGCTGAGAGGCGCACAGACGGCACCCCTCCGGCGACGGGTCAACGGGCCGGGCGGCCGTCGTGACGGCCTGCCCCAACCTCAAATGTTCCTCTGAAGGCGGCCGCGGGACGGTTCGCGCGCGGAGCGCCGGGTCATATCCCCGGCACGCCCGGTGCGGGCGTGCCGGGGGCCGGGCGGGAACGCCGGGGTGCGGGAGGGGACGGGGATGACGACGGTGCGGCTGGGGACCGGGATCGGGTGGCGCCCGGAGATCGCGGACGCGGTGGAGGCCATGCCGGGCATCGACTGGGTCGAGGTGGTGGCCGAGAACGTCTGCCCCGGGCACCTGCCCGACTCGCTGCTGCGGCTGCGCGAACGCGGCGTGACCGTCGTGCCGCACGGCGTCTCCCTGGGGCTCGGCGGCGCCGAACGGCCCGACGAGGGGCGCCTGACCGCGCTCGCCGAGCGGGCCGCGGCGCTCGGCTCGCCCCTCGTCACCGAGCACATCGCGTTCGTGCGCGCGGGCGGGCCGCTGACCGCCACCCCCGGCGTCGAGGCCGGGCACCTGCTGCCGGTGCCGCGCACCCGCGACGCCCTCGCGGTGCTGTGCGAGAACGTCCGCATCGCCCAGGACGCGCTCCCGGTGCCGCTCGCCGTGGAGAACATCGCCGCGCTGTTCTCCTGGCCCCGCGAGGAGATGACCGAGGGGCAGTTCCTGTACGAACTGGCCGACCGCACCGGCGTACGGCTGCTCATCGACGTCGCCAATCTGCACACCAACCACGTCAACCGCGGGGAGGACCCGGCCGAGGCGCTCGCCGGCCTGCCCCTGGAGGCCCTCGCCTACGTGCACGTCGCGGGCGGGTTCGAGCGGGACGGCGTGTGGCACGACAGCCACGCCCACCCCGTGCCGCGTCCGGTGCTCGACATCCTCACCGGCCTCGCCTCCCGCGTCTCGCCCCCGGGCGTGCTGCTGGAGCGGGACGAGAACTTCCCGCCCCCGGCGGAGCTGGAGCGCGAACTGGACGCGATCCGCGGGGCGGTGGAGGCGGGCGCCCGCAGCCGGTCCGAGGCCCCGGCCGCGGAGGGCGTGCGGGAGCCCGCCCCCGTGGAGGCCGCGGACGGGTCCGCGCGGGAGCGGCTGGCGCTCGCGCAGACGGCGGTGCTGTCCGCGCTGGTCGCGGGGACGCCGGTGCCGGAGGGGTTCGACCGGACGCGGATGCGGGTGCAGGCGCGGGCGCTCGCCGCCAAGCGCGCGGACGTCGTCGCGAGGGTGGCCCCGGAACTGCCGGTGATCCTCGGCGACGGCTACCGGCCGGCCTTCCTCGCGTACGCGCAGACCCGGCCGATGACGGGCGGCTACCGGCACGACGCGATGGCCTTCGTGGAGCGGTTGCTGTCGGCCGGACGCCCCGAGGACACGCGGGCGCGGCGCGAGCTGCGCGCGTGGTGGCTCGACCGGTCGGGTCCGCGCCCCCGGTCGCACCGGCCCGTGGTCCGCCTGGCCCGGGCCACCCGCCGCGCGCTGCTGCGCCGCTGAGGCCCCTCCGGGACGCCCGCCGGGGACGCCCGCGCGCGTCAGGCGGAACGTCGCCTGCCCGCGACACCGCGTCCGGATGGTGAACAAGGCATGGTGCTTTCGCGACTGCGTCCCTTACAAACGGTCCATGTTCTGGGTTCCTCTCCTGCTTCTGGCCTGGGCGATCGCCGGTGTCGCGGGGCTGCGGCTGTGTCGTGCGGCGGTGCGTGAGGCGGCCGCGGGCGGTGAGGGCGAGGGACGGGGTCTGACGCTGTACGAGGCGGCGTTCCTGTCCGGCGGCCCCGTCCGGGTCGCCGACGTCACGCTCGTCGCGATGGCCCGTCAGCGGCGCCTGCTGCTGGCCCACACCGGCTGGGCCACCGTCGTCGACCCGCGCGGGCGGAACGACATCGAGCGCACGGTGATAGGGGCGATCGGACCGGACGGGCAGTCGCCCATAGCGCCGGTGCGGAAGGCGGCGGCGACCGCGGAGACGGTGCGCGCGCTGGCGGACCGCCTGGTGTGCGCCGGGCTCGCGGTGCCGGAGGGCGACGGGCGGACCGTCGCGGAGGCGCTGCGCCGGACGCGGCTCGCGGTGCCGGCCGTGGCCGGGCTGGCCGCCGCCGCGCTGCTCGTGCCCACGCCGTCGCAGATGCCGCGCTCGCTGGTCGCCCTGTGGTTCGCGTTGCCGCTGGTGTTCACGCTGGGGTGTCTGGCCATCGCACGGTTCGAGCTGAGCCCCGCCTCGCGCTGGGCGTCCCCCGCGGGTCAGCGGCTGCTGGCCTCCGTGCGGCGTGCGGCGGCCGGCGACCCCGACGACGACCGCGCGTATCTCACCTCCGTCGCGGTGCGCGGGGTGCGGGCGGCGGGCGGACCGCAGGTGCGCGCGGCCTTCGCGCACCGGGAGCCGCACCCGGAGGGCTGACCGGGCGGTGGCTCCGGGGCGGTGAACCGGCCGCCGACACCAGGCGGTCGGTCCTTGCCCGGCCCCACGCGGGCCGAAAACATCCCTTCTGTCGCCGCAGCGCTCCGAAGGGACCACCGATGAGAACCGCCGCCGTCCTGGTGACAGCCGGGTCCTTGCTCCTCACCGCCCCGGCGGCCGCCGCCCGGCCCCCGGCGTCCGCGTCCGAGGCGCGCGGCACCGCGGTGGCCGCCGCGCGCGCCGCTTCCGCGGGCATCGACTTCGGCCCGTGCGCGAAGGAGCAGGAGCTGCCGCCCACCGTGGAGTGCGGCACGCTGCGCGTCCCGCTCGACTACGCCCGCCCGGACGGCGAGCGGATCCGGCTGACCGTCAGCCGCTCCCGGGCCACCGGGAAGGACCCGGCGACCGGGCGCGCGGTGCCCCGGCAGGGCTCCCTGGTGCACAACCCGGGCGGGCCGGGCGCGAGCGGGATGCACTTCCCGATGACGGGCGTGGTCCCGGGCTGGAAGCGGCTCGCGGCGGCCTACGACCTGGTCGGTTACGCGCCGCGCGGGGTGGGCCGTTCCGCCCCGCTGTCGTGCGTCGACCCGAAGACGTTCCACCAGGGTCCCGCGCCGGCGCCCCGGCACCCCTCGGCGGAGGTCAAGCGGGAGCACGCGGCCCGCGCGGCGGCGTACGCGCGGGGGTGCGCCGAGCGGTCCGGCGACGCGCTGCGGCACTACACCTCGCTGAACAACGCCCGTGACCTGGACGTGCTGCGCGCCGCGCTGGGCGAGACCCGGCTGACGTTCCTCGGCTCGTCGTACGGCACGTACATCGGGGCGCTGTACGCGACGCTGTTCCCCTCGCACGTGCGGCGGATGGTGTTCGACTCGGCGGTGAACCCGGCGCCGGAGCGGATCTGGTACCGCAACAACCTCGCCCAGTCGGCCGCGTTCGAGGGCCGCTGGGCGGACTTCCGGGCCTGGGCGGCCCGCCACCACGACGTGTACGGGCTGGGCGACACCGCGCGGAAGGTGCGGGACAGCTACGACCGGGTGCGCGAACGGCTGGCGCGGGAACCGGCGGGCGGGAAGGTCGGACCGGCGCAGCTGCACACGGCGATGCTCGGGGCGGCGTACTACGACGACCACTGGCCGCAGCGCGCGCACGCCCTGTCGGCGTACCTGAGGGGCGACCCCGGGCCGCTGGTCGAGCAGGCCGAGGAGCACCCGGAGGCGGCGGCGGAGGCGGAGAACACGCGCGCGGTGTACCTGGCCGTGGAGTGCAACGACGCCCCCTGGCCGACGGACTTCGCCGTGTGGGACCGGGACAACACCCGGCTCGCGCGCCGGGCGCCGTTCGGGACCTGGCACAACGTGTGGACCAACCTGCCCTGCGCCTACTGGCCCGCGCCCCGGCAGCGGCCGCTGGACGTGCGCGCCGGGAAGGGCGCGCTGCCGCCGACGCTGATCCTGGCGGCCGAGCGGGACGCGGCCACCCCGTACGACGGGGCCCTCGAGCTGCACCGGCGGCTGGCCGGGTCCGCCCTGGTGACGGAGCGGGACGCCGGCAGTCACGGACTGGCGGGCGGCGCCGGCGCGTGCGTGAACGAGCACCTGACGGCGTATCTGCTGGAGGGCCGGGTGCCGGGGCGGCGCGCGTCCTGCGCACCGCACCCGGCGCCCGAGCCGGCGCCGCCCGCGGCCTGAGGCCGGGCGGGCGTCAGGCCAGGCCGGCGACCAGGTCGGCGACGTCCTTGCGGCGGCCGGTGAAGAACGGGATCTCCTCACGGACGTGCATGCGGGCCTCGGAGCCGCGCAGGTGACGCATCAGGTCGACGATGCGGTGCAGTTCGTCGGCCTCGAAGGCGAGGATCCACTCGTAGTCGCCGAGGGAGAACGAGGCGACCGTGTTGGCGCGCACGTCCGGGTAGCCGCGGGCCATCTTGCCGTGGTCCGCGAGCATCCGGCGGCGGTCCTCGTCCGGCAGCAGGTACCAGTCGTAGGAGCGCACGAACGGGTAGACGCTCACGTAGTCGCGGGGGGTCTCGTCGGCGAGGAACGCCGGGATGTGCGAGCGGTTGAACTCGGCGGGGCGGTGCAGCGCCATGTTCGACCAGACCGGCTCGAGCGCGCGGCCGAGGCGGGTGCGGCGGAAGAGGTTGTAGGCCTCCTGGAGCTGGTCGGCGGTCTCCGCGTGCCACCAGATCATGAGGTCGGCGTCCGCGCGCAGGCCCGACAGGTCGTAGGTGCCGCGGATCGTGACGTCCTTGGCGGCGAGCTGGTCGAACAGCTCCTGGACCTCCTCGGCGTAGCCGGCGCGGTCCTCCGGCAGGACGTCCTTCAGCTTGAACACGGACCACAGGGTGTAGCGGATGACCTCGTTGAGGTCCTTGGCCAGCTTGCCCTTGTTGGGGATCCGTTCGGGCGCGGGGGTGGTGGCGTCGTCACTCATGTCCCTTATTCTCCTGCTCCTCGGTGAAGGCTCTGCACCGGGTGCGCGGTGAGCTCTTCCGCACCGCGCAGGTCACCCTGGATCCGGTCGGCGGCGGCGTACGCGCTCGCGATGCACGCGGGGACGCCGACGCCGTCGTACGCGGCGCCGCACACGGCCAGCCCGGACAGGCCCGCCAGGTGCGCGCGGACGCGGTCCACGCGGGCGTGGTGGCCGACCGGGTACTGGGGCAGGCCGTCGTCCCAGCGGGTGACGCGGGCGGCGACCGGGGCGGCGTCCAGGCCGGTGGCCGCCTTCAGGTCGTGCCGGGAGAGCTCCACCAGCTCGTCGTCGTCGCGGTGCAGGATCTCCGTCTCGCCGTGGCGGCCCACGGAGGTGCGTACGACGGTCAGGTCCGGGTTCTCCTCGGCGATCCAGCCCCACTTGCGGGAGGCGAAGGTGGACGCCTTGATGGAGCGGCCCTCCACGGGCGGCACCAGGAACCCGCTGCCCTCGGGCAGCCGTGCCTCGTCGCGCCGGTAGGCGAGGGTGACGAGCGCCATCGAGGCGTACTCGACGGCGGACAGCTCGGCGGCGGCGCCCGGCGCCTCGGCGCGCAGCAGTCCGGCGGCGGCCGGGGCGGGCACGGCGACGACGACCGCGTCGGCGTGCAGCACCTCGCCGCCGGCGACGAGCCGCCAGCCGTCGTCCGGTTCGCGGCGCAGTGCGGTGACCGGGGTGCCGGTGAGGATGCGGGCGCCGCGGGAGCGCAGGGAGTCGGCGACCGCGAGCGGCAGGGTGCCCACGCCGCCCGCGACGCCCGTGAAGACGGGTCCGCTCCGCCGGTCGGCGGCCGTCCTCGCCTGCACGGCGCGGACCGCTTCGGCCAGGGTGGCGTGCGCGCGGGCGGCCTCGAAGAGCTGCGGGACGGCCGAGCGCATCGAGATGCGGTACGCGTCCCCCGCGTACACCCCGCCGAGCAGCGGCTCGACGAGCCGGTCGACGACCTCACGGCCGAACCGTTCGGCGACGTACTCGCCGATCGCCACGTCGTCGCCGACCTCGGCGGGCGGCAGGTCGGCCTCCCGCTCGATCCGGGCGAGGCCCTCGTCGGACAGCACCCCGGTGAGGGCGGCGGCGGTGCCGGGGACGCCCATGACGTGCCCCTTCGGCATGGGGCGCAGGGCGCCGCGGGTCCACAGCGCGGCGGAGGCGGTGGCGGGCGGCTGGAGCCGGTCGGACAGCCCCACGGCGCGGGCGAGTCCCACCGCCTCGGGCCGGCGGGCCAGCAGCGACTCCGCCCCGAGGTCGACGCGGGCGCCCGCGATCTCGCCGGGCAGCAGCTTGCCGCCGACCCGTTCCGAGGCCTCCAGGACGGTGACCCGCGCCCCGTGCTCCAGCAGCCGGTGCGCGGCGGCCAGTCCGGCGATGCCCGCTCCGACGACGACGGCGTGCCCGCCGCCGCCCCTGTGTGATCCGCTCATGCCTCCCACCTTCTCAGATGCCGCACGCCGGTCCGACAGGGCCGTGTGGCCCCCTCGAGTCCCTACCGTGACCCCCTTGCGACCGTCCGGCCCGAACGCCCGCCCCCCTTACGGCGTCTCAGGGATGTCAGCCGTCAGGACACGAGGGGGAACCCGCATGCGCACACGACGATCCGCACGATCCGCCCACGCCCTCGCCGGGGCCCTGCTGGCGGCGGCCCTCGCGGTCACCGGGTGCGGCGCGTCCGGCGACAGCGCCGACAGCGAGGCCGGAGCGGGGAAGGGGGTGGCGGCGGACGAGGGGGCGGCCGTGGACGCCGCGCCCGAGTCCGGGAAGCAGGGCGCGCCGGGCGGCGCGGCGGACCGGTCCGCGGCCTCCGCGCCCCAGGTGGCGGCGGATCACATCATCCGCACCGCCTCCCTGACGGTGCGCGTCGAGGACGTGCCGACGGCGCTCGAGGAGGCCCGTGCCGCGACCGCGACCGCGGGCGGCTACGTCGGCGACGAGACCACCCGCCGGGACGGGCGGGGTCATGAGCGCACGCGCGTGGTGCTGCGCGTGCCCGTCGACGCGTACGAGGAGGTGCTGGCCGAGCTGGAGGGCACGGGCACCCTCGTCGAGCGCAGCGCGCAGGCGGAGGACGTCACCGGCCAGGTCGTCGACGTGGAGAGCCGGATCCGGTCGCAGCGGGCCAGCGTGGCGCGGATCCGCGAGCTGATGGACCGGGCGGCCGAGCTCAGCGACGTGGTGACGCTGGAGGGCGAGCTGAGCAGCCGCCAGGCGGACCTGGAGTCGCTGCTCGCCCAGCAGGCCTCCCTGAAGGACCGCACGAGCCTCGCCACCATCACCCTCACGCTGTCCGAGACACCCGTGAAGGAGGCGGAGAAGGACGACGACCCCGGCTTCCTGGACGCGCTCGCGGGCGGCTGGGACGTCTTCCTGACGATGCTGCGCTGGCTGACGGTGGCGCTGGGCGCGGTCCTGCCGTTCGCGGCGGTGGCGGCGGCGGTCGTCCTGGTGGGGAGCAAGCTGATCGCCCCCCGGCTGCGGCGCCGCCCGCGGCCCGGACCCACGACCGGCGGTCCGGGCCCGGGCCCGGACTCGCCGCCCGTCGCCCCGCCGGTCCCCGGGCGCGCCCCGGACGCCGGGAACGGCGACGCCTGAGGGACGGTCCCGGACCCTCTCCCCGTAGCGTGGGCGGCATGGACAAGAGCGCTGTGAGGGAACGGCTGGTCGTGATCGGCGGCGACGCCGCGGGCATGTCCGCGGCGTCGCAGGCCCGGCGGATGAAGGGTCCGGACGAGCTGGAGATCGTGGCGTTCGAACGCGGCCACTTCACCTCCTACTCCGCCTGCGGCATCCCCTACTGGGTGGGCGGCGACGTCGAGGACCGGGACCTGCTGATCGCGCGCACCCCCGAGGAGCACCGCGCCCGGGGCATCGACGTGCGGCTGCGCACCGAGGTCACGGAGATCGACCTGGACCGGGGGCGGGTGCGCGCCCGCGACCTGGAGTCCGGCGCCGAGTCGTGGACGCCGTACGACAAGCTGGTCATCGCGACCGGTGCGCGGCCGGTCCGCCCGGAGCTGCCCGGCATCGACGCGCCCGGGGTGCACGGGGTGCAGACGCTGGACGACGGGCAGGCGCTGCTGGACACGCTGGCCGGCACCGGCGGGCGCCGCGCGGTGGTCGTGGGGGCGGGCTACATCGGCGTGGAGATGGCCGAAGCGATGATCAGGCGCGGCTACGAGGTGACGGTCGTCAACCGGGGCCGGGAGCCGATGGCGACGCTCGACCCCGACATGGGCCGGCTGGTGCACGAGGCCATGACCGGCCTGGGCATCACGATGGTGAACGATGCCACGGTGACCGCGCTGCCCACCGGCGACGACGGCCGGGTACGGGCGGTGGCCACCGCGGACGCCGAGTACCCCGCCGACGTCGTCGTCCTGGGCATCGGCGTACGCCCCGAGGCCACGCTCGCGCGGGACGCCGGACTGCCCCTCGGCGCGCACGGCGGGCTGCTCACCGACCGGTCGATGCGGGTGCGCGGGCAGGGGAACGTGTGGGCGGGCGGCGACTGCGTGGAGGTGCTCGACCTGGTCTCCGGGCAGTCGCGGCACATCCCGCTGGGCACCCACGCCAACAAGCACGGCCAGATCATCGGCACGAACGCCGGCGGCGGCTACGCCACCTTCCCGGGGGTGGTCGGCACGGCGGTCAGCAAGGTGTGCGACCTGGAGATCGCGCGCACCGGACTGCGGGAGAAGGACGCCCACCGCGTGGGCCTGCGCTTCGAGGCGGTGACGATCGAGTCGACCAGCCGAGCGGGCTACTACCCGAACGCCTCCCCCATGACGGTGAAGATGCTGGCGGAGCTGGGCACGGGCCGGCTGCTCGGCGTCCAGATCGTCGGCCGCGAGGGCGCGGGCAAACGCGTGGACATCGCGGCGGTGGCCCTCACGGCGGGCATGACCGTCCACCAGGTCGCCGCACTGGACCTGGGCTACGCCCCGCCGTTCTCCCCGGTGTGGGACCCGGTCCAGGTGGCGGCACGGAAGGCGGCGGCGAAGGTCGGGCGGTAAGGACAGGGGGGCGGGGCGGGGTGAGCGCGCGCTGCGGGCGACGGGCGTGCGCTCACCTGCCGTCGCCGGTCACGCCGTCCCGTTACGTCGGGCCCGCGGCGCCTTCCCCGCGCCGCGGGCGGTCGAGGAGACATACGCACGGCGGGCGGGCGGCGTTCAGGGGGCCGTTGATTCACCGGCGGCCGTCCGGGCACTAGGGGGGTGTGGTCATCCCCGTCCATGACGTGAACCCCGCGCGGCGCACCCCCTGGGTGACGTACGCGCTGATCATCGCCAATGTCGTCGTCTTCGTCGCGTTCACGCCCGGTGTCGCGGGCTCCCTGACCGGGGGCGGCGGCAGCCTGGCCGACCTGTGTCACCTCCAGGCGTTCCTGGAGCGGTGGGCGGTGGTGCCCAGGGAGCTGATCCACCACCGGCTGCCGGATCTCGTGCCGACGGGCGGGACCGGCGTGGGCCCGCAGGGTCCGGGGTGCGTGATCGGGCCGCCCGGTTACGAGAAGTCGCCGGAGCTGAGCGTGCTGACGGCGATGTTCCTGCACGGCGGCTGGCTGCACCTGCTGGGCAACATGCTGTTCCTGTGGATCTTCGGCAACAACATCGAGGACCGCATGGGGCACATCCGCTTCCTGCTGTTCTACCTGCTGTGCGGCTACGCGGCCGCGTACGGCTTCGCCCTCCTGAACAACGGCTCGGGCGAGCCGCTGATCGGCGCGTCCGGCGCGGTCGCCGGGGTCCTCGGCGCCTACCTGGTCCTCTATCCGCGGGCGCGGGTCTGGGTGCTGGTGCCGTTCCTGATCTTCCTGCCGCTGCGGCTGCCCGCGTGGATCGTGCTGGGCCTGTGGTTCGTGCTCCAGGCGCTGTACTCGGCCGGGCAGGGCGTCACGGACGCGGGCACGGTGGCGTACGCGGCGCACGTCGTCGGCTTCGTCGTCGGCATGCTGCTGGCCTGGCCGCTGAAGCCGGGCACTCCCCCGCCGCCCGAGCCGCGCGGCATGCTCTTCGGCCGGCGCGCGCGGGCGGGCTGGTAGACGACCACCCGCTTGACCGCCCGCGGGCCTCGGCTCCCCGCAGCAACCCGCCGTTCGAAGCGGAGGACGATGCCCGCGTCGTCGCCCGGATCGGACCGCTGCGCCAGACCGTGGCCCAGCGCTCCGTCCCGGCCGGGCCGGTGACCCTCACCGTGACGGTCCGGACGACGGACCAGGTGCCCGCGACTCCCTCGCTCACCGACGACCGCGTCACCGGCCCCGACACCCTCGCCTTCCGGCCGGGCGGTCCCACCGCCCCGGGCGCCCACCCGCTCGCCGAACCGGACGGGCGCCACCTGTCCGCCGAGGCCGCCTGCGGCTCCACCGCCGCGTCATCGGCATGTACGCCACCCAGGGCACGGCCGCCTCCGACTGGTTCGAGTACGTCCCGACGTCTGCCGTGTGAGGGGCGGCCCGCGTCCGGAGGGCGTCCACGCCGGTTCGGCTAATCTGTCCCCCATGCCACCCCGACCAGCCGGAACGCGTCCCACCCTGTCCCTGGTCGCCAAGACCGCCGGCACGAGCGTGCCGACCGTGTCGAAGGTGCTGCGCGGCGGGACCGACGTCTCGGCGGAGACCCGCGCACGGGTCATGGAGGCCGTGCGGGCCGTCGGCTACACCCGCCGGGCGGGGGCCAGGGGCGAGGGCGCACGCGAGGAGAGCGGCTGGTCCAACGTCCTCGACCTGGTGGTCACCCACTTCGAGGGGTCGTGGGCGAACCTCCTCATCGCAGGCGTCGGCCGGGAGGCGGCCGCGGCGGGGCTCGACGTGGTGCTGACGCTGGCCGAACCACACGGCGACTGGGTGTCGCGGGTCCTGCGGAGGCGCACCCTCGGCGTGGTCGGCACGCTGGTCGACCCCGCGTCGCCGCAGTTCGGGGCGCTCTTCGCGGCGGGCGTCCCCGTGGTGCTGATCGACCCGATGACCGCACCGCCGCCGGGAGTGACGAGCGTCGGTGTGGCCAACTGGGAGGGCGGCCGCATGGCCGCCGAGCACCTGCTGTCCCTGGGCCACGAGCGGATGGGCGTGGTCGCCGGGCACGCCCGCCATCTGTTCAGCCGGGCGCGCGTCGACGGTTTCCGCGCGGCGGCCGACACCGGGACCGCGGGACGGGCCAGGGTGACGGTGACCCACGGCGGCTGGAACCGCGCCAAGGCGGCGACCGCCGCCCACGCCCTGCTCGACGGCGACCCGGGGATCACGGCGGTCTTCGCCTGCGCCGACTCGATGGCGCTCGGCGTCTACGACGCGCTGAGCGCCCGGGGCCTGCGGGTCCCCGACGACATCAGCGTCATCGGCTTCGACGACCTCCCGGAGGCGCAGTACATCACCCCCGGGCTGACGACGGTCCGTCAGCCCAGCACCGAGCTGGGCGCCGCGGCGGTCAAGCTGCTGCTCGACCTCTCACGCGGCGAGGACGGCGGGACCCGGCCCCCGGCCCGTATGGAGCTGGCCACCGAACTGGTCGTCCGCGCCTCGACCGGACCCGTGGCCAGGGGTGCCGCGTCAGGCCGGTGACGCGGGGGCCGGTCCCGGAGTCGCGACGACCTGGAGGACGAGGCGGCTCGGGTGGCCGGCGCCCTGGAGGACCGTGTGCTCCGCCGTGACGGGCCGCGTGAACTCCCCTGCCGGCGCGAAGGTGTTGGTACCGACGTCCCAGCGGGGCGACGAACTGGGTGCGATGTCGACGCGTATCCGGTGGTCGGGCAGAAAGGTGTGCGCCGTCGACCAGAGGTCCACGACGAACTCATGCACCCGGCCCGGCTCCAGCGGGCGCCGCTCCCCCAGGCCGGTCACCGGGTCGACGGACCGCGCCGATCCCCGCTGTACGCCGTCGGTGACGACGTGGCTGGTGCCGTCGGGGTGTTCGTCGCACAGCCGGACCACCACGTCCGCGTCCGTACCCGTGGTCCGGAGGCTGACGACGGCGTGGACCGCACCCATCACCGTGAGCTCCGCCTCCAGCGGCTCGGTGCGCCAGGAGACGACGTCCTGCCGCGCCTCGGCCTCCGTCTGGTCGGCGGGTCCCGCACCGAACGGCGCGCAGAGCAGGACCGCCCCGCCGCACGTCGGCACCGGGGACGCCGGATCGCTGACGAGCCGCCGGCCTCCGCTTCCGTCCGGTTCGGGCGCGAGGGCGCCCCCGGCGTTCAGATACAGCTCGAGCGTCCGCGCGTCGCGCGGCGGGAACTCGGTCGCCGCCACCCAGCGGTCGGCGCCCATCAGGAAGACCCGCACCGGCGGCAGCTCCGCCGCGCCCCCGCGCAGGACCGCGTCGAACCACCGCAGGTGCAGCGCGGTGAGGCCCCCGCCGTCGCCGGGGGCGTCGGCGGACGCCTCCGGTCCGAACTCCAGGCCCGCCGCCCGGCCCGACAGGTCGTCGTGCGTCCACGGGCCCACCACGAGCCGGGGCGCCGGCCCGCCCGTGTCCTCCGCCCGGCGCCGCAGCCGCCGGTACAGCTCCAGGGTCGGCCCGAGGAACACGTCGAACCAGCCGCCGGTCAGCAGGACCGGCACGTCAACCGCGTCGATCCGGTCGACGATCTTCCCCTCGCGGTGCCGCGCCGAATCCAGCGGCTCCCGCAGTCGGTCCAGGCCCCACCGGACGATCCCCTCGACGTCCCGTCCGGTGTGCAGGGCCCCGGCGCGGTACGCCTCGCCCGTCGTGATCGCGCGCTCGGTCGCCTCCCAGCGCCGCCGTTCGGCCTCCCGGTCGCGGGCGGAGGCGATACGGGCGATCGTGTCGGGGGCGATGGCGTAGTGCGTCCACGCGAGGGTGCTGCCGAGCTCCGGCACCCCGCCGCGGAAGCGGAACCCGTCGAGCGCCGACAGCGCCGGCGTCATGGCCGGGGCGACCGCCCGCAGCGCCGGGGCGCCGCCGAGCAGCGCGGCGAACTGGGTGTCGGAAGCGTAGGACGCGCCCCACATGCCCACGGTGCCGTCGCACTCCGGGCGCGCGGCGAGCCAGGCCACGGCGTCGGCGCCGTCCGTCTCCTCCTGGGCGCACGGGTCGAAGACTCCCTCGGAGCCGAAGCGGCCCCGCACGTCCTGGAGCGCGACCAGGTAGCCGGCGGCGACGAGGCGTCCGACGTCCAGGTAACCGTCGTCCTCCTCCCGGGTCACGTCGTAGGGGTGGCGGGTGAGCAGGGCCGGCCAGGGGCCGGTGCCGTGCGGGAGGAGCAGAAGAGTCCGCAGCCGTGTCCCGTCACGCATCGGGCAGGTCACCTCCCGGCGTTCGGCGGCCGGGTCCGGTGTCTGCCGGGAGGTGACGGGCACGGGCGCGGTCCCTTCCTTCCCTTGTCAGCCCTTCACCGCACCGGTGAGGCCGCCGACGATGCGCTTCTCGAAGACCGAGAAGAAGACCAGGGCGGGCAGCATGGCGAGCGAGGTGAAGGCGAGCACCTTCGCGGTGTCCGTGGAGTACTGCGAGGAGAACACCTGCACGCCCAGCGGCAGGGTGAAGTTGGCCTGCGAGTTGAGGACGTACAGGGGCAGCAGGTAGTTGTTCCAGCTGCCGACGAAACCGAGGATGCCGACGGTGACCACGCCGGGCAGCGACAGCGGGACCACCATGCGGAAGAAGAACCCGAGCCGGCTCATGCCGTCGAGCGCGGCGGCCTCCTCGATCTCGTTCGGGATGGCCCGCAGGAACGGCACGAGGATGATGACCGTCGTCGGCAGGCCGAAGGCGATCTGCGGGACGATCACGCCGAGCAGGTTGTCGACGAGCCCGAGGTCCTTGATCACCAGGTACAGCGGAGTGATCGCGATGACCATCGGGAACATCAGGCCCGCCGCGAACAGGGAGTACATCGCGCCCTTGAACCGGAAGTCGTAGCGGGCGATGACGAAGCTGACCATCAGCCCGAGCGCGACGATGCCGGCGGTGCTGGCCACCGCTACGATCAGGGAGTTGGCGAACTCGCCCCAGAACACGGACGACTCGAGGACGCCCAGGTAGTTGCCGGCCACCCAGGGGTCGGGCAGTGCGGCCGGTTCGGTGGTGATCTGCGCGTTGGTGCGGAAGCCGCCGAGCACGATGTACAGCACCGGCGCGACGCAGACGCCGACGAAGAGCAGCGCGACGAAGTAGGTGACCGGGCTGCCCCAGGTCTGCTGCGGGCCGCTGCGCCCCGCGGACTTCCCGGAGGTGACGGGCGTCCGGGAGGCGGAGGTCGTCGCGCTCATCACACGGTCCCTTCGGTGACGGCGCCCCTGAGGTCGCGGCGCAGGACGAAGCGCTGGTAGACGAGCGCGACGGCCAGCGAGATCACGAACATCACGACGGCGACGGCGCTGCCGTAGCCGTAGTTGCCCGCGTTGCGGCCCTGGGCGAGCAGGTAGATCGCCATGGTGGAGGTCCCGGCGGTGCCCGAGACGTACTGGCCCCAGATGATGTAGACGAGGTCGAACAGCTGCAGCGAGCCGATGATCGACAGGAAGGCCCAGATGCGGATCGTCGGTCCCAGCAGCGGCAGGGTGATGCGGCGCTGGATCTGCCAGTAGGAGGCGCCGTCGATCTGCGCGGCCTCGAAGATCTCGTCCGGGATCGACTGCAGACCGGCGAGCATCAGGATCACCGCGAATCCGATGTACTTCCACGTGATGATGGCCATCAGCGTCCAGATGGCCAGATCCGGGTCGGCGATCCAGTCGGCCTCCAGCGAGCCCAGGCCGATCGCGCGCAGCAGGTCGTTGACGGCGCCGTCGCTCTGCAGCATCAGGCTCCAGCCGGTGCCGACGATCACCTCGGAGACGATGTACGGCACGAAGACCAGGACGCGGATCGCCGAACGGCCGCGGATCCGCTGGTTGAGCAGCAGGGCGAGACCGATCGCCAGCGGCCCCTGAATGACCAGGGACAGCACCAGGATCAGGCCGTTGTGCCACAGGACGTCGTGGAACGCGGGGTCGGTGAGGATCAGCTTGTAGTTGTTCAGGCCGACCCAGTCGGTGGGCTCTCCGTAGCCCTTCCACTGGTAGAAGCCGTAGTACGCGGCGAGTGCGACCGGGAAGATCACGAACGCCAGGAACACGATGACCGCCGGTGCGGACAGGACGGCGATCTCCAGTCGCGTCCTGCCCCGACGGCGTGCGGCCGCCCGCGGCGGGGACGGGGGCACGGCCGCGGCCGCGTCCCCGGCCCCGGGCGCGCCCCGCGGCGTGCGGCCGTCGGCCGTGCCGGTGCCCAGGGTGTCGCTCATGTCTGCCCGGTCAGCCCTTCTCCGCGGCGGCCTTGACGTCCTTGACGATGTCGGCGGCGGAGCCCTTGCCGGCCAACAGGTTCACGACGGCGATGTTCATGGCGTTGCCGACGTTCTGGCCGTACACGGTGTCGAGGAACTGCATCGAGTAGGCGGCCTCGTTGAAGGCCTCGAGCGCCGAGATGTTGTACGGCTCGGTGACGACGCCCTGGGCCTCCTTGTTCACCGGGATGGTGTCGAACGCCTCGGCGTAGGCCTCCTGTTGTTCCTTGGTCACCACGAACTGGAGGAAGCCGAGGGCCTCCTCCGGCGCGTTCCTGGAGAGGGAGTAACCGCCGGCGCCGCCCATGATGGCGGTGGGGTCGCCCTGGCCGCCGGGGACGGCCGGGAAGGGGAACCAGCCCAGGTCGGGGAGCGGCTTCTTGTCCGGGGTCAGGTCGGCGATGACTCCGGGGTTCCAGTTGCCCATGAGCTCCATGCCCGCCTTGTGGTTGGCCATCAGACCCGCGGACGAGCCGGCGCCCTGCTGCGAGGTCGCCGTGAGGAAGCCCTTCTGGAAGGGGTCGGTCCCCAGGAGGTCCGCGAGGTCCTCGCCGGCCTTGGTCCAGCAGGGGTCGTCGAAGGTGAGCGACTTGGCGGACTCCTGCAGGGTCTCCTGACCGCACTCACGCAGGGCGAAGTTGTAGTACCAGTGTGCGGCCGGCCAGGCGTCCTTGGCGCCGACCGCGATCGGCGCGACCTTGATCGCCTTGAGTTTCGCGACGGCGTCCTTGAGTTCGTCCATCGTCGTCGGCGGTGCGGTGATGCCGGCCTTCTTGAAGAGTTTCTTGCTGTAGTAGATCCCTTCGGGCTGCGTGTCGAGCGGCATCGCGTAGACCTTGCCGTCGATGGAGGAGCCCTCGAGTGCCGCCTCGCCCACGTTGGCCCGGTCGGTGTCGGTGAGCGCCAGCTCCTGGATCTGGCCGGCGTCGACCATGGCCCGCATCTTGCCGCCGCCGCGCTGCAGGAAGACGTCGGGCGCCGATCCCGAGTTGAGGGCGTTCTGCAGCTTGCCGTCGAGGTCCTCGTTCTGCACCGACTGGATCTTGATCGTGACGTCGGGGTGCAGCTCCTGGTACTCCTTCGCGGCGTTCTGCCAGAACACCAGGCCGCGCCCCTCCATCGCGTTCGTCCAGACGGTCACCGTGCCCTCGCCGCCGGCTGCGCCGTCGTCGCCACCGGCGCAGCCGGCGGCGGCGAGGGCGAGACACACGCCGATCGCGGCAGCCGTCGCGCTGCGGGTCTTCTTCGTCATCGTGGAGCTCCTGATCTGTCGTCAGTGATCCAAAAGCTGATTAGTTTGCGCAAACTAATGGGCCATCCGCGAAGTAGGGCAAGGTGTATCGCCGAAAATGACGGACGAGCAACAAAGAGTTTTCGCAAGTTGCGCAATCGTTACCGATATGGCGATCGCTGTTCGAGATGACGAACAGAGGGCACGACGGAAAGGCGGCGGAGGGGACGCTCAGGAACGCGTGAAGCCGGTGCGGCGCGCGGAGGCGCGCCGCACCGGCTTCACCGACGGCCCGCGGGCCGCCTGCGGATGATCAGCTGTGTACCGTCAGCGGGCGGTCGTCGTGTGGACGTACTCCACCAGCCGCGTCAGGGCGTCCGCGTCGGTGGACGGCATGACGCCGTGGCCGAGGTTGAAGATGTGGCCCTCCAGACCGGCCGCCGCGTCCAGCACCTCCCGCGCCTTGGTCTCGACGGCCTCGCGGCCGGCGAACAGCACCGTCGGGTCCAGGTTGCCCTGGAGCGCCTTGCCGGGGCCGACGCGGCGGACGGCCTCGTCCAGCGGGACGCGCCAGTCGACGCCGACGACGTCCGCGCCGGCCTCGCCCATCAGCCCGAGCAACTCGCCCGTGCCGACGCCGAAGTGGATGCGCGGGACCTCGTAGGAGGCCACCGCGTCGAACACCTTCGCCGACGCGGGCAGCACCGAGCGGCGGTAGTCGGCGGGGGCGAGCGCGCCGGCCCAGGAGTCGAAGAGCTGGACGGCCGAGGCGCCGGCCTCGATCTGCACCTTCAGGAAGGCGGCCGTGATCTCCGCGAGCCGGTCGAGCAGGTCCGCCCACAGCTCCGGGTCGCCGTACATCATCGCCTTGGCGTTCTCGTACGTGCGGGACGGGCCGCCCTCGACGAGGTAGCTGGCGAGGGTGAAGGGGGCGCCCGCGAAGCCGATCAGCGGGGTCGCGCCCAGCTCCCGGGTCAGCGTCCCGATCGCCTCGGTGACGTACGGGACGTCCTCGGGGGTCAGGTCGCGCAGCCGGTGCAGGTCGGCGCGGGTGCGCACCGGCTGCTCGACGACCGGGCCGACGCCCGGCTTGATGTCGAGGTCGATGCCGATGGCCTTGAGGGGCACGACGATGTCGCTGAAGTAGATGGCCGCGTCGACCTGGTGGCGGCGCACCGGCTGGAGCGTGATCTCGGTGACCAGGTCGGGGCGCATGCAGGAGTCGAGCATGCCGATGCCCTCGCGCACCTTGCGGTACTCCGGCAGGGAGCGCCCGGCCTGCCGCATGAACCACACCGGGGTGTGCGGCACCGGCTCACGCCGGCACGCCTTGAGGAAGGCACTGTCGTACGTCGAAGTCGGCTGGCTGCCCGTCGGGCTCACGTTGGCGCTCACACCGGCCAGTCTCGCATGTCGCCGGAACGGTCCCGGCCGCCGGGGATCCCGGGTGGCGGGGGTCACCCTCGCCGCCCGCCCGGCCGCCGGGCCGCTCACCGGGAGCGGGGGCGCGCGGCGGGGATGCGGTGCGATCCGGACACCCCCGGGCGGCACGGGTGTCCCTCCCTGCGCCGACGGCCCGTTCCGCTTAACCTTCCCCGCATGGGTGCGGCTCAGGGACGACTGTCGGACGGCGCTGGCGGAATGGACGAACCGAAGGAGGGGGGCGACACCGGACCCGGGGGTGCGTCCCCGCTGCCCTTCCGGGCCGCTGTCGACGCGTTGCGCGGCGCGCGGCTGCGGCCGCAGATCGAGGTCGAGCCCACCCCCGCGCCGAAACGGCTCGCGCCGTACGCGCACGCGCTGGAGGCGGCGGTCGTGGACGGCGAGGAGGACCTCGCCGACGGCCGGCTGGTGCTGCTGTACGACCCGGCCGGGCACGAGGCCTGGCGGGGCACGTTCCGGCTGGTGACCCTGGTCCGTGCGGAGCTGGAGCCGGAGATGGCGGCGGACCCGCTGCTGCCGGAGGTGTGCTGGTCCTGGCTGACGGGTGCGCTCACCGCGCGCGGGCTGGCGTTCGGCGAGCCCAGCGGGACGGTGACGCGGGCGAGCTCCCACTACTTCGGCGGGCTGTCCGAGCGCCCGGCCGCCTCGCAGATCGAGATCCGCGCCTCCTGGACGCCGCGCGAGGGGCTGGGCGGGGTGCCGGACACGGCGGCCCACCTGGTCGCGTGGTGCGACCTGCTCGCGCAGGTGGCGGGACTGCCGCCGGCCACCCCCGGTGACGCGTCGGTGGTGACGCTTCCGCAGCGGCGGGGGCCGCAGTCGCGCTGAGCGCTTCGCCGGCCGGTCGAGGCCCGCTCGAGGACCGGTCGCACGCCGGCCGGGCGCCGGTCGGTTCCGGCCACTCGTCGTGGGACGCCTCCCGGATGCCCACCGGACGCCTCACCCACCGTCTCTTTGTCGATACGGCCACATTCGGAAGCGTTGCGACGCAGACCGAAACCGTTCGATCTTCGAATGATCGATCGCGCGTCCGAATTGCCCGGATTGTCACTCACCGGATCGTGATCATTTCCTAAAGGACATCAGGTTTGCTGCCGAAGACGACTGTGACCTTGAAAGCACGGTTCGTCCCGGCTTCACTCCCACGAGCCGCCCCCGTCCCGCACCCAGGAGGCCTGGTGTCCGTTCTCCTCGAGCAGCCCTCAAGCCTGGTCGCCTACCGCCCGAACAAGCCGACCGCCATGGTGGTCGTGGCCGACCCGCGCGTCCGTAACACCGTCACCCGCCATCTGTGGGCGCTCGGTGTGCGCGATGTGATCGAGGCCTCGTCCGTCGCGGAGGCTCGTCCCCGCATCGGCAACCCCCGCGACATCTGCGTCGCCGAAGTCCATCTGCCGGACGGTTCCGGCCTCACCCTCCTCTCCGAGACCCGCGCCGCGGGCTGGCCCAACGGCCTCGCCCTCTCGGCCGCCGACGACATCGGCGCCGTGCGCAACGCGCTGGCGGGCGGGGTGAAGGGCTACGTCGTCACCGGCACGCGCACCAACCTCGGGCTCCCCACCCGACCCGGCGCCGCTCCCATCGGCACGGCCGCCGCCCGCCTCCACCGCCGTCCCCCGGGTGCCCCGAGCCACCCGGGTGGCTACCGCGAGCTGTCCGGCCGTGAGGTCGAGGTGCTGCGGCTGGTCGCGGAGGGTCAGTCGAACAAGGCGATCGGCGTCTCCATGGGCCTGTCCGCCCTCACCGTGAAGAGCCACCTCGCCCGCATCGCCCGCAAGCTCGGCACGGGCGACCGCGCCGGGATGGTGGCGGTGGCCCTGCGCACCGGCATCATCCACTGACCCCGCCCTCCGAACAGTCCGCGCCTTCCGGCATCCCGCCCCGACGCCCCTTCCCGCGCCCGCCGACGCCCCCGCGTCGGCGGGCGCCGCCGCGCGTGGCGCCGCCAGGGTCGTGCGGCGGCCTGTTCTCGCTGGTCGGCGGGGTCACCGGGCGGAGGGACGGACCGGGGACCGGCCCGTACGGATACTCTTGACAGGTGACCGACGCCCACGACACCGCAGCAGACAGTTCACTGCGCACCACCGGAGGCGCCCCTCCGGACGACGGCGGATCCTCTGCTGCACAGGCGCCGATCCCCCTGCTGGAGCCCCGCGAGGGCGTCCCGGCCGTGGTCGCCGACGAGGCCGCCCTCGCCGAGGTGGTCGCCGCGTTCGCCGCGGGCCGCGGGCCCGTCGCCGTGGACGCCGAGCGCGCCTCGGGCTACCGGTACGGACAGCGGGCCTACCTCGTCCAGCTCCGGCGCGAAGGCGCCGGCACCGCGCTGATCGACCCGGTCGCCTGCCCCGACCTGTCCGCCCTCGGCGAGACGCTGTCCGGCGTGGAGTGGGTGCTGCACGCCGCCACCCAGGACCTGCCCTGCCTGCGCGAGATAGGCATGGTGCCGACGCGGCTCTTCGACACCGAGCTGGCCGGCCGGCTGGCCGGGTTCCCGCGGGTCGGGCTCGGCGCGATGGTCGAGAACGTGCTCGGCTTCCAACTGGAGAAGGGCCACTCCGCCGTCGACTGGTCCACCCGCCCGCTGCCCGAGCCCTGGCTGCGCTACGCCGCGCTCGACGTCGAGCTGCTGGTCGACCTGCGGGACGCGCTGGAGAAGGAGCTGGACCGGCAGGGCAAACTGGACTGGGCCCGGCAGGAGTTCGACGCGATCGCCTCGGCGCCGCCGCCCGAGCCGCGCAAGGACCCGTGGCGGCGCACCTCCGGTATGCACAAGGTCCGCCGCCGGCGGCAGATGGCCGTCGTACGGGAGCTGTGGCAGACCCGGGACCGGATCGCCCGCCGCCGTGACGTGTCCCCCGGCAAGGTGCTGTCCGACGCGGCGATCGTCGAGGCCGCCCTCGCCATGCCGTCCAGCCCGCACGCGCTGGCCGCGCTGAACGGCTTCGGGCAGCGGGTGGGCCGCCGCCAGCTCGAACAGTGGCAGGCGGCGGTCGACCGGGCGAAGGCGCTGAGCGAGGACCGGCTGCCCCAGCCCGGCCAGCCGGTGACCGGTCCCCCGCCGCCGCGCGCCTGGGCCGACAAGGACCCGGCGGCCGCGGCCCGGCTGTCCGCCGCGCGAGCGGGCGTGACCGCCCTCGCGGAGCGTCTGAACATGCCCGCGGAGAACCTGATCGCGCCGGACACGGTCCGCAGGGTCTGCTGGGAGCCGCCGTCCCCGGCCACGGCCGAGACGGTCGCCGCGACCCTGACCGCCCACGGCGCCCGCGCCTGGCAGGTGGAGCAGGTGACGCCGGTGCTGGTGGCGGCGCTCACGGCCTGACCACCGCCCCGGAGGGACGCGGCCGGGCCGCGGGCCCGTCGACAGGGTCTCCGGTCGGCGGGCCGTGTCGCCCGTCGGCGGGGGCGCATCACCCGACGCCCTGCCGGCCCGCCCCCCTGACGCCTCCGGCCGGGAGACGCCCGCCCCTCGCACACACCACCCCGCCTCCCGCCACCGGGACGCCCCCGCACGGGCGGGGCCCGCGCCCCGCAGTCGGGCGAGGACGCCGAGAGCCCCTCCCGGCAGGCCTCGTCGGCCTCCGGCCGGACCGCCCGCCACGGTCGGCGGGCGCGCGGGGCCGCCTCGCGGACCGCCGTCCGCGAGGCCGCTCGCGTGCCCGTGTCGCCCGGCGTCGGTGCCGGGCGGTACCCCGGCCCCCGTGCCACGATGCCTGCATGCGGGTTGTCGTGGTGGGGGCCGGGCAGGTGGGCGGGACCGTGGTCAAGTCGCTCGCCGAGGCGCACGAGTGCACGGTGATCGACGTCGACCGGGCGCGGCTGGAGGCCGTGTCGCACGCCTACGACGTACGGACCGTGCACGGCAGCGGCACCCGGCGCGAGACGCTGCTGGAGGGCGGCGTCGCCGACGCCGACCTGGTGATGGCGTGCACCTCGCGGGACGAGGTCAACCTGGTCACCGCCATGCTCGCCCGCCGGCTGTCGTCGGCGCGGACGGTCGTACGGGCCACCGGGACGGACTACCTCCAGGCGTGGCGGGCGGGTGACCTGGACGTGGACCTCCTCGTCTCGACGGCGTTCGAGACGGCGAACGCCGTCGAACGCGTCCTGCACGTGCCGGGCGCCCGGCACGTGGACTTCTTCGCCCACGGCGAGGTGGTCGTCATCGGCGTCGACGCCCGCGGGACGGCGGCCGCGCGGCTCGTCGGACGTCCGCTGCGGGACGCGGGACTGCCCGCCGCGTCCCGGGTGGTCGCCCTCGTACGCGACGGGGACTGGACCGTGCCGGGCGCGGACGAGGTCGTACGGGAGGACGACTGGATCATCGCGATGGCGTCCCCCATGGCGGCCCGCGCCTGGAGCCGGGTGGTCACCGGCGCCGACCCCGTCGACGACGTGGTGATCTACGGC
Source organism: Streptomyces sp. NPDC096105 (assembly GCF_044763335.1). Classification (NCBI taxonomy): domain Bacteria; kingdom Bacillati; phylum Actinomycetota; class Actinomycetes; order Kitasatosporales; family Streptomycetaceae; genus Streptomyces; species Streptomyces sp. NPDC096105. Next base: position 212,157 of record NZ_JBIWGC010000007.1, read on the forward strand.
GCGGGGCGCATGGGCACCGCTGTGGCGCGGGTGCTGCTCGACCGGGGCGTCACGGTGCGGATCGTCGAACCGGACGCGGCCCGCGCCCGCGAGGCCGCCGCCACGCTGGACCGGGCGCGGGTGTTCCGCACGAGGGGCCTGGACCCGGCGTTCCTGCACCGCGAGCGCATCGGCACGGCGGGGGCGGCGGTGCTGGCGGCGAAGGACGACTCGCGCAATCTGCACGCGGCGGTGCTGGTGAAACTGCACGGGGTGCGGCTGGCCCTGACGGTTCTCGACGACCCCGCCGCCGCCGAGGTCTTCAAGGCGGCCGGCGTCGACGTGACGATCGACCCGGGCGACGAGACCGCCGAGAAGATGGCCCGCTTCACGTTCGGGGAGCGCACCCGCCAGATGGCGATGCTGGGCGACGACCGTTTCGAGGTGCTGGACGTCACCGTCCGGCCCGGCAGCCGGTTCGCGCACCGTCCGGTCGGCGCCGTGCCCGGCGCGGCCGTGGGCGCGATCGTGCGGGACGGCACGGTGTCCTTCCCCGGCGACGGGGACGAACTGCGGCCCGGGGACCGGGTCGTCGTCCTCACCGAGCCCGACCGCGTCCCCGCGATCGAGCACGACCTGTGAGGCCGCCGCGTCCGCTGCCGCACCGTCGCCGGTGGTTCGCGCGCGGGCGGACCGGCGTCGACGTGCGGACGGCGCTGGGCGTCGTCGGCGCCCTCCTCGCCTGGTTCGCGCTCGCGTTCGTGCCGCCGGCGGCCGTGGCGCTCGCGGCCGGCGAACCCCCGTGGCCGTTCCTGGTCCCCGGGTTCGCCGTGGCGCTGACCGGCCTGGCGCTGAAGCGGCTGACGGGGCCGCGGCCCCCGCTGGGCGTGCGGGAGGGGTTCCTCGTCGTCGTCGCCGTGTGGCTGCTCGCGCCCGCGTTCGGCGCGGTGCCGTTCCTGCTCGGCCGTGTCCCCCAGCTCGACCGCCCGGTCGACGCCTGGTTCGAGGCGATGTCGGGGTTCACCGCGACGGGGGCGACCGTCGTCGGCGACCTGGACGCGCTCGGGCCGGACATGCTGTTCTGGCGCCAGTTCACCCACTGGCTGGGCGGCGCAGGCATCATCGTGCTGGCGCTCGCGGTGCTGCCGCGGCTGCGCATCGGCGGCCGTGAGCTGCTGCGGTCCGAGCTGCCGGGGCCCGTGGAGATGGAGACGCTCGGCGCGACCGTGCGGGGCACGGCCCGGCGGCTGTGGAAGGTGTACCTGGCGGTGACGGCGGCCGGCGTGCTGGTGCTGGCCGCCCTGGGGTGGTCCGGGCTCGACCGGCGGATGGGCCTCTTCGACGCGTTCTCCTACGCGACGTCCGCCGTGTCCCTCGGCGGGTTCGCCCCGCACGACGACTCGGCGCGCGGTCTCGCGCCGGTGACGCAGTGGGTGCTGTGCGGGCTGATGGCGGTGGCGGGGGTGAACCTGCTGCGGCTGTACCGTCTCGCCGCGCTGCGCCAGGTGCGGGCCGCCGCGCGTGACGAGGAACTGCGGCTGTACGCCGTCCTGCTCGTCGTCAGTTCCTGCGTCGTGGCGGCCGAGCTGTGGGCCTCCGGTGCGGCGGGCGGACCCGACGGCCTCCGGCACGGGGCGTTCCAGGCGGTGTCGGTGATGACCACCACCGGCTTCGCCACGGCCGACTGGGCGGAGTGGGGCACGGTCGCCACGCTCACCCTGCTGGGGCTGATGTTCGTCGGGGCGTGTGCCGGGTCGGCGAGCGGTTCGGTCAAGGTCGTCCGCCATCTCGTGCTCTTCCGCTTCACCCGGCGCGAGCTGGAGCAGGCCGTGCACCCGGACGCGGTCCTGCCGGTGCGGGTGAGCGGCCGGGTGGTCGGCACGCAGGCGCTCCGCTCGGTGCTGCTGTTCGCGCTCCTCTACGTCCTCACCCTGGCGCTGGGGACGTTCGGCCTGACCCTGGACGCCGGGGCGGAGACGGGCGGCGGCGGTGTGTTCACCGCGCTGGGAGCCGCCGCGGCCTGCCTCGGCAACGTCGGCCCGGCCTTCGGGGAGCTGGGCCCGTCCGGCTCGTACGCGCCGCTGGGGCAGGCGTCGAAGGCGATCCTGGGCGCGCTGATGCTGCTCGGCCGTATCGAGATCGTGCCGCTGGCGGTGCTGCTCGGCCGCGGCTACTGGCGCGCGTGAGCACGCACGGCGCCCCCGCGGCCCGGCCGGCGGGCGGTGCCGGACAGGCGGGGAAGTCCCCTGTGGCGCGGGGCACTTGACCCGGGTTCCGGCGTGCCGTCCGCATGCGTCGCGGGTGCCCGGGAATACGCGGGACGAGGCACAGGGCCGCCTCTCGCTCCGCGGCGGGGGGATGGGTTAGCCTCGTCCCGGCTGCTCTTCCTGCGAAAACGCCCGTAGACCACGTCGGAGGAGTTTCCTGCGGAGCGGCCCGAACTCCGAACGGAAAATCTCTGACAGGAACAAGGGGCACCATTTCATGGAACCCACCCAGGTCCGCCCGGTCAACCCGCAGCATTCGGACACGCTCCCCCACACGTCCGAGAACTACAGGACAGCGACGATCCGCACGCCCGAGATACGTGTGGAGAAATACGGCAACTGGGAGATCGAGTACGAATTCACGCCCGCTGCGGGCGACCACGGCAACCTGCTCGTGGTGTTTTCCTCCGTGGGCTCGAAGTACGGATTCGGCGCCGCCCTTTCGGGCGTCCAGTGCAACGTGCTGAGAATCCGCGACCGGTTCGACGGAGGCCCGTCGTACTACGTGGCACGGGCGATGGACTTCTCCGTTTCGGAGGCCGTCGAGGAACTGATCACCCATTACCGGGAAAAGCTGGGACTCTCCCGCGAGACGGTGGTGCTGGCCGGTTCCTCGAAGGGCGGAAGCGCCGCCATCTACTACGCCCTGAAGTACGGCTACCGGAACATCGTCGCCTCCACGCCGCAGTACTTCATCGGCAGCTACTCCCAGGGGCACGGCGTGCTCGGCGAGTGGGTCCTCGGCGAGGGCCAGCCGCAGGAGAACGTGGACCGGCTCGACTCGGTGCTCCCGGAACTGCTGGCCGAGACCACCGACCTGGACCGCAACATCTACCTGTTCTCCTCGACGAAGGACTACCAGTACGAGGAACACGTCGTCCATTTCCTCCCGGCCCTGCGGAAGTACTCCAACTTCAACTTCTTCATGGTGGAATCCCCCGCCCTGGTGAAGCACGCGGAGGTGACGCGGCAGGGCCTCTCGGTGATCCTCAGCGTCATCTACGCGCTGACCGAGGGGACGGTGCCGCGGTTCGGGGAGGTGCAGGTCGGCTCCAACGAGGTGGACGAGCCCACCGCGACCGAGCACCTGGCGGACCTGCGGGCACGGGACACCGCGGCGGGCGTGCTGACCGCCGCGCAGCTCACTCCCGAGCGGGCCACGCTGTCCGGGCACGCCTTCCTGCCCGGTGTCTCCGCGGAGCAGGGCGAGGAGGCCGGGGCGCGGGAGACCAAGCAGCTCGTGCTGGTGCGGGACGAGCAGGCGTGGGTGGCGGACGCGAAGACCGTGCCGGTGGACCAGCTGTACCTGAAGTACTTCGACACGCACTTCGCGTCCTACAAGGACGGCGGCTTCACCTGCGAGGCGCGTGAGCTGTTCGACGCGCTGCCCGACGGTGTGTACGACGTGTTCGCGCGAGTGACCAGCGAGAGCGAGGACATCGACCGCAGGGTGCCGCTGGTCGCGTACCGGGCGATCGACCGCCGCGCCGCCTCCCGGGGGCACGAGGTGGTCCTGCGGGGTGACGCGAAGAGCGTCCGGGTGATCAAGCGCGACCTCACCGCGGCCGGCCCCGGCGGGTCCGTGTTCGCGCTCAAGCGGTTCGCGATGGAGGGCCCGAGGCTCCGGGTGTACGGCGTCTTCTTCCTCCCCGGGCGCAACGCCGACCGCGCGACCCACTCGACGTACTACCTCACGCTGCGCGGCGCGGACTCCACGCACACCGTCGCCCTGAAGGCGGTCAGGCGGGAGGAGCAGGTGCGCCCGCACCTGGCGCCGGGCGACTTCGGTTCGTACGCGTTCGGGTTCTTCACCTCGCTGGACAAGGAGGGCGTCGACCTCTCCGACGTCCCGCCCGGGACGTACACGGCGGAGGTCGCCATGAGCACCGGCGGCGGGCTGTTCGCGCACCAGGCCGGTGAGCTGGAGGTGCGCGAGGACCGGGCCGCCTCGGTGGCCCGCCGGGCCTCCGGCCGCAACGAGCGGGTCAGCACCGGGACGCGGCTGCGCCGGGGCCTGCGCACGCGGCTCCGGCGGTCGTAGGGCCGGCGCGGGACGCTGGACCGGCCCCCTCCGCGGGGGCCGGTCGTGTGATGTTCGCCGCTCCGGCCCGCGGGGGTGGGCAGTTACGTTACCCGCAAGTAGCATGGGGCGTAAGCAAGCGCTCAGCATCCCGTACCTGGAGGAGAGCCATCGTGCCTCGTACCGTCAGGGACGTCGTCTTCGTCGACGGCGTCCGTACCCCGTTCGGCAAGGCGGGCCCGAAGGGCATCTACCACGAGACCCGCGCCGACGACCTGGTCGTCAAGGCGATCCGGGAGCTGCTGCGCCGCAACCCGGGCCTCGACCCGAAGAAGATCGACGAGGTCGCCATCGCCGCGACCACGCAGATCGGCGACCAGGGTCTGACCATCGGCCGCACGGCGGGCATCCTCGCCGGCCTGCCGCAGTCGGTGCCGGGCTACTCCATCGACCGCATGTGCGCCGGCGCGCTGACCGCCGTCACCACGGTGGCCGGCTCCGTCGCCTTCGGCGCGTACGACGTCGCCATCGCGGGCGGTGTCGAGCACATGGGCCGCCACCCGATGGGCGAGGGCGTGGACCCCAACCCGCGGTTCGTCTCCGAGAAGCTGGTCGACGAGTCCGCCCTGTTCATGGGCATGACCGCGGAGAACCTGCACGACCGGTACCCGCAGATCACCAAGCTCCGCGCCGACGAGTACGCGGTCCGCTCCCAGGAGAAGGCCGCCAAGGCGTACGCCAACGGCAAGATCCAGGCTGACCTGGTGCCGGTCTCGGTGCGCCGCACCAGCCCCGAGGGCGGCGAGACCGGCTGGGGCCTGGTCACCGCCGACGAGCCGATGCGTCCGGGCACCACGCTGGAGAACCTGGCGACCCTCAAGACGCCGTTCCGCGTCCACGGCCGGGTCACCGCCGGCAACGCGGCCGGTCTGAACGACGGCGCCACCGCCTCCGTCATCGCCTCCGAGGACTTCGCCCGCGAGAACGGCCTGCCGGTCAAGATGCGCCTGGTCGCCTACGCCTTCGCCGGCGTGGAGCCCGAGGTCATGGGCTACGGCCCGATCCCGGCCACGGAGAAGGCGCTCGCCCAGGCGGGCCTGTCCATCTCCGACATCGGCCTGTTCGAGATCAACGAGGCCTTCGCCGTCCAGGTCCTCGCGTTCCTGGACCACTACGGCATCGCCGACGACGACGAGCGCGTCAACCAGTACGGCGGCGCCATCGCGTTCGGCCACCCGCTGGCCTCCTCCGGCGTCCGCCTGATGACGCAGCTGGCCCGCCAGTTCGAGGAGCAGCCGCACGTCCGCTACGGCCTGACCACCATGTGCGTCGGCTTCGGCATGGGCGCGACGGTCATCTGGGAGAACCCGCACTTCGAGGGGGACAAGTGAGCACCACCGCAGAGCTTCTGAAGGGTGCGGCCGAGCTGTTCCCCGGCGAGGTCGTCACCAGCGCGCACGTACGCCACTTCGACCTGCCGCTGGGCGCGGGCCGGTTCGCGCTGATCACGCTGGACAACGGTCACGACCACACCAAGCCGACCACGCTCGGCCCGCAGTCGCTGGCGAACCTGGACGCCGCGATCGACCAGGTCGAGAAGGAGGCCGCGGACGGCGAGATCGTCGGCGTCGGCGTCACCGGCAAGCCGTTCGTCTTCGCGGTCGGCGCCGACCTCAAGGGCGTCGAGCTGCTGAAGCGCCACGAGGACGCGCTGGCCATCGGCAAGGGCGGCCACGACGTCTTCAAGCGGCTGTCGAAGCTGGCCGTGCCGACCTTCGCGTACTACAACGGCGCCGCCATGGGCGGTGGCGTGGAGATCGGTCTGCACTGCACCTACCGCACGGTGTCCGCGGCGCTGCCCGCGTTCTCCCTGCCCGAGGTCTTCCTCGGCCTGGTGCCCGGCTGGGGCGGCTGCACCCTGCTGCCGAACCTGATCGGCGCGGAGAGGGCCGTCTCGGTCATCATCGAGAACAGCCTCAACCAGAACAAGCAGCTCAAGGGCAAGCAGGTCTACGAACTCGGCATCGCGGACGCGCTGTTCGAGGGCGCGGACTTCCTGGAGCAGTCGCTGATCTGGACCGCGTCCGTCCTCAAGGGCGAGATCGCGGTCGAGCGCCCGGCGATCGACCGCGGCGAGGCCTGGGACCAGGCCGTCGCCAAGGGCCGCTTCGTCGCCGATTCCAAGGTGCACGGCGCGGCCCCGGCCGCCTACCGGGCCCTGGACATCATCGCCGCCGCCAAGGACGGCGACCTGCAGAAGGGCTACGACGCCGAGGACCAGGCGCTCGCCGACCTGATCATGGGCGGTGAACTGCGCGCCGGCATCTACGCGTTCAACCTGGTGCAGAAGCGCGGCAAGCGTCCCGCGGGCGCCCCGGACAAGAACCTGGCGCGCCCGGTCACCAAGGTCGGCGTCGTCGGCGCCGGTCTGATGGCCTCCCAGCTCGCGCTGCTGTTCCTGCGCCGCCTCGAGGTGCCGGTCGTGCTGACCGACATCGACCAGGAGCGCATCGACAAGGGCGTCGGCTACGTGCACGCCGAGATCGACAAGCTGCTCGGCAAGGGCCGGATCAACCAGGACAAGGCCAACCGCCTCAAGGCGCTGGTCACCGGTGTGCTGGACAAGGCCGAGGGCTTCGCGGACGCCGACTTCGTCATCGAGGCGGTCTTCGAGGAGATGGGCGTCAAGCAGCAGGTGTTCGCGGAGGTCGAGGCGGTCGCCCCGGCGCACGCGATCCTCGCGACCAACACCTCCTCCCTCTCGGTGACCGAGATGGCGTCGAAGCTGCAGCACCCCGAGCGGGTCGTCGGCTTCCACTTCTTCAACCCGGTCGCGGTCCTGCCGCTGCTGGAGATCGTCCGCGGGGAGAAGACCGACGACGCGGCGCTGGCCACGGCGTTCGGCGTCGCCAAGAAGCTGCGGAAGACCGCGGTGCTGGTGAAGGACGCCCCGGCGTTCGTCGTGAACCGCATCCTGACCCGCTTCATGGGCGAGATCCAGAACGTCATCGACGAGGGCACGCCCGTCGAGATCGCGGAGAAGGCGGTGGAGCCGCTCGGCCTGCCGATGTCCCCGCTGGTCCTGCTGGAGCTGGTCGGCCCGGCCATCGGCCTGCACGTCTCCGAGACGCTGCACCAGGCGTTCCCGGACCGCTTCACGGTCTCCCCGAACCTGAAGGCGGTCGTCGGGGCCGGCAAGCGCGGCTTCTACGTCTACGACTCCGGCAAGCCGGAGCTGGACCCGGAGGTCGCCGCGCTGCTGCAGCAGGGCGACACCGTCCTCACCGAGGAGCAGGTCCGCGAGCGGGTGCTGGACGCGGTGGCCCAGGAGATCGGCCTGATGCTCGACGAGGGCGTCGTCGCCGAGGCCCAGGACATCGACCTGTGCCTGATCACCGGCGCCGGCTGGCCCTTCCACCTGGGCGGCATCACGCCGTACCTGGACCGCGAGGGCGTCTCCGAGCGGGTGAACGGCAAGCGGTTCCTGGAGCCGGGGGTGGCGTCGGTTCCGGCGTGACGGCCGTACCGGTCATCGACGGAAGGCCCCGACACCCGCGAGGTGTCGGGGCCTTCCCCGTCACGGCGCCCCGCACGCCCGGCGCGCGGTGCCGGACGTCCGGCCGTTCCCCACGTCCCGGCGAACGGCAGGTGCTCGCGCTTCTCGCCGCACGGTTCGCGCGAGGTGACGGAGGTCCTGACCCCGCTGTCGTCCGGAAGGCCGTGGATCCGCAGGGTCGGCCGGGCCGGCCGGGAGCGGAGGGCGCTGAACACCGGGACGAACTCCGCCTCGTACCGGCCGGGCTTCCAGTCGTGCGGGTGGCGCACGCTCCACGTGCCGCCGGCCCGCACCGGCGCCTCGGCGATCGGACCGCCGCCCTCCAGCACCATGACCCCGGAGACGCCGGGGCCGACGGTCCCGGAGACAGGAAGTGCCCGCCGCCCGGCCCGCTCAGACCTCCCGCCACCCCTCCAGCGCCAGCCCCGCCTCCTCCTTGCGCCGGGTGACGCGGAGGGTGGCGGTGGCCGGGTCGAGGGTGGCGGCGACGAGGGCGCCGAGGGCGTCGACGGCCAGGCCGACCAGCGCGCCGGACGGGAGGGGCGGGCCGGACTCGGTCCACCAGGCGCCCGCCTGCTCCTGCTCCGTGGGGTACGCGGCGAACGCCACCCGGCCGCTCGCCGAGCGCTGGGCGAGCACCGTGCAGTCGTGCCCGTCGATCTCGCAGCGCACGGCCGCGGCCGGGCCGGGGCCCGCCGCCCGGAGCAGCGGCACCGGCTTGCCGCCGGGGCGCCAGGCGCACAACTCGCCGTCCTGGTCGGTGAAGAAGAGGGTGGTCCGCTCGGCGGACGTGCGCAGCGCGCGCAGGGTGCCGGGGCGGGCGGCCGCCTCGGCCGTCTCGTCCCGCGTGGGCGTCCTGCCGGGCTCCTCCTGACGCCAGTGCAGGATCCGGTCGGGCGTGGCCGCGTACACCTCGACCATTCCGGACTCCCGGCTGGCGGCGGCGAGTTGCTCCTGGACGCCGGACCCCCTGAGGTCCCGCCACGGGTACCAGCCGCCCCGCTCCTTCTGCACCAGGAGGCTGACCCCGCCGCCCGCGTTGCGCACGAAGACGTACGCGCGCCTGCGGTCGTCGACGGCCACGGCGGGCGTGCCCGTGCGGTCGCCCCTGCCGTTGGGGTGGCCGACCGGGGACCAGTCGAGCGGGGCGAGCAGCGGGCGGAAGTGGGTGGAGTGCACCAGGCGGGACTCCCCCGGCCCGGCCGGCCGCCAGGCGGCCAGGTGGGCGTACCCGTCGGCGCCCTGTCCCACGGCCGCGGGTCCCTGCCGGAGCCCCAGGTCGCCGCCGGCCCGGCGGAAGGGCTCCCAGGAGCCGCCGGGGGCGAGTTCCGCGCGGCACAGGACGGCGTCGTCCGATTGCAGATAGACGGTGAGGCGGCCGTCGCGGCCGCGGAGAAGCCAGTCGCCGTTCACCTGTTCACCTTACGCACCGCGGTCCGCGCCGCGGACGCGGGGATCCCGCCGTACGGCCTCCCCCGCGGGGGATCGCCCGGGCTTGCGTGGGACCCTGACCGTATGGAAGAGGCCGGTTCCCTGCTCGTGATCGTCGACGCCGCGAACGTCGTCGGGTCGGTGCCCGACGGGTGGTGGCGGGACCGCCGGGGGGCGGCGGAGCGGCTGCGGGACCGGCTGGCGGCCGACGGGCTGCCCGGCCTCCCGGACCCGGTGGAGATCGTCCTCGTGGTGGAGGGCGCCGCCCGGGGCGTGGAGTCCGTGCCCGGCGTGCGGGTCGACCAGGCTCCCGGCAGCGGGGACGACCGGATGGTGGACCTCGTGGCGGCGGCGGGCGGGCGTCCGGTCCTCGTCGTCACCGCCGACCGTGAGCTGCGCCGCCGGGTGACGGCGCTGGGCGCCGACGTCACCGGGCCGCGCTCCCGGCTACTCCCCCGGCCGCTCCTCGCCGGCCCCGAGGCCGAGGCGCTGGTGCACCAGGCGGGCGAAGTGCCCGAGGGTGCGGCCGGTGGCCAGGTCGGCCGGGGCGAGGCGGACGTCGAACAGGTCCCTCGCCTGGACCAGGAACTGCATGCCGAGCAGTGAGTCCAGGCCGTAGTCGGTGACGTTGTGCGCCGCGTCCAGGCCCGACGGGTCGGTCTGGAGGACCGTCGCGAGGAGCTGGGTGAGCGTCTCGGTGATCTTCTCCACGGCCTCTTCGGCGGACAGCCCTGCCAGGGTGCGCAGCAGCTCGTCGCGGGCGTCCGGGGAGGCCACGCCGGTGGCCGGGGCCAGCCGGGCGAACCGGGGGGTGGCCAGCGCGGGCAGCAGGTGGCGTGCGGCTCCCCAGCGGTAGCGGCCCACCCCCGCGACGTCGGTCCCGGCGGCCAGCAGGCGTCCGGCCGCGTCCAGGGCCTCGCCGGGGGCGAGGAGTTCGAGGCCGCGTCCGGTCATCGCGGACTCCATCCCGGTGCGCGCGACGTACCCGGTGCCGCCGATCGGCCCCCAGGCCAGGGCCGTGCCCGGCCGGCCGGCGGCGCGGCGGGCCCGGGCGAGCGCCTCCAGGTACGCGTTGGCCGCCGCGTAGGCGGCCTGCCCCGGATTGCCGATGGCGGCGGACACGGACGAGTGGGCGAGGAACAGGTCCAGGTCGCGGCCCGCGGTGAGGCGATCGAGGAGGGCCGCGCCACCCGCCTTGGGCGCCATCACGGCGGCGAACCGCTCGTCGGTGAGGTCGGCGAGCGCCGCGTCGTCCATGTGCATGGCCGCGTGCACGACACCGCGCAGGGGGTGCCCGCCGGCGTCCACCGCGTCGACGATCCGGCGCAGCGCGGCCTCGTCGGTGACGTCGGCTGCGTGGACGGTGGTCCGTACGCCCCGTTCGGTGAGGTCCCGGAGCAGGGCGGACGCCTCGGGCGCTTCGGGGCCCCGGCGGGAGACGAGGGCCAGGTGCCGGGCGCCCAGGTCGGCGAGCCGGCGGGCGGTGGCGGCGCCGAAGCCGCTCGTGCCGCCGGTGACCAGGTAGGTGCCGTCGCCGTCGAGGCGGGGGGCGCCGGGCGCGGGCTCCACCGGGACGGGTTCGTCGAGCGGGTCGAAGGTGACCACGACCTTCCCGGTGTGCCGGGAGTGCTGGAGGAGGTGGAACGCCTCGTCGACCCGGGCGGCGGGGTGGGCCGTGTGGGGCAGCGGGCGGTAGGCGCCGGCGTCGACCAGGGCGCCGAAGTCCTCCAGGAGCCGGGAGCGCAGGGCCGGGGAGCCGATGACGGCGTCGAGGTTGAAGCCGATGAAGGTGAGGCTGCGGTCGAACGGGCGCAGTGTGAGCGGGTTGTTGCGGAAGATGTCCCGCTTGCCGAGCTCGATGAAGCGGCCGTTGGGGCGGAGCAGGTCGAGGCCGCGGGCGATGGCCTCGCCGCTGAGGGAGTTCACCACGACGTCCACGCCCCGCCCGCCGGTGAGTTCGCGCACCCGCGGGACGAAGTCCAGGCTGCGGGAGTCGAGGACGTGGTCGGCGCCGAGCGTGCGCAGCAGGTCCCGCTTGGTCTCCGTGCCCGCGGTGGCGATGACACGGGCGCCCTGCCGGCGGGCACACTGGAGGACGGCGAGGCCGACCGCCCCGGCGCCGCCGTGCACGAGGACGGTCTCGCCTTCCGTGAGGCGGGCCTGGTGGACCAGGGTGTGGTGGACGGTCAGGAAGGCGACGGGGAAGGTGGCCGCCTCCGCGAAGCTCATCGCGTCGGGGATGCGGACGACGGCGGCCGCGGGGGTCGTCGTGTGGGAGGCGAGGGCGGCCGGCATGAGGCCGGTGACCCGGTCGCCGGGCCGCAGTCCGCGCACGCCGGGTCCGACGGCGTGCACGATGCCCGCACCGTCGGTGCCGAGCCCCCTCGCGAGGGGGCTGCCCTCCACCGCCTCGGGCGGCAGCAGGCCGTTGGCGCGCATGGGGTCGCGGTAGTTCAGGGCCACGGCCCGCAGCTCGACGGTCACCTCACCCGGTCCCGGCACCGGCAGCTCCGTCTCGCGCCAGACCAGCCGCCGGTGCAGGCCGGGGTCGCGGACCTCCAGGACGTACGGCGTGCCGGCCGGGACGGCCGGGGCCTCGCCCGCCGGGTGCTGCGTCTGCCGGGGGACGAACCGTCCTCCCCCGGTCAGCACGACCTCGTCCTCGCGGGCGCCCGGGTCGTCGTCGCCGGCGGCGAGGAGTTCCCCGGCGAGGCGCCGGGCGTCGGCGGCGGGGTCGCCGGTGCGGTGGCAGGACAGGCGCCGCAGGCTCAGGTCGGGCCGCTCGTTGGCGAGGGTGCGGCAGGCCGCCCAGACGGCCGCGTCGCCCGGGTGGGCCGGCTGCTCGGGGGCCGGGAACAGGCCGGTGGGCCGCGTGACCAGCCACACCTGGGGCTGCGTGCGGCCCTCGGCGGACGCGCAGGCGGCGGCCAGGGAGCGCAGCAGGGCGGCGCGGCGGACGGTCCGCGGGACGGTGTCGTCCGGGCCGGGCTCCGCGAGCAGCAGGACGACGCGCGGGCCGGTGCCGGCGGGGAGCGTTCCGCGCCAGGCGGCGGGGTCGTCGGGTGCGGTGACGACGGCGGCCCCGTCGAGCAGGGCGGCCAGTTCCCGCGCGGTCGCCGTCTCGGTGCCGTCCTCGACGGCGATCACCCAGGGAGCGGCGCCCGCGGGCGTACGGGGCGGCTCGGTGGCGGCCTGCGCCGCGTCCCTCACCGTCCGGGACGCCTCGACGGCGGCCTCGGACGCGTCGTCACCGCCCGGTGCAGCGGCCTCCCGCTCCCGAGGCGCGGCGGCGAGGAGCAGGCTGCGGTCCTCCGGGCCGTGCTGGACGACGCCGGTGAAGCCGCACTCCTCCAGCAGCGGCGCCCACCGGTCGCGGGGCAGGACGCGGCAGGCGGGGCGCAGCGCGCGGTCGTCGCGCTCCCAGAAGTCGTTCAGCATGCCGGACCGCAGCGCCTGCAGCACGGCATCGTGGGGTTCGGCTGCCAGCAGGTGGCCGCCGGGGGCGAGCACGGTGCGCAGCCGGCGCAGGGTCGCGGCGACGTCGGTGGTGGTGTGCAGGGCGTCGCCCGCGAGGACGAGGTCGAAGCCGCCGCGCGACAGACCCTGGGCGAGGAGGTCGCTGTCCGGGTCCAGGGTGCGGTACCGGGTGAAGTCGTAGCGGGCGAAACGGTGTTCGGCGCGGGCGAAGCCGCTGCCGTCGGGAGCCGTGCAGACGTACCGCGTGCGGTCGGCGGGGAGCACGGGCAGGGCCGCGGCGGTCAGGGCGCCGGTGGTGGCGCCGATCTCCAGGACGCGCAACGGCCGGTCCGCGGGCCAGCGTTCGACGAGGGCGCCGAGCACCGCCTGTACGGCCCGGTGGGTGTAGCGGTGGGCGGGGCCGGTCTCGTGGAGCTGGTCGAGGGTGCTGTCGCCGGGCGGCAGGAGGTCGGCCGCGTCGGTGACGCCCCGCACCACCTCGGGCAGGCGGCACAGCTGCCGGTTGAGCAGGAGGGTCTCGGCGCCGTGGCCGGGGTGGTCCTCCACCAGCGCCCGCAACACGGTCTCGGGCGTCTCACCGGCGCCGGTCAGCCGCCAGTGGTCGCCGTCCTGCCAGGCGAGGCCGTGCGCGGCCAGCAGCGGCAGCATGAGGCGGGCCGCCCGCCGGTGCCGGGGCTGCATGCCGCCCGCCACCAGGTCGGCGACGGTGAAGGGGGCGCCGGGGTCGGTGAGCAGGCCGCGCAGGGCGGCGGCCCAGCAGTGGGCGCCGGCGCGTCCGGCGGCGGCGACGAAGCGGTGGTGGCCGGTGTCGTCCAGGGCGGCCCGTGCGGCGGTGAGGCGGGGGGCGGCGGCGCGGGCCAGTTCGGCGGGGGCGGGCAGCGGGCCGGGGTCCGCCGGGGTGCCCGGGTGCGGGGCGGCGCGGAGCACGGTGCGCTGGACGGTGAGTGGGGTGTCGCCGGTCAGGTGGCCGCGGCGGGTGCGGCAGCCGTCGATCTCGGCGGTGACCGTGCCGTCGGGGTCGGCGTAGGTGATGTCCCAGCACATCTCGTTGGCGCTGCGGGAGCGCCGGCGCAGGTGCACGATCCCGGTGGGCGAGGGGGTGCGCCAGACGCGGACGGCGCCGAACACGGTGGGCAGGAACCCGGCGGACTCCGCGGTCGGTCCGGCGAGGGCGACGGTGGCCTGGAGCGGGGCGTCGAGCAGGACCGGGTGGGCGGTGTGGGCGGCGGCGTCGTGCCGCAGCCGGTAGGAGACGAGGACCTCGCCGTCGCCGGCGTCGATGCGCTCGATGAGCTGGAAGGCGGGGCCGCAGTTCAGGCCGATGGCGTGGCAGGCGCGGTAGAACTCGGGGCCGTCCAGGGTGCGTTCGCAGCGGGCGCGCACCGCGTCGGCGTCGAGCGGGCCCGGTGCGGCGCCGAGCAGGGTGCGGACCTGGGCGCGGACGACGGGCCGGCACTCCCCGTGGTGTTCCTCGCGGACGCTGACGGTGAGCGCGCCGTCGTCGGGGGTGACGGCGGTCTGGAGGGCGACCGGGGTCGGGTCGGGCCACGGCACGGACAGCGGCCGGCCGATCTCCAGGTGCCGCACCTCGACGGGCCGGTCCAGGGCCAGCCGGCCCGCGCTGAGCGCCATGTCGACGTAGGCGGCGGCCGGCATGAGGACGTCGTCGCCGATCCTGTGGTCGCCGAGCCAGGGCACCAGCTGCGGTTCGACGGTGCCGTGCCACACCGGGTGCGGGGCGGGCATCCGTTCGCCGACGAGGGGGTGGTCGAGCAGGCCGTTGCCGCTGGTGCCGCTGATCAGGCCCTGCGGGGTGCCGTGCCAGTACCGCTGCCGCTGCCAGGGGTAGGCGGGCAGGTCGGCGACGCGGCCCTGGCGGGGGAAGTGCGCGCGCAGGTCCGCGCCGGGCACGGCGGCGAGGACGGCACAGACCGCGGCGGCCGTCTCGCGCCGGCCGTCACCGTCGCGGTGCAGGGTGGGCACGCAGGTGGCGCCGGTGCGGCGCAGGTAGGGGCGGAGCACCGGGTGCGGGCCGATCTCCACGAGGGTGCCGGCGTGGCCGTCGGTGAGGCGGGCGGCGGCCTCGGCGAACCTGACCGGTTCGCGCACGTTGCGCCACCAGTAGCCGGCGTCCAGTTCGGGCCCGTCCAGGAGGGTGCCGGTGACGGTGGAGACGAACGGGATGCGGGCGGGGGCGGGGGCGAGTCCGTCCAGCGCGGTGAGCAGCGGCTCGCGGATGGGGTCCATGGCCCGGCTGTGGAAGGCGTAGTCGAGGCCGAGGTCGCGGAAGAACACGCCGCGGGCGGTGAGGTCCGTGCCCCAGGCGGCGAGCGCGTCGGCGTCCCCGGCCACGGTCACGTCCCGGTCGCTGTTGACGCCCGCGATCTCCAAGGAGCCGTCGTGACGGGCCAGTTCCTCGCGGGCCCGCTCCTCGGGCAGGCCGACGGCGGCCATGCGGCCCCGGCCGGCGGTGGTGCCCTGGGTGCGGCTGCGTTCGGCGATCACCAGGGCGGCCTGGTCCAGGGTGAGGATGCCGGCGGCGTGGGCGGCGGCGACCTCGCCGACGCTGTGCCCGGCCACGGCGCCGGGCCGCACCCCGTGCGAGGCGAGCAGCGCGGTGAGCCCCACCTGCAGGGCGAACAGGGCGGGCTGGGCAATCTCCGTGCGCTGCCAGGCACGGGGTGAGGGGTGGGCCAGTTCCTTGGCGACGGAGCGGCCCAGGTGCCGGGCGAGGGCCGCGTCGGCCTCCTCGACGGCCCGGCGGAAGACCGGTTCGGCGTCGAGCAGGTCGGCGCCCATGCCGGGCCACTGGGAGGCGTTGCCGGAGTAGACGAACGCGGTGCCTTCCCGCTCGCTCACGCGGGCGACGGCACCGCGGGCGGGTTCCGCGGCCGCCAGGAGGTCGAGCTGCCGGGCGGCGTCCGCCGGGTCGGCGGCCAGGACGGCGGCGCGGTGCGGGTGGGCGGTGCGCCGTACGGTGCTGGTGCGGGCCAGGTCGTGGAACTCCCCCGGGTCCGCGGCCCGCAGCCGCTCGGCCATGCGGCCGGCCAGTTCCTTGAGCGCCGCGCCGGAGCGCGCGGACACCATCAGCGGCAGGGGGCGTCCGGGCCCGTCGGGCTCCGGTTCCGGCGCGGCGGGCGGCGGGACGACGACGGCGTGGGCGTTGGCCCCGCCGAAGCCGAAGGCGCTCACGCCGACGGCGGCCCGCTCGTCGTCCGGTACGGGGACGGGCTCGACGGCGGGGGCGAGGTTCAGGCCGTCGAAGTCGATGCGGGGGTTGAGCGGAAGGGCGTGCAGGGACTTCGGGACGAGCCGGTGGCGCAGCACCAGGATCGCCTTGAGCAGGCCCGCCATGCCGGAGGCGGGTTCCAGGTGGCCGAGGTTGGACTTCACCGAGCCGATCGGCAGCGGGCCGCGGCCGCGCCGCCGGCCGAGGGCGCGGCCGATGGCCTCGGCCTCCGCGGGGTCGCCGGCCTGGGTGCCGGTGCCGTGCGCCTCGACGTACAGCAGGTCGTCGGGGCCGACGCCGGCCCGCGCGTACACCGCGTGCAGCAGCGCCTCCTGCGTCTCGGCGCTGGGCACGATCATGCCGGTGCTGCGGCCGTCGGTGTTGTTGCCGGTGGCGGCGAGCACGGCGTGGATCCGGTCGCCGTCCGCGACCGCGTCGGCGAGGCGCTTGAGGACGAGGACGGCGCCGCCCTCGGCGCGGACGAAGCCGTCGGCGTCGGCGGAGAAGGCCGCGCACCGCCCGCGCCGGGACAGCATGCCGGCGTACGAGAATCCGGCGAACGAGTAGGGATTGACCAGGACGTTGACGCCGGCGGCGAGGGCGACGCGTCCTGTGCCCTCGTGCAGGGTGCGGCAGGCGCGGTCCAGGGCGACCAGGGCGGAGGAGCAGGCGGTGTCGACGGCCATGCTGGGGCCGCGCAGGTCGAAGGCGTACGACAGGCGGTTGGCGGTGATGGACAGGGTGGCGCCGGGCATGGTGTGCGGGCTGGTGTGGTCCTGCGTCATCGACAGGCCGACGCCGTACGCCGGGTCGGAGACGCCGACGTACACGCTGGTGTCCGACCCGGCCAGCGACTCGGCGGGGACGCCGGCGTCGTCGAGGGCCTCGGCGGCCATCTCCAGCAGGAGCCGCTGCTGCGGGTCGACGTGCCGGGCCTCGGCGGGCGACATGCCGAAGTAGGCGGCGTCGAAGGAGGCCACGTCCGGCAGGAAGCCGCCGGCGGCGGTGTAGCTGCGGCCCGGACGGACCGCTCCCGGGTCGACCGTCCGGTCCCTGGGGAAGCGGTCGGCGGGCATCTCGGTGACCATGTCCCGCCCCTCGCGCAACACGGACCACAGCCCGTCCAGATCGGTGATGCCTCCCGGAAGCCGGCAGCCGATCCCCACCACCGCCACGGCTCGTTCGCACTGCTGCATCGCCAAGTTCCCGCCTTCTCACGCCGGTTGCCAGCTTTGTGAGCGGAGTAGAGAACATTCCGGCTCGAAAACGCCAGCGGGGCCCACTCGTTGGGGTGAAGATGACCGCCCTGAGGGCTCGCGGGCCTGGCGGGGGGTGTCGTCGCCGCTACGGTGACGCGGTGCCCGAAGCCCTGCGTGCCCGCATCGCGGCCGTCACCGCCCATCTGCCGTCCCGTTACCGGACCATGGAGGAGATCCGTGCCCGGATCGCCGCGACCGGCGGCTACGCGCCGCCCCCCGGCCTGCTGGAGGACCTCACCGGGGTGCGCGGCGTCCATGTGCACGAGGACGGCGAGAACGCCTCCGACCTCGCCGTGACCGCCGCCCGCCAGGCGCTCGACGAGGCGGGGCTGAAGATCGGCGACGTCGACCTGCTGCTGTTCGCGTCCACCGCGCAGGACCTGATCGAGCCCGCCACCTCCCACCTCGTCGCGGCCAAACTGGGCGCCATCTGTCCGGTGTTCGACGTGAAGAACGCCTGCAACAGCGTCCTCAACGCGATGGAGGTGGCGACGTCGTTCATCGAGGCGGGCCGCTACCGCACGGTGCTGATCGCCTGCGGCGAGCCCGCCACCCTGGCGACCCGCTGGCACGCCCCCGACCGGCAGACCCTGCTGCGGGCCCTGCCGGGATACACCGCCTCCGACGCGGGCGCGGCGATGATCCTCACCGCGGGACCGGCGGGCGACGGCGACTCCGGTGTGCTGTCGCTGCGGTTCGCCAGCAACTCCGCTGCCTGGGAGGCCTGCACGGTGGCCGGCGGGGGCAGCATGCACCACCTGTCGGTGCACGACGACCACACCACGCTGCGGCTCAACGGCGACCTGCGGCAGGGCGCCCTGGACGCGCTGCCGCGCATCCTCGGGACGGCGGCGGAGGAGCTGGGCGCGGTGTCGTCCTGCGCGTTCGTCGCCTTCCACCAGATCGCGATGCCGCAGTACCGGGAGACGCTCGAGATGTTCGGGCTGCCGGAGGACCGGTGCATGCCCGCGGTGGCCGAGCACGGCAACTGCGCTGCGGCCTCCCTGCCGTTGCAGCTGACGAAGGCGGTGCGCGCCGACCGGATCGAGCGCGGGGACCTGGTGGCGATGATCGGCCTGGCCAGCGGGTTCAGCTTCGGTCTGGCCCTGGTCCGGTGGTGACCGTGCGGGCGGGGCGGGCCCCGGCGGCCGACGCGCTGGAGCGGCTGATGCCGGGATACCCGGCGCCCCGGCACTGGCGGCGCGTGCCGGTGACCGGACAGCACTACCTCGACCTCGGCGACGGGCGGCCGGTGCTGTTCCTGCACGGCAACCCGTCGTGGAGCTACGTCTGGCGCGGGCTGCTGCACCGGCTGGCCCCGCACGCCCGCTGTCTGGCGCCCGACCTGCCGGGGTTCGGGATGTCCCGGCACCTGCGCCCGGCGGGCGGCGTGCCCGACCCGTACGAGGCGCAGCTGGAGGGCCTGGACGCCCTCCACCGCCACCTGGTGCGCGACCGCGGCCTGCCCGCGGGGGGCTGGACGTTCGTGCTGCACGACTGGGGCGGTCCGCTCGGCGCGGCCTGGGCGCTGCGCAACCCGGGCGTGGTGGACCGGCTCGTCGTCTGCAACACGGTGGCCTTCCCCTTCCCCGAGGGGTTCCGGCTGCCGTTCTACCTGCGCTGGATCCGCGACCACCGGCCGGTCGCCGGCCTGGTCCACCTGACCAACGGTTTCGCCCGGACCGCCGTGCGCGCCGGGGTGCACCGCCCGCTGTCCCCGGCCGAGCGCCGCGCTCTCCTCAGGCCGTACGCCCGCCGCGCCGAACGCGGGGCGGTGACCGACGCCGTGCGGGCCATCCCCCGGGACCCGGCCGACCCCGTCTGGCGGCTCCTCGAACCGCCCGCTTCCGGACCGGGGCTGGCAGAGCTGCCGCTGCTCGTCGGCTGGGGCATGCGCGACCCCGTCTTCACCCCGGACCTGCTGGGCGAGTGGGAGCGGCGCTTCCCCCGGGCCGCCGTCCACCGCTTCCCGGAGGCCGGCCACTACGTGATGGAGGACGCGGCACCCGAACTGGCGTACCTCGTCCGCGACTTCCTGGGGGAACGATGACCACGACCGTTTCCGGGCTCGCCGCCCGGCTGGCCGGCCGGCCCGACGGCCTCGCGCTGGTGACGTGCCGCGGGGGCGCCTCCCGCGAGGTCGGCCGGGGCGAGCTGCTGCGCGGCTGCCACCGGATCGCCCGCGCGCTGCGCGAGGCCGGGGTGCGGCCCGGCCACAAGGCCGTCGTGATGACGCGCGACGCCCACGACCTGACGGCCGTCACCTACGCCCTCGGCGTGCTCGGCGCCGTGCCGGTGCTGATCGAGCCGCGTGCCGAGGTGGGCCGCTGCCTGGAGGACGTCGCCCCGGACGTCTTCGTCGGCGAGGCCCTGGCCCATCTCGGGCGCCGCGTCCTGCGCTGGGGCCGGCCGCACGTGCGCATCCCCCTGGTCACCGGCCCGGTCCCGGTCCCGGGCGTGCGGCGGCTGGTCACCGCGGCGCCGGACGCCGGCCCGGTGACCCCGCCGGACCCGTACGAGCCCGACGCCGACGACACCGCCCTGATCGCCTTCACCTCCGGCTCCACGGGACGGCCCAAGGGCGCCGAGTACCGGCTCTCCACGGTGGCCGGGCAGCTCGACGCGCTGACCGCACTGATCGGCCCCCGGCCCGACGACGTCCTCCTCGCCGGGTTCCTGCCCATCGCCCTGCTCGGTCCGCTGCTGGGGCCGGTCACCGTCGTACCGGCGGTCGACCACCTGGCCCCGGCCCGCACCCGGCCGCGGGAGGTGGTGGGGCCGGTCCTGGAACACCGCGCCACCGTCGTCCTGGCGTCGCCCGCCGTGCTCACCCTGCTCGCGCGGCACTGCGTCCGCCACGGCGTCCGGCTGCCGTCGGTGCGGCAGGTGCTGTCCTTCGGCGCGCCGCTGCGCGTCGGCCTCGCCGACGCGCTGCGCGCCGTGGTGCCGGACGACGCGGAGATCCTCAGCGTCTACGGCGCGACGGAGTGCCTGCCCGTCTCCTCGATCGGCGACCACGAGCTGCGCGACACCCGCACCGCCCCGCCCGTCGGGCATGCCGGCACCTGCCTGGGCCGCCCGTTGCCGGGCGTCCGGGCCCGGATCCTGGACGCCGACGCCACCGGGGCCGGCGAGATCGCGGTGGGCGGCCCCACCGTCAGCCCCGCCTACCACGGGCGCCCGGACGCCGACGCCGCCGCCAAGAGCGTCACCGGCGAGGGCCTGCTGCACCGCACGGGCGACCTCGGCCGGATCGACGACGAGGGCCGGCTGTGGTTCCTCGGCCGCAGGGCGCATCTGGTGACCGGGGTGGACACGGACACGGGCGCCGCCTTCACGCTCGCCCCCGAGGACCTGGAGGCGACGGCGGACACCGCGCCGGGCGTGCGGCGCACCGCCCTGGTCGGTGTCGGCACGGCCCGCCGCGAACTGCCCGTGCTCTGCGTGGAGCTGCTGCCCTCCGTCGCCCGCGCCGGCGCTCTGGCGGCCGTGCGGGAGGTCGTGCGGGGGCACCCGGACGGGCACCGGGTGGGCGCCTTCCTGCTGCATCCCGGCTTCCCCACCGACCCCCGGCACAACTCCAAGACCGACCGGGGCCGGCTGGCCGGCTGGGCCGCCCGGCGGCTGCGCGGGAGGCTGTCGTGAAGGTCCTCGTCACCGGAGGGAGCGGCTTCCTCGGCCTGGAGCTCTGCCGCCGCCTGTGCGGCCGGGGGGACACCGTGGCCTCCCTGAACCGGCGGCACAGCACCGCACTGGAGCGCCTGGGCGTCCGGCAGCACCTGGGCGACCTCGCCGACGCCGGGGCGGTCTCCCGCGCGGTCGCCGGCCAGGACGCCGTCGTCCACAACGCCGCCCTGGCCGGGGTCAGCGGCCCGCCCCGGCCGTACTGGACCACCAACGTCCTCGGCACCCGGCACGTGATCGCGCAGTGCCGCGCCCACGGCGTGCGCACGCTGGTGTTCACCTCCACCGCCAGTGTCGTCTTCCGCCCCGGCGGCCTGGTGGGCGTCGACGAGAGCCTGCCGTACGCCCTCCAGCACCTGGCGCCCTACCCGGCGACCAAGGCGCGCGCGGAGGCGCTGGTGCTCGCCGCGCACGGACCGGACCTGGCGACGGTGGCGCTGCGCCCGCACATCGTCTGGGGGCCGGGCGACCCGCACTTCGTGCCCGCCCTCGCGCGCGCCGCGCGGGCCGGTCTGCTGCCGATGCCGGGGCAGGGCGGCAACCTCGTCGACACCACCCACGTCCGTACCGCCGCCCACGCCCACCTGCTCGCCCTGGACCGGCTGCGGCGGTCGCCCGAGGCGGGCGGCCGGGCCTACTTCATCGGCCAGGGCGATCCGCGGACCCTGCGCGAGATCACCGGGCACCTCCTGCGGGCGGCCGGGATCCGCGCCCGCTGGTGCGCCGTGCCGCCCCCGCTGGCGGCCGGTGCGGCGACGGCGGCCGACGTCCTGCTGCGGCTGGCCGGCAGCACCCGTACGCACGCCCTGAGCCGGTTCCTCGTCGAGGAACTGCGCCACCCGCACCACTTCGACCTCACCGCGGCGCGCCGCGACCTCGGCTTCGTGCCGCCCGTCTCGTTCGACGAGGGCGTCGCGGAGCTCGTCCCGTCCCGACTCACCCAGGAATCACCGTGCCGGACTCCTACGACGTTCTGCGATCCGTCCTGACCAGCAGCTTCCGCGTCCCCGAGGACGAGATCGAGCCCGGGCGCACGTTGGCGCAGCTCGACCTGGACTCGCTCGCCCTGACCGAGCTGGTGCTCGTCCTCCACGAACGCCTCGGCGTGCGGGTGAGCACCGAGGCCGCCTCCCGCACCGCCACCCTGGAGGAGGTCGCCCGGCACCTCGACGCGCTGCGGGCGGAGGGCGCCCGCCCGGTGGGGCCCTCGTGACCGTCGCCGTCACGGGTCTGGGCCTGATCACCCCGGCCGGGGAGGGCGTCGGCGCCGCCTGGGACGCGGTGTGCCGGGGTGTGGGCACGGCGTCCCGCGACCCGGCGCTGGCGGGCCTGCCCGTCGACTTCTCCTGCCGCGTCCCGCTGTCCCGCGAGGAGCTGGACCGGCGCGTCGGGCGCGCCTCGTGGCGCATGGCGCGCAACGCCGTGCTGGCGGTGCTGGCCGCCCGGGAGGCGGTCCACGACGCGGGCCTGGACCCGGTGGCGTGGGACGCCGGGCGGGTCGCCGTCGTCATCGGCTGCGGCATCGGCGGGGACGCGGTGCGCGAGGAGCAGGGCAAACGTCTGGAGCGGGGGGACGCCCATCTGGTGTCCGCGCTGACCGTCCCGCAGATCCTGCCGAACATGGCGGCCGGGGAGGTCTCCGTCGACCTCGGGGCGCGCGGGCCGGCCCTCGCTCCGGCCACGGCGTGCGCGTCCGGCGCCACCGCCGTCGCCGTGGCCCGCGACCTGCTGGCCGCCGGGCGGTGCGACATCGCCGTGGCGGGCGGCACCGAGGCGGCCGTCTCCCCGCTCGCCGCCGCCGGTTTCTGGCGCATGGGCGCGCTGTCCGGGCGCACCGACGCGCCGGCCGCCGCGTCCCGGCCGTTCGCCGAGGACCGGGACGGGTTCGTCCTCGCGGAGGGAGCGGGCGTCCTCGTCCTGGAGCGCACCCGGGACGCGGAGGCGCGCGGCGCGTCCGTGCGGGCCCGGCTCGTGGGCTGCGGCAGCGCCTCGGACGCGTACCACCCGACGGCGCCCGACCCGGACGGCCGGGGGGCGGAGGACGCCCTGCGCGCCGCTCTCGCGGACGCGGGTCTGGTGCCGGGCGACGTCGACCACGTCAACGCGCACGGCACCTCCACGCCGCTCAACGACGCGGGCGAGGCGGCCCTGATCTCCCGGGTGCTGCCGCACCGCCCGAGTGTGACCGCGCCGAAGGGCGTGCTGGGGCACGGCCTGGGGGCGGCGGGCGCCGTCGAGGCGGCGCTGACCGTGCTGACCCTCCAGCACCGCACGGTGCCGCCGGTCGGCAACCTGCGGGCGCCCGCGGCGGCCTTCGGCATCGACTGCGTCACCAAGGAGCCGCGCCGCCAGGACGTCCGGGTGGCGGTCAGCCACTCGTTCGGGTTCGGCGGGCACAACGTCGTCCTGGCGTTCGCCTCCTGACACGCCGGGGGGCCCCGGGGGGCCCCCCCCCAGGGGCGGGCGCCCGCGCCCCCCCGGCCCCTGGGCCCGCGCACCGAAGAAAAACACCGAGGGGGGGGGGGGT
>NZ_JBIWGC010000007.1:235595-328150 GCF_044763335.1 Streptomyces sp. NPDC096105
ACCCCACGGGTGGGGGTGGGGGGGCAAATCGTTCTCGGGGGTGTCCGCGGCGTGCCCGGGGGGGGGCCCGGGCCCCCCCCCGGCGGGGGGGGGGGCCCCGGGCCCCCGGGGCCGGGCGGACCGGCCGGGTCAGCCGGATCCCCCGCCGGAGGATCCGGCGGCGCCGGGCTCCGCGTCCTCCCCGCGCGCCAGCCGGCTGTGGCGGCGGCTGTAGAGGAAGTACACGACGACGCCGATCGCCATCCAGACGCCGAACCGGATCCAGGTCTCGGCGGGCAGGTTGAGCATCAGCCACAGCGAGGCCGCCACCGACACGATCGGCAGCACCGGCACCCACGGGGCGCGGAAGGCGCGGGGCAGGTCGGGCCGGGTGCGGCGGAGGATGAGCACGCTGATCGCGACGATGACGAAGGCGAACAGCGTGCCGATGTTCACCAGCGCGGCCAGTTCGTTGAGCGGGGTGAAGCCGGCCAGCACCGCGATGAGGACGCCGAGCAGGACGGTCGGCCGGTGCGGGGTCTTGAAGCGCGGGTGGACCCGGGAGAAGAAGCGGGGCAGCAGCCCGTCGCGGCTCATCGCGAAGAACACCCGGGTCTGGCCGAGCAGCAGGATCATGCAGACGGTCGTCAGGCCGACGGCGGCCCCGAAGCTGATGAAGCCGGCGAACCAGGGATGTCCGGTGGCCTTGAACGCGTCCGCGAGCGGGGCGTCCACGGACAGTTCGGTGTAGTGCTGCATGCCGGTGACGACGATCGACACCAGGACGTACAGCAGGGTGCAGATGAACAGCGAGCCGAGGATGCCGCGGGGCATGTCGCGCTGCGGGTTCTTGGTCTCCTCCGCGGCCGTGGCGACGATGTCGAAGCCGATGAAGGCGAAGAAGACCACCGAGGCGGCGGTGAAGATGCCCATCACGCCGAAGTTGGCCGGGGCCCAGCCGAACATCAGCTGGATCAGCGGGGAGTCGAGGCTCTGACCGGCCGGGACGGGCTGGGCGGGCGGGATGAACGGGTCGTAGTTGTCGGCGGTGATGAAGAAGGCGCCGGCGATGATCACGACCAGCACGACGGTCACCTTGACGGCGACGACGACCGAGGTGACCCGGGCGGACAGCTTCATGCCGAGGACGAGGATGCCGGTGAGCACCAGCACCAGGGCGGCGGCGAGGATGTCGAAGCCGAACACGTCGGAGCCCTCGCGGCTGCCGAGCACCGCGGGCATCTCCCACCCGGCGTTCTCCATGAGCGACTGGATGTAGCCCGACCAGCCGACGGCCACCACCGCCGTGCCGAGCGCGAACTCCAGGACCAGGTCCCAGCCGATGATCCAGGCCGGCAGCTCGCCCAGGGAGGCGTACGAGAACGTGTACGCGGAGCCCGCCACGGGGACGGTGGAGGCGAACTCGGCGTAGCAGAGCGCGGCGAGCGCGCAGACGACACCGGCCACCGCGAAGGCCACGGCGGTGGCCGGCCCGGCGTTGTCCTTGGCGACCGTACCGGTGAGGACGAAGATGCCGGTGCCGATGATGACGCCGACGCCGAAGACGGTGAGATCCAGCGCGGACAGGGACTTCTTGAGGGCGTGCTCGGGCTCCTCGGTGTCGCGGATGGACTCCTCCACCTTCTTCGTCCGGAAGAGGGGGCTTGTCACGGGTACCTCCCACGCTTGTCGTCCTCGACATGATCGAGAGGGGGCGTGGTGCGCATGCCCCGACGCGGGCGCCTTCACGCGAGCGGGCCGCGCGCGCCACTTTTCACAGTGGCACGCGCGGCCCGTCCGGACCACGTGAGCGCGACCGGCCCCGTGACGGCGTGCCGCGCGCGGACGGCGGGTCAGTCCCGGGCGGGCTCCACCGAGTCGACGGCGTCCGCGGAGGAGCGCTCGTACTTCCCGTCCAGCTTGGCCACGAGGCCGGTGACCTGGCGGGCGACGTCCGGGGCGGTCAGCCCGATCTCGGCGAGCACCTCGGCGCGCGAGGCGTGGTCGAGGAAGCGCGGCGGGATGCCGAAGTCGCGCAGCGGCATGTCCACCCCGGCGTCGCGCAGCGCCTGGGCGACGGCGGAGCCGACACCGCCGACGCGCGAGTTGTCCTCGACGGTGACGACGACGCGGTGCTTCGCGGCGAGCGGGGCCATGGCCTCGTCGACGGGCTTGACCCAGCGCGGGTCGACGACGGTGGTGGAGATGCCCTGCCGGTCCAGCAGCGACGCGACCTCCAGGCACATCGGCGCGAGCGCTCCCACGGAGACCAGCAGCACGTCGGGGGCGTCGGTGCCGGGCTCGCGCAGCACGTCCATGCCGCCGACGCGGCCCACCGCGGGCACGGCGGGGCCGACGGCGCCCTTGGAGAAGCGCACCACGGTGGGGGCGTCCTCGACGGCGACGGCCTCGCGGAGCTGGGCGCGCACCTGGTCGGCGTCGCGCGGGGCGGCGAGCCGGAGGCCGGGCACGACCTGGAGGATCGACATGTCCCACATGCCGTTGTGGGAGGCGCCGTCGGTGCCGGTGACGCCGGCCCGGTCCAGCACGAAGGTCACCCCGCACCGGTGCAGGGCCACGTCCATGAGCACCTGGTCGAAGGCGCGGTTCAGGAAGGTGGCGTACACGGCGAAGACGGGGTGGACGCCCGCGTGGGCGAGGCCGGCGGCGGAGACCGCGCCGTGCTGCTCGGCGATGCCGACGTCGTAGACCCGGTCGGGGAAGCGCTTGGCGAACTTGTCGAGGCCGACCGGCTGGAGCATGGCGGCGGTGATGGCCACGACGTCCTCGCGCTCCTCGCCGAGCTTGACCATCTCCTCGCCGAAGACGGACGTCCAGTCGGCGCCCGAGGTGGCGATCGGCAGGCCCGTGTCGGGGTGGATCTTGCCGACGGCGTGGAAGCGGTCCGCCTCGTCCTGGAGGGCGGGCTGGTAGCCGCGGCCCTTCTCGGTGATGCAGTGCACGATCACCGGGCCGTTGAACCGCTTGGCGCGGGCCAGCGCGGACTCCAGGGCCTCGATGTCGTGGCCGTCGATGGGGCCGACGTACTTCAGGCCGAGGTCCTCGAACATGCCCTGCGGGGCGATGAAGTCCTTCAGGCCCTTCTTCGCGCCGTGCAGGGTGTCGTAGAGGGCCTGGCCGACGACCGGGGTGCGCTCCAGGAGGTCCTTGGTGCGGGTCAGGAAGCGCTCGTAGCCGTCGGTGGTGCGCAGGGTCGCCAGGTGGTTGGCGAGGCCGCCGATGGTGGGCGAGTAGGAGCGCTCGTTGTCGTTGACGACGATGACCAGCGGGCGGTCCTTGGCGTCGGCGATGTTGTTGAGCGCCTCCCAGGCCATGCCGCCGGTGAGGGCTCCGTCGCCGATGACCGCGACGACGTGGCTGTCGTCGCGCTTCATGAGCTGGTTGGCCTTGGCGATGCCGTCGGCCCAGCCGAGGACGGTGGAGGCGTGGCTGTTCTCGATGACGTCGTGCTCGGACTCGGCCTGCGAGGGGTAGCCCGAGAGGCCGCCCTTCATCTTCAGCTTGGAGAAGTCCTGCCGGCCGGTCAGCAGTTTGTGCACGTAGGACTGGTGGCCGGTGTCCCAGAGGACCTTGTCCTTGGGGGACTCGAACACCCGGTGCAGGGCGATGGTGAGCTCCACCACGCCGAGGTTGGGGCCGAGGTGGCCGCCGGTCTTGGAGACCGCGTCGACGAGAAAGGTCCGGATCTCCCCGGCCAGCTGGTCGAGCTCCTCCAGGGTGAGCCGGTCCAGATCGCGCGGTCCCCTGATGCGGGTCAGCAGCGGCACCCGTGCCTCCTTGCAGTAGAGCTGATCGAGCTGTTGCCGGGCGGGTCGAGTCTAATCTTCCGCTCAACCGATCGTTCCCGGGGCGGTGCGTCGTACGTCACCCGTTCGGCAGTACCCCGCATCCCGTCCCCCGCGACACGACTGTGCCCGGCGCCTGAGGAGGCGCCGGGCACAGTCACGCCCCGAGGGGCGCGGCGCTCCGTCGGCGTGCGGCTTCGCCGCGTGGGCGCGAGCGGCCGTTGGCCGGCCCGCCGCCGACGGGCCGGGGCTAGGCCCGCCCCGCGGTCTTCTGCGTCTTCCGCGTCACCGCGTCGATGACGACGGTGGCGAGCAGCACACCACCGGTGATCATGTACTGCACCGGGGAGGCGATGCCCTCCAGCGCCAGTCCGTACTGGATGGACACGATGACCATCACACCGAGCAGCGCGTCCCACGTGCGGCCACGGCCGCCGAAGAGCGAGGTGCCGCCGATCACCGCCGCGGCGATGACGTTCATCAGGAACTCACCGGTACCGGCGCCCTGGTTCGCGGAGGCGATCTTCGAGGCGACGAACAGACCGCCCATCGCGGCGAAGGTGCCGGCGATCGCGAAGACCGAGATCCGGATCAGCTCCACGTTGATGCCGGCACGGCGGGACGCCTCGACGCTGCCGCCGAGCGCGAACACCTTGCGGCCGTAGGAGGTGCGGCGCAGCACGAAGTCCGTGAGGACCAGGAAGGCCAGGAAGATCACCACGGCCAGCGGCAGACCCTTGTACTGGTTGAACACGATCGCGACGGCGAAGGCCAGGATCGCGAGCAGCGCCGTCCGCACGATGATCTCGTTCAGCGGGCGGGAGGGCACCCCGGCGGCCTCACGGCGGCGGTTGTCGAAGAACGCGGCGAGGAAGTACGCCACGGTCGCGAACAGCGCCAGACCGTACGCGGCGGCCACGTCGGTGAAGTAGTAGCTGGTCAGCTTGACGACCAGGCCCTCGGAGTCCAGGTTGATGGTGCCGTTGTCGCCGAGGATCTGGAGCATGAAGCCCTGCCAGAACAGCAGGCCGGCCAGGGTGACGGCGAAGGCGGGCACGCCGATCCGGGCGAAGATGAAGCCGTGGATCGCACCGGCGACGGTGCCCGTGAGGATCGCCAGCACCAGGGCCAGGATCTCGTTCATGCCGTTCGTGATGTTCAGCACGGCGAACGTGGCGCCCGCGACGCCGCTGACGGAACCGACCGACAGGTCGATCTCGCCGAGCAGCAGGACGAAGACGATGCCGACGGCGATCATGCCGGTGCCGACCATGGCGACGGACATGTCGGAGAAGTTGCCGGCGGTGAGGAAGTTGCCGTTCAGGCTGGTGAAGATGGCCCAGATGACCAGCAGGCCGACCACCACGGGGAGGGAGCCGAGGTCACCCGCCTTCATCTTCCGCTTGAACTCGTTCCAGTAGCCCGCCAGCCCCTGTTCGCGCACCAGCAGCCGGGGGTCGACCGCGGTGACCGCCTTGGCGGCCGCGTCGGGGTTCGCCACGGAGTGGTCCTCGGCGGCGGGGGTGGAGGTCTTCTCGGTGCTCACTTCGTGATCTCCCCATTGGTGCGCGCCGCACGACGGGTCACGGCGTTGTCCGTGGCGCCCGTGATGGCGGAGATGATTTCTTCCTGCGAGGTCGACTTGACCTCGAAGACGCCGTTGTTGCGCCCGAGGCGCAGGACGGCGACCTTGTCCGCCACGGCCTTCACGTCCGCCATGTTGTGGCTGATGAGGATGACCGCGTGGCCGCGCTCGCGCAGCCGCTCGACCAGGTCGAGGACCTGCGCGGTCTGCTCGACGCCGAGGGCGGCGGTGGGCTCGTCCAGGATGACCAGCTTGGGCTCGCCGAGCATGGACCGGGCGATGGCGACCACCTGGCGCTGTCCACCGGACAGCGAGGCGATCGGGATGCGGACGCTGGGGATGCGGATCGACAGGGTGTCGAGGAGCTCGCGGGAGCGGCGCTCCATCTCCACCTCGTCCAGGACGCCGCGCCTGCGCAGCTCCCGGCCCAGGTAGAGGTTGCCGACGACGTCGATGTTGTCGCACAGCGCGAGGTCCTGGTACACCGTCGCGATGCCCAGGTTCTGGGCGTCGTGCGGCTTGCTGATCTGCACGGGCCTGCCGTCCCACTCGATGACGCCTTCATCGATGGGGTGCACGCCGGCGATCGTCTTGACCAGCGTGGACTTTCCGGCACCGTTGTCGCCCACCAGGGCGACCACTTCACCGGCGTGGACCTCAAGCTCGACGTCGGTGAGCGCCTGGACGGCACCGAACCGCTTGGAGACCCCGCGCAACGCCAGCACGGGCGTAGCGGACACGTGAACCATCTCCTTCGCCGCCTGACCCGGCGGGAGGTTGTGCAAGGGATTGGGGGGTGGTGTTCCGTCCGGCGCCCCGCGTAGCTTGCGGGGCTGATGTGTGCGGGGCGCCGGCGGAAGCGCGTGGCAGTCGTCCCGTCGGGGAGTCCGGGTCTGCGGACTCCCCTTGTCGACGGGCGGCGGGACTGCTTACTTGAGGCCGATCTTGTCGCAGGCGGCCTTGTACTTGCCGGCGCAGATCTCCTGGACGGTGTAGATGCCGTCCTTGATCACGGTGTCGTTGATGTTGTCCTGGGTCAGCGAGACGACCGGGACGATCACCGACGGGATCCCCTTGGTGGTGGGGCTGTCGACCTTGTCCTTGGCGATGGAGTCCAGCGACTTGCCCTGGGCCAGCGCGACGGCCATCTCCGCGGCGACCTCCGCCTCCTGCGGGTACGGCTTGTAGACGCTCATGTACTGCTCACCGGTCACGATGCGCTGCACGCCCGCGAGTTCGGCGTCCTGGCCGGTGACCGGGATGTTCTTCATGCCCGCGGCCTTGAGGGCGGTGATGATGCCGCCCGCCATGCCGTCGTTGGCGGAGTAGACGCCGACGATCTTGTCCTTGCCGAGGGCGGAGATGGCGCCCTCCATGTTGGCGTTGGCGTTCTCGGGCTTCCACTCCTTGGTGTCGTACTCGCGCCCGATCTTGACCTTGCCGTCGAGGACGGAGTGCGCGCCCTCCTTGAACATGGCGGCGTTCGGGTCGGTGGAGGAGCCGTTCATCATGACGATCTGACCGTCCTTGGCCTTGTCGCCCAGCGCCTCGAGCAGGGCCTCGCCCTGCGTCTTGCCGACGGTCACGTTGTCGAACGACGTGTAGGCGTCGATCGGGCCCTCGGCGAGGCGGTCGTAGGCGACGACGGGGATGCCCGCGTCCTTGGCCTTCTTCACGGAGCCGGCGATGGCCTTGGAGTCCACCGCGTCCACGATGAGCACGTCGACCTTGTTGGTCACCATCGTGTCGACCTGCTGGTTCTGCAGGCTGGCGTCCTGCTTGGCGTTGGCGTAGACCACCTCGCCCTTGTTGTTCGTGAGCTCCTTGACCTTCTTCTCGATCAAGGGCTTGTCGAGCTTCTCGTACCGCGCGGTCTGGTTCTCCGGCAGGAGCAGACCGACCTTGATGTCGTCGCCCTTGGCGGCGGCGGATTCACCCGAGTCGCTCTTGTCGCCGGACTCCGCGGCGCTGCCACAGGCGGCGAGCGAGACGGCCATCGCACCCGCGGCGATGGCGAAGGCGGCACGACGCATACGCGTGTTCACTTCTACAAAACCTCCCTGACGAGGCCGCGTCGTTGCGGCCGAGGTGGCTGGAAGTCAACTCGGCCACACGTGCGACGTCAAGAAGTAAATCCTTAACGAGATGGCAACGGTGCCATCCGTTCTCTAAGTGAAGGCAGGGGCGGACGCGGCGAGGGTCCCCGTCGCAGTTCCGTCCAGAAGGGTCGAATCGCCCATCTCGCTCAGCGCCAGGGCGAGGGCGCCCAGCACCTCCGCGCGGCCCCCGAGTGCCCCTGGAAGAACGGAGAGTTGACGCGCCGCACTGGGGATGGCGTAGCGTCCCACGGACTCCCTTATGGGGCCCAGGACCAGCTCGCCGGCCTCGGCCAGATCGCCGCCGAGCACGACCCGGCTCGGGTTCAGGAGATTGCACAGATTGGCGACACCGCTGCCGATGTGACGGCCCACGTCGGCGATCACCCGGCGGCATCCCGGGTCGCCGTCCCGGGCCAGCCGTACGACGCCCTCCATGGTCAAGTCCGTGCCGTGGCTGGGCTGGAGGAGCGGCAGCACGTAGCGCGCGGCCGTGAAGGTCTCCAGGCAGCCGCGGTTGCCGCAGCGGCAGACCGGGCCGGACTCGTCGAGGGTGATGTGCCCGATCTCGCCCGCGGTGCCGCCCGGACCGCGGTAGATCTTCCCGCTGATCACCAGGCCTGCGCCGACACCGCTGGCGACCTTGATGTACGCCAGGTCGCGCACGCCCCGGCCGCTGCCCCACACCATCTCGCCTAGGGCGCCGAGGTTGGCGTCGTTGTCCACGTGCACCGGCACGCCGAGCCGCCCCCGCAGCTCCTCGGCGGGACGGGTCCCGGACCAGCCGGGCAGGATCGCGGTGGACCCGAGGGTGCCGGACTCGACGTCGATCGGGCCGGGCACGCCGAGCCCGACGCCCGCGACCTTGGACCGGTCCACCCCGGTGGCCTCGATCAGCCGGTTGACCAGCTGTTCCGCCCGGCCGAAGCCCTGGGACGAGGAGGCGTCCACGTCCAGCGGCTCGGACTCCTCCGCCAGCACCTGGTGAGCGAGGTTCCCCACCGCGACCCGCAGGTGGGTGTGGCCGAAGTCGACCCCGATGACGATGCCGGCGTCCCCGCTGAGCGACACGCTGCGGGCCCGGCGTCCCCCCGCCGACGTGGGGGTCACCTCGACCGTGCCGCCGTCCTTGAGCTCCCGGACGATGTTGGAGACCGTGGCCGCGGACAGTCCGGTCGTCCTCGCGATCTCCGCCTGGGTGAGGGACCCCGCCAGACGTACTGCCCGGACGACCCGCTCCAGGTTGGCTCGGTGCAGCGACGACTGCGACCCCGGAGTCTCCACGACGACCTCCTGCGCGCGGGGCCGCTTCGGCGGGGCCCCGTTCATGTCCAACTAGTGAACTCTAAGCTGAGCCGTTCGGGTCGCCTCCCGTCAAGAGGTTGAACCGTTTCCGGGTGCATGGACACACGCGCACACGCCGCTCCCTGGGGCGGGAGCGGCGTGTGAACGGTGGATTCCGCTGCGTTACTTCAAGGTGGCGGAGGTGAGGCCGGCCTGCACCTGCCGCTGGAAGGACAGGTAGACCACCAGCATGGGCACCATGGCGATGGTCACGCCGGCGAAGAGCACCGGCAGGTCGGAGGCGTAGCCCTGCTGCTGCTGGAGCTGGATGAGGCCCTGGGTGAGCACGTAGCGCTCCGGGTCGTCACCGCTCTGCGGCTGCATCAGCACGGTCGGCAGGATGTACTGGTTCCACTGGCCGAGCGTGTTGAAGATCCCGACGCTGATCAGTCCGGGCTTGGCCATCGGCAGCATGACCTGGAAGAACGTCCGGGTGTGCGAGGCGCCGTCCAGGATCGCCGCCTCGAAGACCGCCGTGGGCAGGGTCCGGAAGAAGGCGTGCATGAAGAACACCGTGAACGGCAGCGAGTAGGCCACGTACACCAGGGCCAGGCCGTGGTAGGTGTTCAGCATGTCGAGCCGCTTGACCATGAAGAACAGCGGCACGAGGGCGAGGAAGACGGGGAACATCGCGCCCGCGACGAAGAAGTAGTACAGCAGGCGGTTGCCCCGGAACTCGTAGCGGGCCAGCACGTAGGCGGCCATCGAGCCGAACAGCATGGTCAGCGGCACCGAGATCACCAGCACGATCACGGTGCTGGTGAAGTAGTCGCCGATGCCCTTCTCCCAGGCGCGGGAGAAGACGCCGAGGTCCCAGTTCTGCGGCCAGCCGAAGGCCGAGGCGCCGATCTGCGCGTCGGTCTTGAAACTGCTCAGCACCAGCCACAGCAGCGGCAGCACGATCAGCACCGCCCACACGGCGAGGAAGCCGTGCGAGAAGACGTTCAGCACCACGCCCTCGCCGCGCCGGTCACCGGGGCGGACGGCGCCCTTGCTCACCGGGGGCGGGGGCGGGGTGGAGTCGCCGGCGGGGGCGGTTTCCTTCAGGGGTGCGCTCATCGTCGTTGCTCCGCCCTCAGAACTCGATGCGCTCGCGACGGGTGGCGCGCAGCATGACCACGGACACGATCAGGGTGAGGAGCAGCATGACCACGCCCATGGCGCAGGCGTAGCCGCTGCGGCCGTACAGCAGGAAGTTGCGCATCATCACGGTGGACATGACCTCGCTGTGGTGGTCGGGTCCGCCGCCGTAGTCGCCGGCGGTCATGGTGGAGACCAGGATGAACATGTCCATCGCCGCGATGCCGAGGTAGACCCAGGCGGTCTGCACGGAGTCCCAGAGCAGCGGCAGGGTGATGCGGAAGAACGACTGGGTGCGGCTCGCCCCGTCGATCAGGGCGGCCTCGTAGATGTCCTTGGGAATGGACTGCATGGCCGCGGAGAAAAGCACCAGATAGAAGCCGACGCCGTGCCAGACGACGACCGCCATGAGGGCCCACAGCACGACGTTCGGCTCGTTGAGCCATTCCACCGGATTGCTCGCGTCGACCAGTCCGAGTTCGATCAGGAGGCCGTTCAGCATGCCGCCGCCGTCGCTGCGGTAGACGGCGCCGAAGAGGACGGCGAGGATCGCCAGCGACAGCACCTGCGGGAAGAAATAGATCACCCGGTAGTACTTCGATCCGGCGACTCCGGAGACCCCTCCGGAACGGCCGCGTCCGCCCGCGTTCAGCATGAACGCGAAGAACAGCGCGAGCAGAATGGTGATCACCGGGATGAACACCAGGAACAGGATGTTGTGCCAGATGGCACCCATGAAGATGTCGTCCTCGAACAACGCCGTGTAGTTGTCCAGGCCGATGAACTCGAAGGTCTGCGACTGTCCCTTCCAGTCGGTCAGCGAATAGCCGAAGGTCTGGATGTACGGCCAGATCACGAAGATCAGATAGAGCGCCACGGGAAAGAGGAGAAATCCCGCGACGAACCGGTGCTGCCCTGTGCGCATGGTGTCCCTGCCCCTGGGTGTGGCCGCCGCGGACCGGGATCCCTTCCCGGCCCGCGGCGGTCGTCGGTCGAGCGAGATCAGTCGCGGCGGTTCTTCTTCGAGGCCGGGTCCTTGGCCTGCTTGTCGACCGCGGCCTGGGCCCGCTTGAGCCATTCCTTGGGCTGGATGCGCCGGGCCATCAGCTCGTTGGAGGCGTTCTCGATGGCGGCGCCCATCTCGCTGTACCACTCGGTGTACAGGTAGCGGAAGGTGTTGTCGCCGGCCGCCTTGGTCGCCTCGACCGTGGACTGGGTGCCCGGCCGCAGCTCGACGCCGGGGTCGACGCCGTCCTTGAGGATGGTCAGCGAGTTGGCCTCCTTGGCGAACAGCGTCGACCACTCCCTGGAGAGCATCATCCGCATGAACTCCTTGGCCGCGGGCTGGTTCTTGGCCTTGGACGGGATGATGAAGGGCTCGCCGGAGCCGGCCCGGATCGCCTCGAACGGCAGGGCGCTGCCGGGCAGCAGCGGCATCGGCAGGAACTTCATGTCGAAGTCGTCCGGCGTCGTCTTGAGCTGCTCGTTCTCGAGCCAGGAGCCGCTGGTGATGAACGCGGCCTTGTACTGGTTCCAGCGGGTCTGCGACTCGGTGTGGGTCAGGCCGTTGGTGCCGGGCATCAAATAGCCCTTCTCCACGACCTCGTAGATCGCCTCGATGGCCTCCGTGGCGGCGTCGGAGCCGACGAACGCCTTGGGGTCGAGGTTGTCGATCGCCTTCATGGCGTCCAGGCCGCCCTTCTTGGCGATCAGGTCCATGATGGCGACGTTGATGTAGTACGGGAACTTGCCCTGGTGGGCGAGGCCGCCGATGCCCTGCGCCTTGGCGTCCGCGCAGACGGCGAGGAAGTCCGCCCAGGTCTTCGGCGGCTCCCAGCCCTTCTCCTGGAAGAGCTTGCCGGAGTACCACAGGCCCCACACCGTGTAGATGTAGTTGAGGGCGACGACCTTGCCCTCCTGCATGCCGGTGTCGAGCGTGCCGGGGATGAGGGTGTCGCGCACCTTGGTGCCGGGGTCGTCGATCGACGGGGCGTCCAGCACCTCGGCGAGGTCCAGGAGCTGGCCGTTCCTGTACAGCACGTCGATCGGGATCTGCTGGGCGCCGGAGTCGTCGACGATGTCCGGCGGGTTGCCGGCGTTGAAGCGGGGCTGGAGCTTGCCCGTGATCTCCTGGGTGCCGGTGTGGACCGACGTCACTCCCCATTTCTTCTCGAACGAGGCTTCCCAGGCTTTCGCGTAGTCGTCGCCGTAACCGCCCTTGAAGATGACGATGTCGAGTTTGCTGCCTTCCTTGACGCCGAAGGGGTTGGATTCGGTCGTCTCGCCCTTGTTGTCACCGGAGTCGCCCTCCCCGCCGCCGCCACTGGCACAGGCGGACAGGAAGCTCATCGTGGGGACGGACAGCAGGCCGAGTGCGGCGGACCGTTTGATCAGGTCACGGCGCCCCACACCACTCGTGTCACCGGTGCCGTTGCTGCCGACGGAAGTGGATCCCATGCTCAAGTCCTCGCCTTCTCCAGGACTCAGGCGGTGAACCGGATCCTTCCCGGCACCGCGTTCGGGTCAAGCTGGGTCGTGCAGGAAGTGCGGCTGGTACGGGTCGGGTGCGGTGAAGATTGCCCCGGAGTGCCGACAGGTATAGTCCACTTCACGCCGACGGAGCAAGATCGAATGCAAGGTTCCCCTTACGTCTTTTCCGAGTTGAGACCTCACGGAAATAAGAGCCTCGGATGCCTTGCGCAGCGGAAAAGTCCGCGCCATCGTCGGCGAATGCGCCCATCAACCCCCTTGACATCATCGGTCACCTGACCCACTACTGGTCCTTGCGTACTGCAATTGACAACGTTGTCCAACGCAGGGAGGGTGCTCGCGCATGCAACAGAGGGTTCGGCACAGATGGGGAACGGCGGTCGTCGCGACGACCGCCTTCGCCTTGGCCGCGGGCTCACAGGGCGTCGCCGTGGCGCTCCCCGAGGCGCCGCCGAGGACCGACCGGGAGTTCTCCTCGTCGTTCGAGTCCGGGGACCCCGCCCCGGACTGGCTGAACACCGTGGAGACCACGCGCGGCGGCGCACGCGCCTCCGGCGTCGACGGCGGCTACAGCGCCGGCATACCCGGCAACATCACCGACGACGTCACGAAGGTCCGCGCGAGCGCGGAGAACACCAGCGGCCGGGAGGTGAAGGAGCACCTCGTCGACAGCCTGGCCGGCACCAAGTGGCTGGCCTTCGAGCCCACCGCCTGGCTGGAGTTCGACTTCGACGCGCCGGTCGAGGTGCTGCGCTACGCGCTCACCTCCGCCAACGACCACGAGGAGCGCGACCCGCGCGACTGGACCCTCAAGGGCTCCGCCGACGGCGAGAACTGGACGACCCTCGACACCCGCTCGGGCGAGACGTTCGAGGAGCGCTTCCAGACGAAGACGTACCCGCTGGACGCGTCGGCCGTCGGCGCGTACCGGCACTTCCGGCTGGAGATCACCAGGAACGGCAGCGGCAACCTGGTGCAGCTCGCCGACGTGCAGTTCGCGGCCGGCGGCGAGGACGAACCGGTCCCCGGGAACATGCTGTCGCTGGTCGACCACGGCCCGACCGGCTCCCCGACCGCGAAGGCCCGGGCGGGCTTCACCGGCCTGCGGGCGCTGCGCTACGCCGGCCGGCACCTCGCCGACGGGCGGGCGTACTCGTACAACAAGGTGTTCGACGTCGACGTGAAGGTCGAGCGGGACACCCAGCTGTCCTACCGGGTGTTCCCGTCGATGGCGGACGGCGACCTCGACTACGACGCCACGAACGTCGCCGTCGACCTCGCCTTCACCGACGGCACCTATCTGAGCGACCTGCGCGCCACCGACCAGCACGGCTTCCCGCTCACCCCGCGTGGCCAGGGCGACGCCAAGGTGCTGTACGTCAACCAGTGGAACAACGTGGTCTCCCGGATCGGCTCGGTGGCCAGGGGCAAGACGGTCGACCGGATCCTGGTGGCGTACGACTCCCCCAAGGGCCCGGCGAAGTTCCGCGGCTGGCTGGACGACGTGGCGCTGAAGCGGGTGCGGCCCGAGCCGCCGAAGGCGCATCTGTCGGACTACGCGGTGACCACCCGCGGCACCCACTCCAGCGGCAGCTTCTCGCGCGGCAACACCTTCCCCGCGACGGCGGTGCCGCACGGTTTCAACTTCTGGACCCCGGTGACCAACGCCGGGTCGGACAGCTGGCTCTACGAGTACGCGGCGGGCAACAACGACGACAACCTGCCCACGATCCAGGCGTTCAGCGCGAGCCACGAGCCGAGCCCGTGGATGGGCGACCGGCAGACCTTCCAGGTGATGCCGTCGGCCGCGAAGGGCGCGCCGGAGACCGGCCGTGACGCGCGCGAGCTGGCCTTCCGTCACGAGAACGAGACCGCCCGGCCGTACTACTACGGGGTGCGCTTCGAGAACGGCGTGAAGGCCGAGATGGCGCCGACGGACCACGCGGCGATGATGCGCTTCACCTACCCCGGTGACGACGCGAGCGTGATCTTCGACAACGTCACGGACCAGGCGGGGCTGACGCTGAACGAGGAGGACTCCTCCTTCACCGGCTACTCGGACGTGAAGTCCGGCCTGTCCACCGGCGCGACCCGGCTTTTCGTCTACGGCGAGTTCGACAAGAAGGCCATCGACGGCGACAGCGAGGGCGAGCGCGGCCACCTGCGCTTCGACGCGGGCAAGGACCGCACGGTCACCCTCCGCCTGGCCACCTCGCTGATCAGCGTCGACCAGGCGAAGGACAACCTGCGCCAGGAGATCGGGCGCAAGACCTCCTTCGAGAAGGTCAAGCGGGACGCGCAGCGCCAGTGGGACCGCATCCTCGGCAAGGTCGAGGTCGAGGGCGCCACGCCCGACCAGCTGACCACGCTCTACTCCAGCCTCTACCGGCTGTACCTGTACCCGAACTCGGGCTTCGAGAAGGTCGACGGAAAGTACAAGTACGCCTCGCCGTTCTCGAGGATGCCGGAGCCGGACACGCCGACCCACACGGGCGCGAAGATCGTGGACGGCAAGGTGTACGTCAACAACGGCTTCTGGGACACCTACCGGACGACCTGGCCGGCGTACTCCTTCCTGACCCCGTCCAAGGCCGGTGAGCTGGTCGACGGGTTCGTGCAGCACTACAAGGACGGCGGCTGGACCTCGCGCTGGTCCTCCCCCGGCTACGCGGACCTGATGACCGGCACCTCCTCGGACGTCGCCTTCGCGGACGCCTACGTCAAGGGCGTCGACACCTTCGACGCGAAGGCCGCGTACGACGCCGCGGTGAAGAACGCCACCGTGGTGCCCCCGTCGTCCGGTGTGGGCCGCAAGGGCATGGCGACCTCGCCGTTCCTCGGCTACACCAGCACCGAGACCCACGAGGGCCTGTCCTGGGCCCTGGAGGGCTACCTCAACGACTACGGCATCGCCAGGATGGGCGAGGCGCTGTACGAGAAGACGGGTGACAAGCGCTACCAGGAGGAGTCCGCGTACTTCCTCGACCGGGCGCAGGACTACGTCAACCTGTTCGACTCCGAGGCGGGCTTCTTCCAGGGCCGCGACCTCGAGGGCGACTGGCGGGTGAAGTCCTCCGCGTACGACCCCCGGGTGTGGGGCTACGACTACACGGAGACCAACGGCTGGGGCTACGCGTTCACCGCCGCCCAGGACAGCCGGGGCCTCGCCAACCTGTACGGCGGGCGCAAGGGCCTCGCCGACAAGCTGGACGAGTACCTCTCCACGCCCGAGACGGCCTCCCCGGACCTCAAGGGCTCCTACGGCGGCGTCATCCACGAGATGATCGAGGCGCGCGACGTGCGGATGGGCATGTACGGCCACTCCAACCAGGTGGCCCACCACGCCCTGTACATGTACGACGCGGCCGGGCAGCCCTGGAAGACGCAGAAGAACGTGCGCGAGGTGCTGTCCCGTCTCTACACCGGCAGTGAGATCGGGCAGGGCTACCACGGCGACGAGGACAACGGCGAGCAGTCCGCCTGGTACCTGTTCTCCTCGCTCGGCTTCTACCCGCTGGTGATGGGCAGCGGCGAGTACGCCATCGGCTCCCCGCTGTTCACGAAGATGACCGTGCACCTGGAGAACGGCCGCGACCTGGTCGTCAAGGCGCCGAGGAACAGCGCCGAGAACGTGTACGTGCAGGGGCTGAAGGTCAACGGCAAGCGGTGGAACTCCACGGCGCTGCCGCACTCGGTGATCGCCAGGGGCGGCGTGCTGGAGTTCGACATGGGCCCGCGCCCGTCGGCGTGGGGCACCGGCGAGAACGCGGCGCCGGTGTCGATCACCCAGGACGACGAGGTGCCCACGCCCCGCTCGGACGCGCTGAAGGGCGACGGCGCCCTGTTCGACAACACCTCGGCGACCGGCGCCACGGTCACCGCGGTCGACCTGCCGGTCGAGAAGGCCGCGAAGGCGGTGCAGTACACGCTGACCTCCTCCGACCGCACCAGGGCGCCCACCGGCTGGGTGCTCCAGGGCTCGGCGGACGGCACGGCGTGGCGGGACCTGGACCGGCGCACGGACGAGTCCTTCCGCTGGGACCGGCAGACCCGCGCCTTCTCGGTCGCCGAACCGAAGGCGTACGCGCACTACCGGCTGGTGCTGACCGGTGAGGCGACACTGGCGGAGGTGGAACTGCTGAGCTGACCCCCGCTCACCTGGCGGGCCCGGACCTGGTCCGGGCCCGCCTTCTCCTTGGGCCCACTCCTGGGTTTTCCGCCGGCCACGGGTACCTCCGGAGCACCCGGTGCACCAGAATGGAGCCATGACGGACTCGGGGGACTTCGACGCCGCCTGGCTGCCCGCCGCCGCGTTCCGCGCGGTCGGCATCCGGCGTTCGGTGCTGCGGGGCGTCACGGACCCCCTGGCGGACACGGTGCACGGTGAACTCGCCGACGCCTGCGCGCGGTTCGGCGGCGAGGTGACTCGGGACGGCCACGCGGTGGACGCCAACCTGGTCCTCGAACTCACCGGCGGCGAACCGGCCGACGAGGGTTACACACTCCAACGCGGCGGCGGTACCACGACACTGACCGCGTCCGGCGGGCGCGGGCTGCTGTACGGGCTGTTCCACGTCGTGCGGCTCGGCGAGGACGCCTTCGCCGGGGACCTTCCGCCGCGCACCCACCGGCCCGCGCTCGCCACCCGCATGCTGGACCACTGGGACAACGTGGCCGTGCACCCGGTGATGGGGCAGGTCGAGCGCGGCTACGCCGGCGGCTCCCTGTTCTGGGCGGACGGCCGGGCGCGCGGGGACCTCGGCCGGGTGCGGGCGTACGGCAGGCTGCTGGCCGCGTGCGGGATCAACGCCGTCGCCGTCAACAACGTCAACGTGCACGCCACGGAGGCACGGCTGCTGACCGACCGGATCGGCGACGTGGCCGCGATCGCCGGCGCCCTGCGCCCGTACGGCATCCGCACGCACCTGTCGGTCAGCTTCGCCGCGCCGATGCCGCTGGGCGGGCTGCCCACCGCCGACCCGCTGGACGAGGCCGTACGCGACTGGTGGGCGGGGGCGACCGCCCGCGTGTACGAGGCGATCCCGGACTTCGGCGGGTACGTGGTCAAGGCCGACTCCGAGGGACAGCCCGGCCCCTTCGCCTACGGCCGCTCGCACGCCGACGGGGTGAACGCGCTGGCCGCCGCGCTGGAGCCGTACGGCGGCACGGTGCACTGGCGGGCCTTCGTCTACGACCACCGCCAGGACTGGCGGGACCGCTCGACCGACCGGGCGCGGGCCGCGTACGACCACTTCACCCCGCTGGACAGGGAGTTCGCGGACAACGCGGTGCTCCAGGTGAAGCACGGGCCGATGGACTTCCAGGTGCGCGAGCCGGTCTCCCCGCTGATCGGCGCGATGCCGGGGACCCGGCTCGCGGTGGAGCTCCAGGTGACCCAGGAGTACACCGGGCAGCAGCGGCACGTGTGCTGGCTGGGCCCGATGTGGAGCGAGGCGCTGCGGTTCCGCCCGGACGGCGAGGTGGCCGCCGGGCGGCTCGCGGACGGGCTGGTCGCGGTGTCCAACGCCGGCGACGACCGGTTCTGGACCGGGCACCCGCTCGCCCAGGCGAACCTGTACACCTTCGGGCGGCTGGCGTGGGACCCGGCGGCGGATCCGGGGGCCGTCCTCGACGAGTGGACCGCCCTCACCCACCCCGGCGCCCCGGGCCGGCTGGCCGACGGGCTGCACGCGATCCTGGACGGCTCCTGGGCGACGTACGAGAAGTACACCGCGCCGCTCGGCGTGGGCTT
This sequence comes from Streptomyces sp. NPDC096105, assembly GCF_044763335.1. Classification (NCBI taxonomy): domain Bacteria; kingdom Bacillati; phylum Actinomycetota; class Actinomycetes; order Kitasatosporales; family Streptomycetaceae; genus Streptomyces; species Streptomyces sp. NPDC096105. The sequence goes on from NZ_JBIWGC010000007.1 coordinate 253,728, forward strand.
CATGGTGCAGCCGGGCCACCACTACGGGCCGAGCGTGGACGGCTACGAGTACAGCCCGTGGGGCACCTACCACTTCGCCGACCGGGACGGCATCGGCGTCGACCGCTCCACCGCGACGGGCACCGGCTTCGCCGGGCAGTACGCCGAGCCGTGGGCGAAGCTCTACGAGTCCCCCGGCACCTGCCCCGACGAGCTGCTGCTGTTCTTCCACCACGTGCCCTACGGCCATGTGCTGCACAGCGGGAAGACGGTGATCCAGCACATCTACGACACCCACTTCGAGGGCGTGGAGGAGGCCGAGGAGGCCCGCCGGGTGTGGGCGGGCCTCGTGGACCTGGTGGAGCCGGAGCGGCACGCGCGGGTGGCCGAGCGGTTCGAGGAGCAGCTGCGCTGCGCCCGCGAGTGGCGGGACCAGATCAACAGCTACTTCCTGCGCAAGTCCGGGGTGCCGGACGCGCACGGGCGCACCATCCACTGAGGGCGGGGGCGGCCTCAGACCGTGAAGTGGTCCCGGGTCTCCTCGATCACCGGGCGGCTGCCGCGCAGCAGCGACAGCAGCAGCGGCGCGGCGAGCAGGGCGGGCAGCGCCTCGGTGAGCAGGGCGGTGCCGGCGGCCGTGAGGACCAGCAGCGACAGGGCGCCCGCGGTGGTCCGGGGGCGCCGCGCCAGGAAGTACGCGGCGAGGCGGGCGGTGTCGCGGGCGCGGAAGGCGAACAGGGCGGTCAGCACCAGCGCGTGGGCGCCCCACAGCAGGCTCCCGACGCCGATGACGGCGAGCAGGAACGCCCACCAGCCGGGCAGCCCGGTGGCCGGGAAGTGGGTGAGGGTGAACGCGATGACCGTGAGCCAGCCGAGCAGCGGCGTCCACAGCTTCAGCGCGGGGACGGCGTTGATCCGCCAGCCGCGCAGGAAGGCGCGGGCCGGGCGGAGTTCGGTGAGGTCGCCGCTGCGGTGGTGCAGGGCGTAGAGGGCCGCGGCGGCGGACGGGCCGAGGGGCAGCAGACAGAGGGCGGCGAGCGGCAGGTTGGCGGGGTCGGGGGCGAGCAGGAAGAGACCGGCGAGGCCCGGCGCCGCGGTGAGCAGCAGCAGGGCCTCGACGGTGACGAGCGTGTGGATCAGCGCGGCGGCCCGGGAGAGCGGGCCGGTGCCGAAGGCGTCGGCGCGTACCGTGCTCACGGCGCCTCCCCGCCGAGCAGCCGCCGCTCGTCCCACCAGGGCGGGGTCTCGTCGTCCACCGGGGTCAGCTCGACGAGGGTGATCTCGTGGCGGGCGAGGGTGACGGTGAGGTCCGTCCGGCCGTCCTCGACGGGCAGCCGGCCGTGGCCGCGGGCGGGCTCGGCGGCCTCGTGCAGCACGTCGAGCTGACCGGGCCGCGGGGAGTGCGGGGAGCCCATGTGCCGCCAGGCGGTGTACGCGTTGCCGCGCTCCTCGTCGACGGAGGACCGGCGCGCGAACACCTCGCCGCGCCCCTCGCCGCCCACCGGGAGGGACAGGCGCAGGGTGTGCCGGTCCGGGCCCGGGGTGCGTCCCGTGGGGTCGACGGGGGCCCAGGCGAGGACGGTGATCCGTCCGTCGGGGTGCCGGGTCACCACGTGGTCGTCGCCGCGCGCGAGCCGTTCCTCCCCCATCCGGGCCATGAACGCGTACAGGTGGTAGGTGGGTTTGCGGATCTGGCGGTGGGTGAGCAGGCCGAACCCGCCGTGGAACAGGGCGGTGGGGACGCCGGTCTCCTCGAAGACGTCGCTGAACGTCCAGTAGGAGAAGGAGTCGGCGTGGTCGCCGCCCGCCGCCACCACCGGAGCGAGGTAGGCGGCGTGGAAGGCGGTGTCGTGGATCAGGTTGTCGGGCCGGTAGGAGGAGTTGAACTCGGTGATGTGCACGGGCAGTCCGGCCAGGCGCGTTCCTCGGAGCGCCTTGCGCGGCTGGGCGAACTGGTCGAGCAGGGTGCTCGCCGGGGCCAGGGTCTGGTGGGTGCCGAACGGGACGTGCTGCGCGGGCCCGGAGGCGTAGGCGTGGCGGGACACGAAGTCCACGGGCACGTCACGGCGTTCGGCGAACTCGGCGAACCGCTCCAGCCAGCCGTCCGCGGCCGGCGACAGCGCGGGCCCGCCGACCGCGAGCTCCGCGTCCACCTCCTTCACGGTGTGCGCCGTCGCCTCGTACAGCCGGTGGTAGGCCGTCTCGTCGGCGTCCTGCCAGAACTGCGGCAGGTCCGGCTCGTTCCACACCTCGACGGGCCAGGTGCGCACCTCGGCGAGGCCGTAGCGGGCGATCAGGTGGGTGAGGACCGCGCGCACCAGGCGGGTCCACTCCTTCTCGTCGGCGGGCGGGGTGACGTTCCCCTCCCACCAGAACACCGTCTGCGTCCCCGAGGCCATCTCCCGGGGCATGAAACCGAGTTCGAGGAACGGGCGGATGCCGGCGGCGAGGCAGGCGTCGAGCGCCTGGTCGAGGTAGGTGAACGAGTGGCGGGTGCGGCGGGCGCCCTGCCACGCGTAGGGGCGGTGGACGCCCATGCCGTCGCTGAGCAGGCCGTGGCCGCGCAGATGACGGAAGCCGATCTCGCGCTGGATCAGGGCGAGGGAGTCCTGGTGGTCGCGGCGCAGGGCGAGGTCGAGCCGGCCGGTGCCGACGCAGGCGCGCCAGGCGCCGGACAGCCGGCCGGCCGGCTCCGCGGGCACGCGGATCACGCGTTCTCCTTCTGGAACCGCTGGTACGCCTGGTTGTGCAGCTCGATGTACCGGTCCATGTTCTTGGCCTTGAGCTCCTTGACGTAGTCGTCCCACTCGGACAGCGGGCGCTTGCCGAGCACGAAGCGCAGGGCGTTCTGGGTGACGTGGTCCTTCAGCGGGGTGTCCCAGAGGGTGGCCTGCTCCTGCTCCTCGGCGCGCAGCGGGTGCGGCGGGTCGGTGGACAGCTCCTTGCGCGCGGCCATCGCGTCGGTGAACTTCTTCTCGTCCGGCCCGAAGGAGGAGGACACCAGGGCCCAGCTGCCGCCGTAGGTGAACACGCCGTTGTGGAAGCCGAAGTCCTTCTGCAGGTCCTTCGGGGCGTCCGGGTCGGAGCCCATGAGGGAGATGCCGGGCCTGAGTGCGTAGCCCGCGGCGCCGGAGCGGGTGAACGTGGTGTTCTCCACGCCCCACTTGCAGAACTCCTGGCCGGCGTCGGAGTACCAGAGCCAGTCCACGAACTGCATCAGGGCGACGAAGTCGTCCCGCTCCAGCGCCTTGCTGGAGATCATCATGCCGTTCTCCAGGCGCGCGCCGCCCATGACGACCGGACCCGCCGGGCCGAGCGGCACCGGGATCATCTCGATGGTGGCGCCCTTGACCTGCCGCTGGAGGTTGTAGCGGTAGTTCTGCACCAGTTCCTGCGCGTTGGCGCTGATCGCGAAGGACCTCTCCCCCAGCAGCTTCTCGACCGCCTCCTCGTCGGTCTGGGTGAAGCTCTCCGGGTCCATCAGCTTCTCGGCGACCAGCGTGCGCAGGTACTCCACGACCCGGCGGAAGGCGTCCGTGGCGCCGGTGAAGACGAACTGCTCCGCCTTGGCGTCCCAGGTGGTGTTCAGGTACGACCAGCCGGCCCGGACGCCGTGCGCCTGGCCGAGGTACTGGAACAGCGCGCCCGCCGGGAACGGGGTGTTGGTGCTCCAGCGGTCGGTGAACGGGTAGCGGTCCGGGTACTCCTCACGGAGCGCCTTGAGAGTCGTGTACACCTCGTCCCAGGTGGCCGGCAGGGCCAGTCCGTGCCTGGCGAGGACGTCGGTGCGGAAGGACAGCGAGTACTGCTGGCGCACCTTCTCGTGGAGTCCGGGGAGCAGGTAGTAGCGGCCGTCGGACTGGCGCAGCGAGTCGACCTCCGGCTGGAGGTTCCATCTCTTGACCTTCTCCTGGAAGTTGGGCATCAGGTCGGCGTACTCGCTGACCGGCAGGACGGCTCCGGAGGAGACGAACGCGGTCTCCGCGCCCGGGTAGGTCTTGGGGATCAGCAGCGGGGCGTCGCCCGCGCCGATGAGGAGGCTGCGCTTCTTCTCGTAGTCGCTCAGCGGGACCGGGGTGGCGTCCAGGGTGACGCCGGTGCGCCGGGTGAGCTCTTTCCAGAACAGCCAGCTCTCCTTCATCGGGTAGACCGGGTTGTCGTTGTGCAGGACGGTGAAGGTGAGCGGCTCGGTGGCCTTGAACTGCTGTCCGGCGCGGTAGTTCCTCATGGCGCCCGTGCGCTTCTTCGACAGGTCCTTGGCGTCCTCGCCGTCGCCGCCGCTGCCGCAGCCGGTGAGCGTGGCGAGGCCGATGAAGCCCGCGGCGGCGAGGATCTGGCGCCGGGAGAGCTGTCCGGTGTTCTTCACGGGGACTCCTGGGGGGTGGAGGGGGGTGCGGACGGCCGTCAGCCCTTGACCGCGCCGAGCATCACGCCGGAGACGAAGTAGCGCTGCACGAACGGGTACACGCAGAGGATCGGCAGCGAGGTGAGCACGATCGTCACCGCCTGGATGTTGGCGTTGACCTGGGTGAGGTTCTCGGTGGTGGCGCCGGCGCCGGTGCCGCCGGTGGCGCCCGCGAGGAGGTTGCGCAGATACACCGTGACCGGCATCAGCTCGGTGCGGTCCATGTAGAGGAACGCCGAGAACCAGGAGTTCCAGAAGGACACCGAGTAGAAGAGCACCATGGTGGCGACGACCGCCTTGGACAGCGGCAGCACGATCCGCAGCAGGATGCCGTAGGTGCTCAGGCCGTCGATCTGCGCGGCCTCCTCCAGCTCCGACGGCAGGCTCTCGAAGAAGGCCTTCATCACCAGCAGGTTGAAGACGCTGATCGCGTTCGGCAGGGCGATGGCCCACACGCTGTTCTTCAGTCCGAGGCTGGTGACCAGGACGTAGTTCGGGATGAGGCCGCCGGTGAAGAACATGGTGAACACGGCGATCCCGACCAGCGCGCCGCGGCCCTTGAGGTGGTGCTTGGACAGGACGTAGGCGTAGCAGGTGGTCAGCACCATGGCGACGGCGGTGGCGACGACCGTGTAGAGGACGGTGTTGCCGTAGTTCCGCCAGAACATCGAGTCGGAGAAGACGATCTCGTAGGTGGTGAGGTTGAAGCCCTTGGGCCACAGTGTCACGTCACCGGCGCGGATCTCCCGCTCGCCGCTGAACGACCGGGCGACGATGTTGACGAACGGGTACAGCGTGATCAGCACGACCAGGGTGAGGACGACGCCGTTCACGCCCTGGAAGACGCGGTGGCCCCGGGAGGGGCGGATGGTGCTCACCACAGGCTCGTCCCCACCGTGCGGCGCGAGAGCTGGTTGGCCGAGGTGATCAGCACCAGGCCGATGACCGCCTCGAACAGGCCGATGGCGGCGGCGTAGCTGAAGCTGTTGGACTCCACACCGGTCCGGTAGAGGTAGGTGGAGATGACGTCGGCGGTGGGATACGTCAGCGGGTTGTACAGCAACAGGACCTTCTCGAAACCGACGGCCAGGAACGTGCCGATGTTGAGGATCAGCAGCGTGATCATGGTGGGACGGATGCCGGGCAGGGTGACGTGCCAGATCTGCCGCCAGCGGTTCGCGCCGTCGATCCGGGCGGCCTCGTACAGGTCCTCGTCGATGGTGGTGAGCGCGGCGAGGTAGAGGATGGTGCCCCAGCCCGCGGTCTGCCAGATCTCGGAGCCGACGTAGATGGTGCGGAACCACTCGGGCTCCTGGATGAACCGGATCGGGTCGTGCCCGAACCAGCCGAGCACGTGGTTGACCGGGCCGTCCGTGGCGAGCATCTGCATCGTGATGCCGGCGACGATCACGACGGACAGGAAGTGCGGCAGGTAGGACACCGACTGCACGAATCGTTTCAGTGACCTGCGGCGGACCTCGTTGAGCAGCAGGGCGAGCACGATCGGGACCGGGAAGCAGAAGAGGAGCGTCAGCCCGCCGATCCACAGGGTGTTCCGGAAGACCTGCCAGAAGGTCGGGTCGGACAGGAACATCTCGACGTACCGCAGTCCCACCCAGTACTCGCCGAGGATCGACCCGCCCGGCTCGAACCGGCGGAACGCGATCACGTTGCCGATCATCGGCAGATAGCGGAACACCAGGAAGAACAGCAGCGGCAGCACGGCCAGCGAGTAGAGCTGCCAGTCCTTGCGCAGCGCACGCCGCCAGCCGGTGGGCGAGGGCGACCGGGTGCGGCGGCGGGGCGGGGGCGCCGGCGGCGGGCCCTGGAGGCCCGGGGGTGGAGCCGACGTGGTGGAGCTGCTCATGGGCCGGGCCTCCCGTGCCTGACACAGACCGAAACTTTCGAGCATCTACCGGTAACTCCGCGGCAACTTATGAGTCACGGTCAGTGGTGTCAATGGGTGGCGCGCAGGCGGTTTTTCCCGCTTCACGGCGCGTGGAAGTCCGGAACGGACCGCTGCGGAACCCGGTCAAGACCTGTTACCGTCCACCGAAATTTCCTGCGGCACGCCCGCAACGATCGGGGGTGCCGTCCGTCCGGATCTGCGAGGTGCCGCGTGCCCGCGTTCGACCTGCCCCCGGCTGAACTGGAGCGTCATCGCCCGGACCTCGCCGAACCCGCGGACTTCGACGCGTTCTGGAAGCGCACGCTGGAGGAGGCGTCGGGCGCGGGGGACGTTCTGGTCTCCGCCGACCCGGCGGACAGCGGGCTGCGGCTGACCGAGACCTGGGACGTCGCCTTCCGCGGCTTCGCGGGCGACCCGGTGCGCGCGTGGTTCAGCCGCCCCGCGGGGGCGGCCGAACCGCTCCCGGCCGTGGTGGAGTTCGCCGGGTACGGACGCGGACGCGGCCTCCCCCACGAGCGGCTGACCTGGGTGAACGCCGGGTACGCGCATCTGCTGATGGACAACCGCGGGCAGGGCGACCAGTACGGCTGCGGGGGCGACACCCCCGACCCGCACGCCGGTGCGCCGGGCGGCCCCGGACCGGCGGCGCGCGGGCTGCTCGACCCGCACGACTATCACTACCGCCGCCTGATCACCGACGCGGTGCGCGCGGTGGAGGCCGTGCGCGCACTGCCCGGCACCGACGCCTCCCGGGTCGCGGCGGCGGGCAACAGCCAGGGCGGGGGCCTGGCGCTGGCGGTCGCGGGACTGGTCCCGGACCTCGCGGCGGTCCTGGTCACCGCCCCCTTCCTGTGCGGGATCCGCCGCGCGCTGGACCTCACGGACGCGGCGCCGTACGGCGAGATCAGCGCCTACCTCGCCGTCCACCGGGGCGCGGAGGAGGCGGCCCACCGCACCCTGGCCCACGTCGAGGGCGTCTCCTTCGCCCGCCGCGCGCAGGCGCCCGTCCACTTCGGCGTGGGCCTCCGCGACACGGTGTGCCCACCGAGCGGCGCGTACGCGGCGTACAACCGCTACGCGGAGCTGACGGGCGGGCAGGAGGAGAAGGTGCTGCACGCCTACCCGTACAACGGGCACGAGGGCGGGGACGCGGTGCATGTGCGGCGGCAACTGGGATGGCTGCGAGGGGTGTTGGGAGCATAAGGGCACGGGTGGCGACGGAGCGCGGGCGCGCCGCCAGGTGGCGGGGACCTGGGACGGGGCGCGGCCCTGCCGCCCGGAGGCGGAGACCTGCGGCAAGGCGCGGCCCTGCCGCCCGGAGGCGGCCGAGACGGGGGGCGCGTGACCGCACCGGCCCGGGGTGGAGGGCAGCCGGCCCGGAACGGAGGTCAACCGGCCCGGCATGACAGGGCCGTTCCGGCGTGGGCGGTCCGCCGGGAGGCGAGCGAGGCCGCCCGGAGGTCGCAGGCCGCGGGCATCAGGCGCACGATGCCGTCGGCGCGGTCCGGGGCGCCGGCGGCGGGCGTCGTGCCCGCCCGGCAGAGCAGGCCGGGGAGTTCGGGGCGCGGCAGCGTGTCGGGGCGGGCGTGGGTGACGGCGCCCGAGGTCAGGGCCAGGCCGGCCGCCGGCACCGCGGCCAGCAGGCAGACCAGGGCGAGGAACAGCACCCTGCTGCCGGTGCGCAGCGCCGGCCGGACGCCGGCACGAGGCTCGATTGGCGCGATCATGACGCTCCCGTCCGCGGCTGTGGGGGTCGACGGGTGACAAGGACGCGGGGCGGACGAGGTGGCCGCGCCCCGGCGACGGGTTCCGGTCCGCCACGCTCATGGGAGCGCTCCCACCTCGTCCGTGAGGGCGACGGTATCGCCGGGGGACGGGGTTGTAAACGGTTGCCGCGCATACCGGGCCGCGCGGGGCCGCGGTCCGCGAACGCCGAGGGCCGCATCCCCGCGCGGGGATGCGGCCCTCGGTCGTCCTGCCCGGCCCTTACTTGCGGATCAGGCTGCGCAGCACGTACTGCAGGATGCCGCCGTTGCGGTAGTAGTCGGCCTCACCGGGGGTGTCGATGCGGACGACCGCGTCGAACTCGACACCGGTGTCGGTGGTGACCTTCACCGTGCGGGGCGTGGTGCCGTTGTTCAGCTCGGTCACGCCGGAGACGGAGAAGGTCTCCTCGCCGGTCAGACCGAGGGACTCGGCGGTGTGGCCCTCGGGGAACTGCAGCGGCAGGACGCCCATGCCGATGAGGTTCGAGCGGTGGATGCGCTCGTACGACTCGGCGATGACGGCCTTGACGCCGAGGAGCGCGGTGCCCTTGGCCGCCCAGTCGCGGGACGAGCCGGAGCCGTACTCCTTGCCGGCCAGGACGACCAGCGGGATGCCGGCGGCCTGGTAGTTCCGCGAGGCGTCGTAGATGAAGGAGACCGGGCCGCCCTCCTGCGTGAAGTCACGCGTGTAGCCGCCCTCGGTGCCCGGCGCGATCTGGTTGCGCAGGCGGATGTTGGCGAACGTACCGCGGATCATGACCTCGTGGTTGCCGCGGCGCGAGCCGTAGCTGTTGAAGTCGCGGCGCTCGATGCCGTGCTCCGTGAGGTACTTGCCGGCCGGGGTGTCGGCCTTGATGGCGCCGGCCGGGGAGATGTGGTCGGTGGTGACCGAGTCGCCCAGCTTGGCCAGCACGCGGGCGCCGCTGATGTCCTCGACCGGGGCCGGCTCCATCTGCATGCCCTCGAAGTACGGGGGCTTGCGGACGTAGGTGGACTCCGCGTCCCACTCGAAGGTGTCGCCGGTCGGGATCGGCAGCGCCTGCCACTGGGCGTCGCCGGCGAAGACGTCGGAGTAGGACTTGGAGAACATGTCCTCGCCGATGGCGTTCGCCACGACGTCGTTCACCTCGGCCTCGGAGGGCCAGATGTCCTTCAGGAAGACCGGGTTGCCGTCCTGGTCGTGGCCGAGGGCCTCGCGGGTGATGTCCACCTTCATGGAACCGGCGATCGCGTAGGCGACCACCAGCGGCGGGGACGCCAGGTAGTTCATCTTGACGTCGGGGTTGATCCGGCCCTCGAAGTTGCGGTTGCCGGACAGCACCGAGGTGACGGCCAGGTCGTGCTCGTTGACGGCCTTGGAGACCTCCTCCGGCAGCGGGCCGGAGTTGCCGATGCAGGTGGTGCAGCCGTAACCGACCAGGTTGAAGCCGACCTTGTCGAGGTACGGGGTGAGGCCCGCCTTCTCGAAGTAGTCGGTGACGACCTTGGAGCCCGGGGCGAGGGTGGTCTTGACCCACGGCTTGCGGGTCAGGCCCTTCTCCACCGCCTTCTTGGCCACCAGCGCGGCGGCGACCATGACGTACGGGTTGGAGGTGTTGGTGCAGGAGGTGATGGCCGCGACCGTCACCGCGCCGTGGTCCAGCGTGTAGGTGGTGCCGTCGGGGGCGGTCACCTCGACCGGGTTGGACGGGCCGGTACCGGCCGCCGCGGCGGGGTGCTGCGGGGCGCCGGCACCGTTGTCGTCGTGGCCGTAGGCCGGGGCGTCGCTGGCGGGGAAGGACTCGGCGCTCGCCTCGTCGACCGGGGAGGCGACACCGTGCGGCTGCTCCTGCTGCGGGACGCCCGGCTTGCGGTCGTCGCCGCCGGTGACACCGGCGGCCACGTAGTCGAGCACGTCGGCGTTGAACTGCTCGGCGGCGCGGGTCAGTTCGATGCGGTCCTGCGGGCGCTTCGGGCCGGCGATGGACGGGACGACCGTGGACAGGTCCAGCTCGAGCTTCTCGGAGAAGTCCGGCTCGGCCTGCGGGTCCAGCCAGAGGCCCTGCTCCTTGGCGTAGGCCTCGACCAGGGCGACCTGCTGCTCGGAGCGGCCGGTCAGGCGCAGGTAGCTCAGCGTCTCGTCGTCGATCGGGAAGATCGCGGCGGTGGAGCCGAACTCCGGCGACATGTTGCCGATGGTGGCGCGGTTGGCCAGCGAGGTGGCGGCGACGCCCTCGCCGTAGAACTCGACGAACTTGCCGACGACGCCGTGCTTGCGCAGCATCTCGGTGATGGTGAGCACCAGGTCGGTGGCGGTGGTGCCGGGCTGCAGCTCACCGGTGAGCTTGAAGCCGACGACGCGCGGGATCAGCATGGAGACCGGCTGGCCGAGCATGGCGGCCTCGGCCTCGATGCCGCCGACGCCCCAGCCGAGGACGCCGAGGCCGTTGACCATCGTGGTGTGCGAGTCGGTGCCGACCAGGGTGTCGGGGTACGCCTTGCCGTCGCGGGTCATGACGACGCGGGCCAGGTGCTCGATGTTCACCTGGTGGACGATGCCGGTGCCGGGCGGGACGACCTTGAACTCGTCGAAGGCGGTCTGGCCCCAGCGCAGGAACTGGTAGCGCTCCTTGTTGCGGCCGTACTCCAGGTCGACGTTCTGCTTGAAGGCGTCGTTGGTGCCGAACTTGTCGGCGATCACGGAGTGGTCGATGACCAGCTCGGCCGGGGCCAGCGGGTTGATCTTCGCCGGGTCGCCGCCGAGCTCCTTCACGGCCTCACGCATCGTGGCGAGGTCGACGACACAGGGCACGCCGGTGAAGTCCTGCATGATCACGCGGGCCGGCGTGAACTGGATCTCCTGCGACGGCTGCGCCTGGGAGTCCCAGCCGCCCAGGGCGCGGATGTGGTCGGCGGTGATGTTCGCGCCGTCCTCGGTGCGGAGGAGGTTCTCCAGCAGCACCTTCAGGCTGTAGGGAAGGCGCGCGGAGCCCTCGACCTTGTCCAGCCGGAAGATCTCGTACGACTCGTCGCCCACCTGCAGCGTGCTGCGGGCGTCGAAGCTGTTCGCCGACACGACAGTCTCCTTCATTGATGTGCGCGTACCACCGTCAATCGTGCCGCCACGCCGGCTTGGCCGTTCCGGTGAGGTCAGGCTAAGTTAGGTATGCCTAAGTCGCGTGGCGACCGCGGTGCGCCTCGGCAGATATCTCGATGTCGAGATAATCCTAGTACACGGGCGCGGAATGGTCATGCCCGGGACCCGGTGACCGCTCCCGTCGCCTGGAGGCGTTCGCCTGGCGAACCCGGTCGTTCGGCCTTCCGTCCCGGTGGACCAGCCGTACGGGTCGATCGCGCCGGGGCGCCGGCGGCCGTACCGGCCGGGGTGCGTCTCGCAGGGCGCCACGGCAGGACGCCCCGGCAAGGACGGCGCCCCGACCGGCCCGGACAAGGAGCACGCCGGGTGCGCCGACCGGCCGGATCAGCGCACTCGGTCGTAGACCACGGCGATCTCGCCCAGATCGCCGGTCTCCTGATGGGCGAGCTTCCATCGCGAGCTCGGCAGGCCGTCCTCGAACAGCCGCTGCCCGCCCCCGACGATCTCGGGGAAGATCATGAGATACAGCCGGTCCAGCAGATCCGCCGGGAGAAGCGCCTTGATGACGCTGGCGCTGCTGTTGACGAGGATGTCGCCCTCGCCGGTGGTCTTGAGGTCGGCGACGACGTCCGCGGCGGGGGCGTTCACCACGCGGGTGCGTTCCCACGGCGCCTCGGCCAAGGTGGCCGAGAAGACCACCTTCTCGGCGCCGACCAGCCACCTCGCATATCCACGATCACGCGGATCGGCGTTCTCGTCCGCGGCGACCGACGGCCAGTACCCCAGGAATCCCTCGGCGTTGACCCTGCCGAGCAGCGCCGTCGTCGCGCCCTCCCAGATGCGGGTGAGGTGGTTCCGCGCGACCTCGGTGGTCACGTACGGGGCGAACGCGCCGAAATCTCCGGCCCCGCCGGGACCGTTGTAACGTCCGTCGAGGCTGAGGGCCAGGTTCGCGGTCACCCTGCGGCCGGTCGAATCGGTCATCTCGCGCTCCTCGTGTCGGCACTGTCGGTGTCGTGCGGGTCCGCGGCGAGGGCCGCCACGAGCTTGTCGAGGCTCTGGCCGAAGCCGATCTCGATGCCTGCGACGAAGTCGGCGGAGTCGACGGTGCTGTCGGTGATCCGCCAGTGGACGTCGAGGTCCGTGCCCGTACCGGTGGGCTTCAGGCCGATGCCGACGTGGGCGGTGAAGGCGACGCCCCCGTCGGGCAGCACGGGAGAGAGCCGGTAGCCGAGGTGCTCACCGGGGCGCACGTCCTCGACGACTCCCTCCGCGCGACCGGCGACCGGGTCGGAGCCGTCGGAGTCCTCGGCATCGCGGTACTCCTGGACCACCCGCCCACCCGGTCGCGCCTCGAAGACGAGTTCGGAGACGCGAAGGTCGTCCGGCGTCCACCAGCGGGCGAGCAGGGATGCCTCGGTGAGGTGGCGCCAGACCAGTTCGGGGCGCCCCGCCAGCGACCGGTGGAACCTGAACGAGCGGCCGTCGGCCCACCCCGGCTCCTCCGCGGCGAGCCGCTCCGCGCGGAGACTCCGTCCGTAGCGGTCGTAGGTCGCCCGCGGGCCGCCCTCCTGGTCCGCGGTGTCGGCGAGCCGGCTGAGCGCACCTGCCAGGTCCCGCAAAGGGGCGGACCGGAGCGCGTAGACACGGCGCCGGCCGCTGCGCTGCGAGGTGACGACGCCGGCGCGTTCAAGGGTCTGCAGGTGCTTGGTCGTCTGCGGCTGGCGCGCCTCGGCGAGCTGGGCGAGAACGCCGACCGGGCGGGGCCGCTCGGCCAGCAGCCCCACGAGCCGCCAGCGGACCGGGTCGGCCAGTGCGGTGAGGAGTGCGTCCATGGGCGCGATCATTCCCCGAAGAGAATATTCCCGTCAAGGAATATGTCGAGGGGACGCTCCGGGTGCGCCGGACTCGCTCTCCTGCGGGGCGCACGCTTCCCTCCGCCCCTCCACCCCCCGCCCTCCCGCCGGCCTCGTACGAACCCGGCCCCGGGTGCCATCACCGCCGAGGACCGGGGTATCCGACTGAGACACAGTCAGTCACGGCAGGACCGACCAGGGAGGCGAGGATGCCCCTCACGTTCCGCAAGAGTTTCCGGATCCTTCCGGGGGTGCGGCTGAACATCAACAAGCGGTCGTGGTCCATCACCACCGGCAGCAGGAACGGCCCCCGGTACACCCGCAGCAGCACCGGACGTCGTACGACATCGATGGATCTGCCCGGACCTTTCGGATGGCGGCGCACCACCCACAGCCGCCGGAGCAGGGGATACTGACGTCACATCACCCGACCATCACCCGAATGGACCCCCCAAGAGGCGCCATCTCATATCTGAGATAGCCTCAACCTCATGGCAGACGACTACCTCGTACGCATCGGCAAGCTCATCCGTGACGCCAGGCAGCACCGCGGCTGGACACAGGCCCAGCTCGCCGAGGCGCTCGGCACCAGCCAGAGCGCCGTCAACCGGATCGAGCGCGGCAACCAGAACATCAGCCTTGAGATGATCGCCCGTATCGGCGAGGCGCTGGACAGTGAGATCGTCTCCCTGGGCTACGCCGGCCCGATGCATCTGCGGGTGGTGGGCGGCCGCCGGCTCTCCGGCGCCATCGACGTCAAGACGAGCAAGAACGCGTGCGTGGCACTGCTGTGCGCCTCGCTGCTCAACAGCGGGCGCACGGTGCTGCGCCGCGTGGCCCGCATCGAGGAGGTGTACCGCCTTCTGGAGGTGCTGCACTCCATCGGCGTGCGCACCCGCTGGATCAACGACGGCGTCGACCTGGAGATCGTGCCGCCGGCCGAGCTGGACCTGGCGGCGATCGACGCGGACGCGGCCCGCCGCACCCGCTCCATCATCATGTTCCTCGGCCCGCTGCTGCACCGCCTGGACCGCTTCATGCTGCCGTACGCCGGAGGCTGCGACCTCGGCACGCGCACCGTGGAGCCGCACATGATCGCGCTGCGCCGCTTCGGCCTGGACATCGCCGCGACGGAGGGCCAGTACCACGCAGTGGTCGACCGGACCGTCGCCCCCGACCGCCCGATCGTGCTGACCGAGCGCGGGGACACGGTCACCGAGAACGCGCTGCTGGCCGCCGCGCGGCACGACGGCACGACCGTCATCCGCAACGCGTCCTCCAACTACATGGTCCAGGACCTGTGCTTCTTCCTGGAGGCACTGGGCGTCAAGGTGGACGGCATCGGCACGACGACGCTCACCGTGCACGGTGTACCCACCATCGACGTGGACGTGGACTACTCCCCCTCCGAGGACCCGGTCGAGGCGATGAGCCTGGTGGCGGCCGCGGTGGTGACGGAGTCGGAGCTGACGGTCCGCCGGGTGCCGATCGAGTTCCTGGAGATCGAGCTGGCGGTCCTGGAGGAGATGGGCCTCGACCACGACCGCACGCCGGAGTACTTCGCGGACAACGGCCGGACGCGGCTGGTGGACCTGACGGTGCGGCCCTCCAAGCTGGAGGCGCCGATCGACAAGATCCACCCGATGCCGTTCCCGGGCCTGAACATCGACAACGTGCCGTTCTTTGCGGCGATCGCGGCGGTGGCGCAGGGTCAGACCCTCATCCACGACTGGGTCTACGACAACCGCGCGATCTACCTGACCGACCTGAACCGCCTCGGCGGCCGGCTCCAGCTCCTCGACCCGCACCGCGTCCTGGTCGAGGGCCCGACCCGCTGGCGCGCGGCCGAGATGATGTGCCCGCCGGCCCTGCGCCCCGCGGTGGTCGTCCTGCTGGCGATGATGGCGGCGGAGGGCACGTCCGTCCTGCGCAACGTGTACGTCATCAACCGCGGTTACGAGGACCTGGCGGAGCGGCTGAACTCGATCGGGGCGCAGATCGAGATCTTCCGGGACATCTGAAAGCTCTAAGAAAAGGTAACGCGAATCCCCTTCCTGACCTGCACGCATGCGAGCCAGGAGGGGGCTCGGCTTCGCCTGTGGGACTTCTCAGGGACATTTAGGCCAGGCCGGGATACTGCCGATGTAAGGGGCAGGCGGGCGAATTCCCCGGCACTGCCCCTTACCGCTCCCCGGCCGTCATAATGGAGGCATGTCCTCCAGCCCACAGCACCCGGCACCCGCGCCGAGCGGCCTCTCGGACGCGGTCGCCGAGGATCTCGCGCTGTACCGGGAGAAGTTCCGCCGCCGTCTGCCGAAGTCGCTGGACGAGCTGCGCGGGCCGACGCACGGTGTCGTGGATCTGCCGCTGCACGTGGCCTGGTCGGGGATAACCTCGTACGACCTGAACAAACCGCGCCAGCGCATGGGCCTGTACCGCGCCGTCCTACACGAGGGCCTGTACGACGACCTGCCCCGCTACCTCAACCAGGACCTGCTCCTCGAGCTGTGGCCGGTACTGCGAACCCTCGTCGGCCGCAGCGTGCGCGCCGTATGGGAAGACGCCTTCCCTCAGCTTGCCTCCCGCACCCGGGCAGCCGCGTGACGGACATGCCCGAGCTGCACACGCGGCTTCTGGCGGATGTGATCGCCCTCGGCTCCCGGTACCCGCTGGTTCTCACCGGCGGGTACGCCGTGCGGGCGCACCACCTTGTCAACCGCCCCAGCCAGGACCTCGACGTCGCCACTGAGAACCCGGCGCCGATGGCCGACATCGCCACCACGCTCCGCGCCGGCCTGGAAGCCCGCGGCTGGGAAGTGCACGCGTTGGAAATTGCCCCGCTGTCCGCCCGCTTCACCGTGTCCGACCCGGCCACCGGGCAGGACTGCGAGGTCGACATCCTCAAGGAGAATTTCTGGCGGCCCGTCGCCCAGAGCCCGTACGGGCCCGTCCTCGCGGAGGAGGACGTGGTCGGAACCAAGGTCCGTGCCCTCGCCGACCGCGGAGCGCCCCGCGATCTGATCGACGTGTTCGCCGCCTCCCGCCGCTGGACCAATGCCGAGCTCGAGGAGTTCGGCCACCGCCACGCCCGCGGCCGCTTCGAGCGCGAGGACCTGCAAGCGAACCTCACGGGCGCCGAGTGGACCGACGACGAAGCCTTCTCCGCCTACGGCCTCGATGACGCCGCCATCACCGCCCTCCGCGCCTGGGCCTTGAAGTGGGCCGATGACCTCGCGGCCCGCCTCCTCGAAGGGGCCAACGATGTGGACATCGAATAGTCGGGTCCGAGTCCGTCCGCAGCCGCGGGGTGAACGCGGCGGCGCCGCAGCAGTTCCTGGGCGAGTTTGAGGCCGGTGCGCTCGCGCTGGAGGGCGCCCGAGAGGTCGACGAGGACGTTGAAGTCGCTGGCGTGGACGTCTTCCTTGATCTCGATGACGTCCTTCAGCAGGGGCTCACTCGTGGGCATCAGGCGGTCATTCCCTCTCTCGGCTCGCGGCCCAGCCGCACGACGCGCGCCCTTCTCAGTGCCTCCCCACCCTGCCAGGCGGCACCGACACGTATGTCCCTCGGTGCGGAATCTTCCGTACCGCACGGTGCCCACAGGATCACCCACAGCTTCCGCTGGGTAGGGTCGGCGCGGGTTCTGTCGGCGGTACGGGGAGCGGGGGCGACGACGGGTGGGGTGGCGCGAGGAGATCGCCGCGGCCTTGGGCGAACTGGTGACGATCATGGGCGGCACCGGCAGGCAGCCGCGCTGGCACCGGGTGGGGAGGGCAACCCGCACCAAGGAGGCCGGCTGGTACGCGGTGGACCTGCGCGGCTCCGACATCGGGCCGGACCAGCTGGACGCGCTGCGTCTCGCGGGGCCCGAGTCCGACGGTGTCGAGACGGAGGGCTTCACCGTCTCGGAGACGGTGCAGAACGGCTCCCTGCTCACGTTGAAGGTCGCCGAGTTCGCCGACCTCTCGGACGCGTATCTGTGGCTGCTCAAGCAGCCGCCGACCTTCCTCGTCACCGCTCTGCGCGACGGCATCGCCGGACTGGGCGAGGCGCCGCTGGCGGGTGCTCTGGCCGCGGGTTCGATCGGCGGCACGTCCGCTCCCCTCCCGGACCCTCCGGGGTTCCACCCGGCACAGGGGGACGCCTACCGTGCGTGCCTGGGCCAGGGCACGCATCTGGTGTGGGGTCCGCCGGGCACCGGCAAGACGACGGTACTGAAGCGTGCCATCGGCGACCTGATCGCACGCGGCGACCGGGTGCTGCTGGTGTCCGCCACCAACATCGCCGTGGACAACGCCCTGTTGGGGGTGATGAAGGAGAGCAGGCACGGTCCGGGTGACATCGTCCGGGTGGGGCCGCCCCAGTTGCGGGAGGTCGCTGACGACCCTGGGGTGTCACTGCCGCTCATGGTGCGCGAGCGCCTGGCCGAGACGGCGGAGCGCAGGCGCGGGATCGAGGCTGCGCTGGTCGGCGTCCGGGCCCGCACGGCGGAGCTGGCCGCGCTGGAAGCCTCCCTCGTCCGCTTCGATCCTGCCGCGTACTTCGACGCGCTGAAGCTGCTGCGCACGCCCGGCCAGGATCCGGTGTCCGTGCGGACGCGGGCGGAGACGGCGGCGGCCCTGCTGGAGGAGGCCGTGGCGGCCCGGGACGCGGTGCAGCAGGCCGCCGTGGCGGCCCAGCGTCGCCGGGACGCGGCGGAGGAGTCGCTCCGGAAGTGGGCCGAAGTGGAACGGCTGCGCCAGGAGCAGTCCCGCGTCCTCAAGGCCGCGGAGCGCAAGCAGGCCGACGCCCTGACGGCCGAGGACTACCTTCGCGACCTGCGCGAAGAACTGGAGGAACTGGACGCCCAACGGTCGGTGGCCCGGTGGCGCGCCCGGGAGAAACGACAGGAGCTGCGTGAGCGGCTGGCCGACACTGAGGAGGACGTCGCCCGTACCCGCCGGGCGGCCCAGGCCGCACTCGTCACGGCTGAGGCACACGTCGTCGCGCTGGAGCGGGAAGTGGCGGACCTCGTTACCGGCATCACCCACACTCCCGAGCAGATCGCGGCCCTGCAACAGGCGCTGGCCGCGGCACAATCCGCGTACAGGTCGGCTCTGGAACTGGTGGCCGCCCGTCGCGAGGAGGCCACTCAGCTGGAACGGGCCGTCGTCCGCGCCCTGGACGCCGCGGAACTCACCGCCCGCGCCGAACAGCAGGACTGGCCCGCCCACCATGCCCGCGCCGAGCGATTACGGCCCCGGGTGACGGCCGACACCGCCCGTCGGGCCGCGCTGGAGGAGGAGTTCCAGCAGGTCCAGGAGGAGTACGAACGCCTCGCCCGCAACGCCGAGGGCGAGATCATCGAGAGCGCGAAACTGGTCGCGACCACCCTCGCCCGGTTCCGTACCAACAAGGCGGTCTTCGACGGCCCCTACGACGTGGTCCTGGTCGACGAGGCGGGTGCGGCGACTCTGCCCGAGGTGATCCTCGCGACGGCGAAGGCGACCCGGACGGCCGTCCTGCTCGGCGATTTCATGCAGCTCGGCCCGGTCGTCGAGGAGCGGCTGAAGGATCTCGACCGCTCGGACGTCAGGCGCTGGCTCCTCTCGGACGTCTTCCGGCACTGCGGCATCCAGGACCCCGAGGACGCCCGGCGGCACCCGGCCTGCGTCACCCTGACCGAGCAGCACCGCTTCGGCCCGGCGGTGATGGGCCTGGCGAACTCGCTGGCGTACGGGGGAATGCTCCGGGGCGGCAAGCAGGCCGCGGCACCGCGGCCCCCCGACGACCCGGAGATCGTCCTTGTCGACACCGACGGCCTGCATGAACTGGCCCGGCCCCACCTGACCGGACGCCGCAGCGGCTGGTGGCCGGCCGGGGCCCTGATCTCCAGAGCCCTGGTGGACTACCACCGCGCGAGTGGCGAGGACACCGGCATCGTCACCCCCTACGGCGTCCAGGCGGAGGCGACCTTGGAGGCGCTGCGGGACGTGGAGAGCGGTGGCGGCCCGCTCGCGGAGGTGGGCACGGCGCACCGCTTCCAGGGCCGCGAGTTCCCCATCGTCGTCTTCGACACGGTCGAGGGCGCCGACGGCAGGGAACTGTGGATGTCGTTGGCGCACCGGGAGCCGGGCGCGTCGGACTGGGCGCGCAGCGGCGTGCGCCTGTTCAACGTGGCGGCCACCCGCGTCCAGACCCGCCTGTACGTCATCGGCAGCTGGGAGCGCATCAGCTCCGCGAAGAAGGGCACGGCCTTCTCCCACCTGGCCGCCCTGGTCGGCACGCCGGGCGTACGGCGTCTACGGGCCGGCCATCTGATCACGCCGCCGCACGAGGACGCGCCGAGCCGCGGGGAGTTCGGTGCCGCCCTCGCCGACGTACTCGCCCGGCATGTCGAGATCACGGGCATCGACGACGAGACGACGTTCTTCAGCACCTTCGAGGACGAGATCCGCACGGCCCGCACCTCGGTCTGGCTGTGGGCGCCGTGGGTCGCGAACCGGGTGCGCGGCATCCTTCCGTTGCTGCGCGAGGCTGCCGGTCGGGGCGTGCGCGTGAGCGTGTTCATCCGCGACGACACGGACCATCTCCAGGCCCGCCCGGACAGTCAGAGCCTCATCGCGGACCTCCGGGCCGTCGTCCACACGGTCATTCCCGTCAACGTCATGCACCAGAAGATCGCGGTGATCGACGAGCGGACGGTGATGCTCGGCAGCCTCAACACTCTGTCCCAGTCGTGGACCCGCGAGGTCATGCTGACGATCCGCGGCGGCCACTTCGCCCGCAAGCTCCTGGAGCACGAGCACGCCGAGCTGTTCACCCGCCCGCCGAAGTGCGGCCGCTGTGGCGGCATGAGCATCGAGCTGCGCCGCCGCAGGAACGGCGTCTGGTTCTGGCGCTGCTACGACACCGTCTGCAAGACGGGGCGGAACGGCCGGAGCAACGCCTGGAACCAGGACATCAGGGTGGGTGGGGGGAGACGCTGAGTCTTGCGCGTTTCGGCGGCACTGTGCGGACGCGCAGTCCGCAGGCGGGTGGTCAGCGCAGCCGGCTACAGGTGAAGTCCGACGTGGTTCACGATGAACCGCTTCCCGTCGGGATCGAGGGCGAAGTAAATCCGTCCGACCTCGTTGGGCGGCACGTTGTCCCGGACCTTGATGTGCCCCAGTCCATCCCAGCGCGGGTTGCCGTCGAACGCGAAGTAGCGCTTATCTTTGTCCTTGCTGAGCTTCTCGTCGTTGGGCGCGTACTTCAGCCCGTGGTTATCGCAGAACCATTGGGTCAGCCTCGGCATCCTGCCGGGCTTGGTGTAGAGAGCCATCGCGGCCTGCGCGAGAGCGGTCAACTGGTCGGTCATCTCCTGGCGGTACGGGTAACGAGACTCCTTCCACGCGCGTGCCGCTCTCGGCGTGAACACGATGTGCTGCTCCGACGCCTCGGTGAGGGCCTCGAACGTGGGTCGCGCGTCCGTGGCCCCCAGGATCGGGATCGCGCTCCAGACGTCGAGCGCCGCCTTCTGTCCGCTCCCGCCCTTCGACAGGTCCAAGTACTGGCCCTTCCAGTAGTCGCGGTCCTGGCGCAGTGTCTTGGCGTCAGCGGCCTCGGACTGGGCCTTGTCGCGATCCTCCACGTAGCTCTGCGCGAGGTCCTGCCAGGTCTTGACCTGCTTCAGAAGATCCTGCACCCGGTCGTTCAGCACGCTGAGCTGACCGGCCTTGTCGTCGGCGGCCTGCGCGCGGGACAGCTGCTCCGCCGCCCGGCGTGCAGCCGCCCGGTATGAGGCTTGCCGGGCCCGCTCCCACGCGCTGTCGGTACCCCGGGCAATCACGGAGAGGTGACCGAGCGAGGGCATCAGCCGACCTTCCACGAAGGACGCTTCGCACACCTCCTCACGCGAGTACGTGGGATGCTCGAGACCGAGGTCGGGCCAGACCAGCACGGCGCCGCCGCTGGGGACGGCCAGTTGGCCGTGCACCCGGCGGACCGCTTGCACGGTCAGGTAGTTCAGGGTCACCACCTGGGCGAGTCCGGCGAGTTGGCCCGAGGCATCGGCCGCCGTGTTCCATGTCGCCTGGTCCCGGGGTTGTACCAGGAGGATGGGCAGGCGCGTGCTGAGCGCGAGGGAGTCGAGGAGCACGGCCGCGCTCTGTTCGTCCCGGATTCGCTCGTACCGCCCGGTGGCGACCTGGCCCAGCACCCGTACCTCAAGTCCGGGATCCCTGAGCACCTCCCGCAGCAGGTTGGGGCGCTTGAGCCGCGGGTCCCGCACCGGAGCGATCCAGCCGTCGGGTATCTCCCGGCCCATGACGACCCTGAGTCCGCCACCGCCCTCCTCCGCCCGGGAGACCGTGATGCGCGTAACGAACTCGGCCGGGCTGCCGTCGGACAGCGGCTGGCGGATGGTCGTGCGCAGGGCGTGTGTGCGCTCATCCCCCAGCACCTCCCAGCTCACCGTGCGATCACCGTGGCCGGGGATCCTTCCGGGGAGCACCGCCCGGCCGTCCCGGTCGAGATCGGCCAGGGACGGCGCCGGGGCGCGTCCGCGGTCACAGAGCCAGTCGGCGAGATGACGACGCAGACGCTGATAGACGTGGTCCGGTTGCTCCTGGGCGGATTGGGCGTCGAAACTGACGGCATACAGCGGCTGCACGGTGGCTCCCCTCACCCCGGATGCCCTGTGCAGCGGACCGGGTCCCCCACCGAACACGGTCAGGGCACCGCTCGGAGAGCCACCGTAATACCGCCCCGACGAAGTTCCCAAGGTCCTGGGTGCGCTCCGATCCGGGCGTTCGGGCAGCCGAACGCTGCCTGTTCAGGTTCAGACGGCCCCGGCGGCCGATCTTGTGCCGTCAGGTCCGGGGAGCTGTCGCGCACTCGGCCCAGACCGTCTTGCCGGGGCCGAGGCGGTCGCGTACGCCCCAGTCCGCGGCGAGCGCGTCGACGAGGAGCAGGCCGCGACCGCTGTTGTCGTCCGTATCGGGGGTGCGGCTGCGTCGGCTGGGCGGAATGGGTGTCGGTCACCTCGATCCGGACGACGCCCCGGTTCTCGTCGTGGGAGAGGAAGAGGGCGAAGTCCCGCCCCGGAACGCGGCCGTGGAGTACGGCGTTCGCCGCGAGTTCGGCGACGACGAGGATGACGGTGTCGTGTGCCTCGGTGCCGTGCGGGTGACCCCACTCGGTGAGCTGGTACGCGGTGAGCAGCCGGGCGAGGCGGGCGCCGCGGCGGGTGGCGGAGAAGCGCTGGGTGAACGTGCGGGCCGGGTGGGGCTCTGGGTGCGGGGGACTGACATGGCGGCCACCCTGCCGAGAGGTGACGGACCGTCGGCAGGTCCGGCACCGATACAGATCGCGTTCCCAAACCCACCCGCAGTCCTCCGCCTCGCGACCGCGGGCCTCGCCGAACTCCACGACGAATGGCCTTCTCCCGCCGTTACGTCTCCAACGAGAGCATGGACGCCCTCTACCCCCGACACCCCGACCGTCCTGCCGACCACATCCAACGACTGATCGCCTACACCACCAGAAGGACATCACCCAGCCCACGGCCGCGTAGATCATAGGCCGACGCCAGTCACCCGGCTCCCAAGCCGCGTGATCTCACTGGCTGCGAACCCGCTCGTGAAACGCGCGTTTCCCTTCACACAGGGCAGACCACCGATGCGCGCACATCAGCCCACACCGCGCTCGTACGCCGTGCGCTAGCCGAAAGAGTCCCTACGAGCAGTGGTAGCCCTCTGGGACTTTTCTGGGACTTTCGGCTTCATCAACCAGCACGAACGTGAAACAACTGAAAGACCATTCTCCCAGGTCAGCGACCGAATCCCTCTCATCGCCGCAGGTCACCGCGCTGGCCGGTCTCTCCCGGGACATCTGAAAGCCTCCGGAAGAAGCGCCGCCACCCCCTGCTGACCTGCGTAGAAGCGAAGTGAGGGGAGGTGGCGGCGCCTCTGAGACTTTGTGGCCGGTGCTGCGCACCCTCGTCGGCCGCACCGTGCGCGCCGTACGGGAAGACGCCTTCCCCCGGCTCGCCTCCCGCGCCCGGGCAGCCGCGTGACGGACGTGCCGGAGCTGCGCACACGGCTCCTGGCAGATATGGTCACGCCCGGCTCCCCGTATCCGCCGGTCCCCACCGGTGGGTACGCCGTGCGGGCACACCGCCTCGTGAACCGCCCCGGCCAGGACCTCGATGACGCCGCCATCGCCGCTCTCCGCTCCTGGGCCGTGGAGCGGGCCGACGGCCTCGCGGCCCGCATCCCCGAAGAGGCCGATGTCCCGGACATCGAATGCCAGCGCGGGCATTCGAGAACGTCCGACCGTCGAGCTGGAACACGAAAACGCGCACCGGGCATAAGACTTCACCTTCTCGACGGCGTTCAGGAAACGTCAAGTAAAGGATGCCGTCCGGTAGTTGCAGAAGACGGTCCACCCATTGACGACCGCCTCCGCAGCGGCCACCTTGATGGCGAAACGAATCCCGTTCGATCTCGAAAGCTGGAATGCCCATGAGAAGAACGAGGCACAGGGTCGCCTTCGTCGCGGTTGTCGCGGCTGTCACCGCAGCAGTCTCCGTCTGGCCCGCGCCGGAATCCGCGCAGGCGTTTCCCCCTGCCCCGAAGCAGACGGTGCTGAACTATCTCCGCTCCATTTCCGGAAACCACATCGTCTCCGGTCAGCACAACAAAGAGCCGGCTTCCGCACCCGGGCAGTACACGCAGCAGGTCAAGGACGTGACCGGGCAGTACCCCGGTCTGTGGGGCGGTGACCTGATGTTCGACGCCGCCGATGTGGCCAACCGCCAGCGGGTGGTCGACCAGGCGAGGACCGAGTGGGCGAACGGCTCGCTGGTCACCCTCACTTGGCACGTCTGCCCTCCGACAGGCGGGAGCAGTTGCGCGTTCGAGGGCGGTGTGAAGTCGAACATTTCCCACGCCCAGTTCTCGCAGATCCTCACCGAGGGAAGCGCCCTGAACAACGCCTGGAAGCGACGCCTCGACGAAGTCGTCCCCTATCTGCAGCAGTTGAAGAACGCGGGCGTTCCGGTGCTCTTCCGGCCGCTGCACGAGATGAACGAGTCGTGGAACTGGTGGGGAAACCGTCCCGGAGCGAACGGCAGTGCGCGCCTCTACCAGATCACCCGTGACTACCTCGCCGGGGCCAAGGGGCTGGACAATCTGATCTGGGTGTGGAACGTGCAGGACAATCCGGCGGGCGGCTGGAGCGACTACTACCCGGGCAACCAGTACGTGGATGTCGTCTCGCTGGACGTCTGGTACAAGAATCACCCCAGTTCCGCCGACTACCAGCAGATGCAGAGCATTGCAGGGACAAAACCCATGGCCATTGCGGAGATGGGCAAAGTACCGAACGCCGCACTGCTCAACAGTCAGACCAGGTGGGCGTGGTTCATGATGTGGTCGGAACAACTGCGGGGGAACAACACGAACGCCGAGATCCAGGCGGCGTACTTCCACCCCCGTGTGCTGAACCAGGGTGAGGTCGTGCTGCCCTGACGCCCGGAGCGGGCGCTGCGCGGCCGAGCCTGCCGGGGGTGCGCCGGTCACAGCCAGCCGTGAAGCGCCCGGAGGAACCCGGCTGGATCATCACGGTGGACGGTGTGCCCAGCACCGTCCACCGTGCGTACATGCCAGCCGCGGCGGCTCAGCGTCATGGCGTGAGTCGCCGAGATCCGGACACCTCAACAAGACCAAGACCGTCCCACGCCAACCGAAGAAGAGCGCGGCCATGAAGCCGAGACAGCTACCGGTGGGTTACTTGTTCCCTGGTGTCCGGGCTAGGACTCCGGCGCCAAGCAGTGACGGAGTCGGCTCACGACGAGTCGCCCGTTCCCAAGGAGGTCCCGTGCAGTCAGGACACCGGTACGGCACCGCCGCCCGGCCCTTCCCCACCGCCGTCCTCGTGCTGGTCGTCGCCAGTGCCGCCCGGTGGGCGCCGAGGCCGTCGCGGCCCCGGTCACGCCACCGGCGGGACCCGTCGGCGTGCCGTGCGACGGCGAGAAGATGACCAGGAGGAGACGCGCGGGGGCCGGTGGGGTGACGTCCCGGACGCCTTGCCGGTCATCTGACCCCACTACGGTGTCGCAGTGGCCGTGAACCGATCCGATTCCGTCGCCGTGGAGGCGAGGACGCGGCGCCCCGCGCGCTGAGGTGCTCGGCGGGAACGGGGCCGGCACGGGGCCGGCCCATCCGTTCCCCTGCGGCCCGGAGCCGTACCTCCCCGGCCGGGCGGACAGCCGACCGCCGGGCGCTGAGGGGGCGATCGCCCCGGACCGTGTCGTGCCCGTCCCGCCGGGGGAGGCCCGGGGCGGTCCGCACCCGGCACCGCGCCCCGGCCGCAGGGCGCCGCGAGTGTGCGGCCGCCATGCGGCAGACAACCGTGAGACCGAAGGAGAACGAGCAATGTCACGGCAGAACAGGCCGGTCGGCGGCGAGTCCGCCCGTCCGGCCGGCACCGACGGCGGGTCACCGGTCCGTCGCGCGGTGGTGCTGTCCCCGGTGGGCGACGACGTGGAGCAGGCCGTGCTGCGGCCCGCCCCGCGCCGCGACGCGGCCACCGCGAGCGCCACCGCCGCCGCCGAAGGCGCCGCGAGGGCCGACGGGACCGGCCGGGGCGGGACGGAAACCCCCTCCACCGCCACCGCCACCGCCACGGCCGGGGCCGGGGCCGGGGCCGGGGCCGGGACGGCCTCGGCCGCGAACGGGCCGGAGGCGCGGGAAGGGGCCGCGGAACCGGGCACGGACCGCGGGGAACGGCCGGAGACGGCGGCGAGCACCGCCACGTCGGCCCGCACCGCAGCCTCCTCGTCCGGACTGGCTGCCGCACTCGGCGGCGCCCGCGGGGCCGGGAGGGAAAGCGGCGACGGCGACGGCGCGCCGGGACGGCCGAAGGCCCCCGTGCTGGCCGCCGCGGGGATTGCCGGGGTGATCCTGCTCGCCGTACCGCTGCTGGTCATGGCCGGTGACGACCGCGACGAGCGCCCCGGGGGACGAGCCGACGCGGCTGCCGACTCCCGGGCGCTGCTCGACGGTCAGGAGGAACAGCAGCAGCCGGGCGTCTATGCCGCGGAGCCCTCGAAGGACGACGCTCCGGCGGACTCGTCGAAGGGCGGGGAAGGCGGCGACGAGAAGGACGGGAGGAAGACGGAGGACGGGAGGAGGGCGGAGGACGGCAAGGAGGAGGCGAAGGACGACGGCAAGGCGTCCCCGGACGGCTCCGGCTCCGTCACCGGCGCAAGCCCGCAGGCCGTCACGGAGGGGAGGAAGGAGGAGGACGCGGCGAAGGAGCCGGTCCGGCAGGCCGAGAGGAAGGCGGACACGACGGTCACCGTCGCCACCGCCCGGATCGTCAGCGCCGACACCGGCAAGTGCCTCACCGCGAGCTCCCGCAGGGCCGGGGCGGAGCTGGCCATCCAGCCCTGTGGAGCCTCGGCAGGCACCCAGACCTGGTCCTTCCACGACACCGACAGGACCCTGCGCATCGGTGAGGACCTGTGCATGGGGCTGGACGGCGGGTCGGTGGAGAAGGAAACGGCCGTCCTGCTGCAGCGGTGCGACGGGTCGAGCGGACAGAAGTTCAAGATCAACAGCACCGAGGACCTGGTGTCGCTCAAGGCCGGCGACAAGTGCGTCGACGTGTGGTGGGGCAAGGAGGCCGACGGCACGCCGGTCAAGCTGTGGCCCTGCACCGGCACCGCCAACCAGACCTGGCGGCGCGGCTGATCCCGTCCCCCGGGCGCTCCCGCGCCGGTGACTCCTCACCGCCGCGGACCGGCGCCGTACGGGGTGCCGTGAGGCACCCTCCGGCTGCGGGGAGACGGATGCACGTCCGTGGCGCGACCGGGTCGTTCCGGACGGGGGCACCCGGAGGCGCCGGCCGAACCACCAGGAACGAACAGAGTCCGACGAGGTCATTGCTTCGTTTGTGTCCGAGTCCCAGGGTGTGGCTGACTTGGTAGTCGCTCCGTCACCAGCAGTTGTGATCCCCTCCTGCCGCGACGCCGTTCCTTCGGCGGCGCGTCGAGGAGGAGTCCGACGTGCTCTCAGTCCGTGCAGTGCTCTGTCGTACCGAGGAAGGCCACGGTCATGCCGCACCCGCACACGTCCCCCGCCGGCCGGTCCCCCCACGGGGGACCGCCGGTCGTCAGCCGCCGGCGCCTCCTGGAGTCCGGCGCCGCCGTGCTCGGCGCCCTCGCCCTGTCCGCTTCGCCCGTCGTCGCGCACGCGGCCGGCCGGCCGGCGGGCAGCGGCCGACGCGCCCCCGGAGTGGAACGGCTTCGGCGTCTTCCGGCTCGGCACCCAGCCGCCGCACACCACGCTCATGCCGTACGCGGACGTGCGCCAGGCCCTCGCCGCCGACCGCACCCGCTCGCCCTACCGGATCGGCCTCGACGGCACCTGGAAGTTCGCCTACGCGGCCCCGTAGTCCTAGCTCGGACACCAGGGAGCAAGTAACCCACCGGTAGCTTTCAGTGGATCACATCTCTTGAAGCCCTGGCGAAGTAGCCCAGCCTCAGCAAGATCAATCTCAGCGGCGCTTTCTGTACCGCAACCACTCACACCCGGACCTCCGACGGGAGCTGACGTACGACGGGACGCGGGCCGCCGAGGCCAGGGGCAGCAGGGGCGGGCGCCGCCCCGCCGTGGCGGCCGAGAAGACCGAAGCCGTACGCACCGCGTACCTGGAGGGGCGCCGGCGTCGGTCAGCGAGAAACGCCTCAGCAGGTCGTCCGCGATCTCGCCCGGGTTCTCGAGGTGGCGCAGCCTGGCGACGAGCACGAGGTTCTCGCGACCGCTGAGGATCTCGTCGACGGCCGCGAACTGTCCGGTGAGGCTGATGGACTCCCGCACCTCGGCCGGTTGCGCGGCGACGTCGAAGCCATGGACGGTGGCCGTTCCCCGGCCGGCCTTCAGAAGTGTGGCGAGGATCTTCACGGTCGTGGTTTTGCCCGCCCCGTTGGAGCCGAGCAGGGCGAAGACGCTGCCCCGCGCCACGTCGAAGTCCACGCCGCGCAGCACGTCGAGCTTCCCGTAGGACTTCTCGAGCCCCTGCACGCGCATCGCCGGATCGATGAGGGATCGAGCTGTCATGGTCGTCCGCCTCCTCCTCCGTGAAGCTGTTCCCGGCGGCTGCCGGGAAGCTCCTGCCGGAAGGATGGAGGGTTGACCCGGCGTCAAGGTCAAGCCTGCCGCGACCACAGCGCTCCGAGCGCTGACGCGGGCCGTGCCGTGCTCCGTGCCGCCGGGGACATCGCAGCACTGCCGAGGCCGGTGTCCGGCCGCGGCTGCACGCCGCCCCGCTGGCCGGACCGCGCCGCGCCGATCTGCTGGACCTGGACGGCTGCACCGTGGACGGGTCCCACGTCCGGGGCGTCAGGGGGACCGCATGGGGCCCTCGCCCGCCGATCGTGCCCGCCCCGGCTCCGGGCATCACCTGATCGTCGACCGTCACGGGACCCCGCTCACCGATGGCAACCGGCATGACGTCACCCAGCTCCTGCCGCTGCCGGACGCGGTCCCGCCCATCAGGGGCCTGCGGGGCTCCCCCGCCACAAGCCCCGGTCCCGGCGCCGGCTGTCCTCGGCCCTCTCGGCGGCTCCGTGCCCCGCCGTCCGGGCGCGGCAGGCAGCCGGCGCCGACCGGTTCTGTCGGCTCAGCGCCGCTGCTGGGCGCCCTGAAGGGCCTGGTCGGTCATGTCGGCCACCTGGCCGGCCGGCGGGGCCTCGGCATCGACCTCGGTGCCGAAGTCCGAGAACTCCAGCACCGTTTTCATCTTGAGCTGCTGGGCCGCCGCGCTGCTGCCCGCCTGGGCCGAGGCGGAGGCCGGGGCCTTGACGGTCATGTCGATCTGCTGGCGGCGCAGCCGGCCCTCGTCGTCGAGCCAGACCTGCATCGGCAGCGTCGGGCCGAGCTGCTTGCTCATCTGCGCACCGTTCGGCAGCTTGGACACGTCCACGGAGACCTTGTAGTGCGTCGTGTCGGTCCCGCCGATCTCCTCGGTGCCCACCTTGGTGACGCCCTTGTCGGTGATCGCCTTGGCGTAGGCGGCGGTCTGGGCCGGGTCGCCGATCTGCTGGTTGCCCAGGTCCTGCTGTGCGGCGACCTTCTCCAGGTCGATCTTGATCCAGGGCTTGCCGCCCGGCGCTTCCTGGCCGGGCATCTTCTGGTAGAGAACCTGGTCGACCACGCGTTGCTCGATGCTCTTGTCCTGCGCGGTGACGGTCATGACGCTGTCGCCTTCGTCCAGAGCGATGACGCCCTTGCCCTGGGTGGTGACCGTCCTGCCCTCCGCCGAGAGCTGCGTCCTGATCGTCATCCGCGCCGACTCGGCCTCGGCCGTCTTGTCGTAGGCCGCTCGCACCTCCGCCGTGCCCTGCTCCTGGGCGCCGGCGCTCCTGCTCGCGTTCGGCGACTTGCCGTCCCCTCCGGCCTCCGCATCGCTGCCGCCACCACAGCCCGACAGGACAACGCTCCCTGTCACCGCGGCAACCACGACCACGCTGGTCCTCGTCCCCCTGAATCGCATGCGAGTCCTCTCTCTCCTCAACGAGTGCCGGCCACTGTCACACCGCGCCGGTTCACTGAGCCGAGTGTCCCGACGGTCCGTCAACACACCTGTTTATGAGGCAAGTTGCGGATGAGTGACGAATCCTGCCGGGCGAGACCGCGCCGGCGCCGCTGTCCGACCGAGCCGTGTGCGGCACGGCCGGCCCCTCGGTCCGGCCGTGGACGGCTCAGCCGTCGGGCAGACTCCGCACGACGTACGTCATGTGCTGGAGGTTCCCCGCTCGCAGCCACTCCGTGAACCCGCCCACACCCTTGCCGGTGGTCAGCGGGCCGTTCGCGCAGTCCCTCAGCCAGGCCTCGCCCGCCCCGGCTCCTGCTCCCCTGAACTCGGGCAGCTCGGTGATCCGGCGGGCCGCGGCGCGGTTGACGGCGATCCGGTCCGGCCCGTGTGCCAGCGTCTTGACGACGACGTACGAGCTCCCGGTGGTGTAACGGAGCGTTCCCCAGGACGGACCGCCCTTCCTGCCGGGCTCCAGGGGCTGCGCGAGGGCGGCGGGTCGCTGCACACCGTAGTCGCCGTGGCCGAGCCGCGGGACGTACGCCCGTCCCGTCGCGCGCGCCTCGTGCCACATGCGCCATTCCGCCCGCGAGACCTCGACCGGCCCGTCCTCCAGCATGCCGGCACCGACCCGTGCGCATCCCTCCCCTCAGGGTCCGTTCCTCCCGGAACGCTTGGAAAGAGGGCCGTTTCGGCCCGCGTGGCCGATGCGGCACGTCCGGGGGCGGCTCCTGTGGTTGTGTGCCGGCCCGGCACCCGGACCGGAGGAGGAGCCGATGGGCAGCGCGCCCGTTCCCCTCCAGGCGTACGAGGCAGGCACGTACCTGCACGGCACGGAGGCGGACCTCGCTCCGGGGGATCCGTCGGTCCCCGGCCTCCGCCGCCGGGCGTCGCCACGATCCTGGACCGACACGCGTCCGGCAGTGCTCCGTCACCGTTCCCCGCGCCTCTGATTGGGCGCGGGAACAGTCCCGCCCTGCGCCCCCTCCGCCTCTGGTTGACTCCGCGGCCACCCGTGTCGGCCTGTGTGAGCGGAGTTGTCTTGGAGTCTTACGGAGCGGAGCCGTGGCGGCAGGAGCCGCCGGTGCAGGTGGAGGAGGCGCGGCTGGGGGTGGGGCTGCGGGTCGGGCTCCGGGTCGCGGGGGTGTGGCTGCTGTACGTGGCGGGCGGTGCGCTCCTGCCCGGCCCGTACGGCACCGACGTCCTCGGGGGCGTGACTCTCGGGGCCGTGCTGGCCCTGGTGCCGCTCGGCGTCGGCCTGCACGGGGTCGTCGCGCACGGGCGGCGGGCCGACCGGGTCGCCGTGGACACGGACGACCGGAGGTGGTCATGAGCACGCTGCTCGACTCCTCCTCGCGCTCCCTCGTCTTCGCCGTGTTCTCGGTGTTCGTCGTCATCTGCCTGATGCTGTGCGTGATCACGGGGGCCGACGAGGACGACCGCGCCCTCATCCGGTCCGACAGCCGGCGGCTGCGGTCCTGGCAGCAGGGCATCGCGATGGGCGGCGACACCACCACCGTGGCGACCGTCACCGTGCTGGTGGGCATGGTCGCCACGACCGGGTTCGACGGGCTCGGCGTCATGCTGGGCAGCCTGGTCGGCGTCCTCCTCTTCCTCGTGCTCGTCATCGAACCGCTCCGTGCGCACGCCACGCTGACCACGCCGGACCTGCTGGACGCGCGCGGCAGCGGCGGGTCCGCGGTGCGGACGGCATGGGGTGCGGTGACGCTGCTGGTCTGTTTCCCGCTGCTCGTGGTGCAGTTGGTGGTGGTCGGGAACGTGGCCGCCGCCCTGCTCGGGCAGCCCGGCACCCGTACCGGCTGCATCGTCGTCATCGGGTGTGTGATGACCGCGCTGGCCGTCAGCGGCGGCATCCGGGGCACGGGGGTGGTGATGATCGCCAAGTCGGTGATCGCGCTGCCCGTGCTGCTGGTCGCCGCGGCCCTGGTCGTGTACCGCTTCGGCGGGGACCTCGGCCGGCTGCTCGACGCGGCCGCGCTCGGCTCGGGGACGGGCGAGGCGTTCCTGCGCCCGGGCGGCTACACCGGTGACGGGTGGGTCGGGGCGGTGAACCGGGTCGGGCAGACCTTCGGCATGACGATGGCCACGCTGGCCATGCCCGCCGTGCTCATGCGGGCCATCGCGACGAAGAGCCCGCGCGGGGCGCGGACGGCCGGCCGCTGGATGCTCGGCGAGCTCGTGGTGCTCTACGGGGCTCTCGCCGTCGTCGGTCTCGGCGCCGCGGCGCTGGCCGGCGGGGCGCTGCGGGAGGCGGGTCCGGCGGCGCAGGTGTTCACGCCGCTGCTGCTCGGGCGCGCGCTGGACGGCGGCGGCGTCCTCGTCGCGGCCCTCGCCTGCGTCCTCTTCCTCACCGCGCTGGCCGCCGTCGTGGACGTCACCCTCGCCGCCGGCATCACCCTGGGCCGTGACGTGCTGGCCGCCTCCGGCCGGCGACGGGAGGGGCGGGTGGACGGCACCGCGTCGCGGTGGGCCGCCGCGCTGACCGGGCTGGCCGCCGCGGCCGTGGCCGTCGTCTGCGCCGACTGGAACCTGGTCGTCGTCTCCACGCTCTGGCTCGCCCTCTGCGGCGCCGCCCTCGCACCGGTCCTGCTGTACGCCCTGTACTGGCCCGGATTCACCGCCCGCGGCGCGCTGTGGTGCCTGTGGGGGGCCACGGCGGTGACCGTCGCGGCGCTCGCTCTGTCGCCGTACGCGTCCGGCACGCCGGAGTCGATCGTGCCGGGGCACGACTTCCGGCTCTGGGACGTGACGATCCCGGGCCTGGTGACGATCCCGGCCGGATTCCTGCTGGGCTGGCTGGGCAGCGTCACGGACCGCCGGCGGCGCCCGGCGGGCGACGACACCGTTCGGACGTCCTCGCCGCGCGCCGCCCACCGATGATTTCCGGCGGACGGCACGGTCATACCCGGTACACGGACCGACACCCGAGGAGGACCCCATGTCCCGGAAGATCGTCGCCAGCCTGTTCATCTCGCTCGACGGCGTCGTCGAGGCTCCCGACCAGTGGCACTTCCCGTACTTCAACGACGAGATGGGCGCGGCCGTCGACGCGGGTCTGCGCACCGCGGACACCATGCTCTTCGGCCGCGTGACGTACGACAGCTTCGCCGGCGCCTGGCCGGAGCGGGAGGCGGCGGGCGCCGAGGACGCGGGCTTCGCCAAGCAGCTCGGCGACATGCGGAAGATCGTGTTCTCGCGCAGCCCGCTCGACTTCCGGTGGCGCAACAGCGAGCAGGCGCGGGGCGACGTCGCCGAGGTCGCCGCCGCGCTGAAGGACGAGCCGGGCGGGGACATCGCGCTGAGCGGCTCCGTCTCGATCGTCCGGCAGCTGCTGGCCGCGGGCCTCCTCGACGAACTGCACCTCCTCGTCCACCCCATCGCCGTCCGCAAGGGCATGCGCCTGTTCGACGAGGGCGAGCCGTCGGTCCCGCTGCGGCTGCTGACGTCGGAGACGTTCGGCACGGGGGTGCTGCATCTGGTGTACGGGCCGGACGCGGCGCCGCCGACGGGGGGTTACGAGGAGGCGGTCGCCGCGCTCGGGGAGTGAGGGGGGCGTGGTGTCACCAGTTCTTGTACCGGACGTCGCCGAGGCCGCAGAAGGCGCATCCGGGGCTCAGGAAGTCCTGGGTGCGGCGGAACTCCTCGTCGGCCAGATGCCACCGGAGCCAGGCGGTGATGACGTGCCGGCCGTTGCGGGTGGCGAGGATGTGGTCGGTGTCGTCGAGGACGGTGAACCACACCGGCACGTCGGTGCCCGCGTAGTCGCGTTCCATGTTCGCGGTGGCGAAGTCCTCGTCACCGCCGATGTAGAGGGCCGGGTTGCGGAGGCTGTCGGGGCCGTTGCCGTCGAACGAGCCGCCGGCCACGTGGACGGTGGTCTCCAGCCGCGGCTCGTCGGCCACGTCGAACGTGCCGAGGGACCCGCGGGAGTGGCCGCCGAAAGCGACCTCGGAGAGGTCGAGGTCTCCGTACAGCGGGCCGGCCGGACTGGCGTTCCGGTCCTCCAGCCAGTCGAGGGCGTCGATCATGTAGGCGCCGTTGCTGGAGGAGGCCTCGCTGTAGACGACGAACCCGTGCGAGGCCCACAGGCGCAGCATGTCCTCGTAGTCGGCGGGGTCGGATCCCGCGCCCGGGCCCCAGACGAAGACCGGATGGTCCACGCCGTCGCGGCCGGCGTCGGCCGGGTACACCAGCCAGCCGTCGTCGTCGGGACCGGCGGACTCGTCGACGGTCACCGCGTACGGACCGGGCTCGGTGACGTCGTCCACCGGGGGCAGCGACCCGGTCGGCGGGTCGGTCGGGCCCCCGCCGTCTTCGGCCTCGATCAGCACGTCGTCGACGGTCAGGGTCTCCAGGAGGCTGTTCGCGTCCAGCGAGAACCTCAGCCGCAGGTCACCGTTCTCGGCGGAGTCCGGCAGGGGGAACGACACCGCGCCCGCGGCGGTGCGCGCCGATTCCAGCGTGGTGAACGGGCCGCCGCCGACCGAGTAGGCCACGGTGAAGGTCTCACCGAGGTCCAGCCCCGATGCCACCCGGGTGTAGGACAGGGTCAGGTCGTCGTATCCGGTCGGGTCGATGGGTGCGGACACGATGGACGAGTCCGAGGACAGTGACCCGCTGAGGCGGGCCCCGTACGTTCCGGTCCTGACGGAACCGGAAGCGGTGAAAGTGCCGAGCCCGTCGGAGAAGTCCTCGCTGTAGACGGGCGTGGCGGCGGAGGCGGGGGCTGTCGTCACACCCGCGGTTCCCAGGGCCATGACGCCGACGGCCGCGGCGCCGCATAAACGCAGGCGCCCGCTGACATGAGACATGTCCGATATCCCTTCTGGTCACGCCGGTCGACCACGTCGGCACACCGTGCCGGTCGCGCGCGTCACAGCCGCTCCCGGTCCTGGTCCCGGTCGATCCCTGCGGTCGTCGCAGGACCGGCTCGTACCGAGTCAAGCGAGCAACCGGGCAGGGGGCATCGGTGAAATCACCGGCCTGGCCGAAGCGTGCGGACGGGGCCGGTGCGCGGGCGGGCCAGTCGGCACGGCCGGCGCACCGGCCCTCCGGTCATGGGCCCGGGAGGCCGAACGCCGGTGTCCGGTCCTGGAGCGATCCCCGCTCGCAAGACCCCACGCCCCGAGAGCCACAGTGGCTGTGCTTGGCTGGTGGCCTCCCTCAGTGGCCACCAGGAGCAGGCCACCGCTCAACCTAGGAACAACGCACCCGTGCGTGATCTCGGCGACCGTTTCATCAACCGCGCGGCCCTCGGCTACGGCCCCACGAACGAGACCAAGGACTCCCGGACGCGGTGAGGGCGTGCCGTCCGTTGCTCCAGCGGACGGCACCCCCTCAAGCCGCTCAGTGTTCCGACGCGAACCGTACGAACTGTCCCCAGCCTTCGCGGCCGACGGCGAAGGCGGGGCGGGCCACGTCCTTGGAGTCCCGTACGTGGATGACCTGCTCAGTGACGGCGACCTCCACACAGTCGTCGCCCGAGCTGCCGCTGTAGCTGGACTTGAACCAGGCGAGTTCCGTCGTCCTCATGCCTCTCCTCGCAGTCGCTCTAGCAAGGCCCGGGAGTCTTGGGGATGCAAGGCCTGCGACCGCAGTGTGTCATAGCGCTGTTGGAGAACTCTCACCTCTTTCGGGTCACCGATCAGCCGCCCGCTCTCCTGCCCCTCCGAGTAGGCGAGTCGGCGCCCTTCCGGGGTCTCCAGTAGGCGCAGGGGCC
Source organism: Streptomyces sp. NPDC096105 (assembly GCF_044763335.1). Taxonomy (NCBI): domain Bacteria; kingdom Bacillati; phylum Actinomycetota; class Actinomycetes; order Kitasatosporales; family Streptomycetaceae; genus Streptomyces; species Streptomyces sp. NPDC096105. The sequence continues at coordinate 289,019 of NZ_JBIWGC010000007.1, forward strand.
CGTCAACGCACGAGTGATACTCGGCCGCCAACGGCATGATCTGCAAGGTCACATGGCGAGGCACCGTGTGCTCCAGAACGTGGTCCAGTTGTTCGCGCCACACGTCGGCACCGCCCAGCCTTCGCCGCAGGACCGCTTCCTCGACGATGAAGTGAAATGGAACTGTGGGGCGCTCATGCAGCATCCGCTGACGCTCCATCCTTGCCTCGACCTGAGCCTCCAACTGCTCATCCGTCAGCAGCGGAATACGGTTCTCGAAGAGCGCCCGCGCATACCCCTCCGACTGCAACAGCCCTGGCACCAGCCGGCACTCGTACGTGCACAGGCTCACCGCCTCCCGCTCCAGCCGGGCCCATCGCCGGAACCACGCCGCCAGCCCCGCCTCCCCCCGCGTCAGATGCCGCGCGGCCCTCCGCAGCGCGCCCGTGTTGCCCAGCGCCTCCTCCGCGCGCTCCACGAACGCCTCGTCCGGCATGCGGCGTCCCAACTCCACCGACTCGACCGTGTGTTTGGAGTACTGGACGAGGGCGGCCAGCTCGGCCCTGCTGAGCCCGGCGTGTTCCCGCAGCGCCTGGACGAACGCCCCGAACGTCCGCAGGCTGTCCGACGGATGCGGCTCCCGCTCCCACTCCCCCGCCGCGACCGCCCGCGTGCCGGAGCTCCCGGCCGCCTCCCCCTCGACCTCGACCACGTCCATCCGCCGCCCCTTTCCTCGCCTCCGGACCGCGCTCCAGGGCGGCTCCTCACACCGCCCGCGCACGCCCTCAGCCTGACGGATCATCAGACGTACCGTCCACTCTTCGTGTCCGTACGCTGACTCAGCGTACGGGGTGCCAGACTCGTCCCCGCCCCCGTCCGACCGTCACCCTGAGGTCACGGAGAGCCGGGAGGAACCGCCCGTGTCCACCGCTGACCTGAGGAAACGCCTGGACGGTCACCTCCCCTCCCGTGCACTCCCGCCCGCCGCGGGCGGCGGCGGCCGGACCCGGCCGTATCGGACGAGCTGGAAGGTGCAGTCATGCAGAACGGAACCAACCTGTACGCGCTCGACATCAGCGGGGCCTCCTTCACGAAGGCGTGCGGCGGCCCCTGCACCGAGGGGTGCGTGACGCTGGCACGGATCGGTGAGGACGCCTGGGCGCTGGGCGACAGCAAGCGGCCGGAAGCGCAGCCGCTGCGGTTCACCACGGAGGAGTTGGACGCCGCCGGTATCGACCCGGCGCGCTTCGGCCTCGGCGCCTGACCTCTCCCTCCCCTCCCTTCCCACCGCCGGCCGGACCGGGCCCGCCCGTGTCCGGCCGGCGCTTCTCGAAGCGGGAACAGCCATGCACCACCACGCCTACCTCTGGACCGGCCCGAAGGCGCGCTTCGACGACGAGGCGCTGCGGCGGCCCCCGCACCCCGATCCGCCCCCGGCCGGGAGCAGGCCGGAACTGATCGAGCGCTACCGCCTGGTGGCCGCGGAGTTCCGCACGTCGGACCTCCCGCCCCTGGAGACGGCGTACTGGCTCGTCAAGCCGCGCTCGATGGTGCGGGGCACCTGGGAGGAGGCGAAGGAGGCGGCGGCCTGGCTGGGTGAGCGGCTGGCCGAGTACGCCCCCCGGTTCGCCGCGGAGCACGACCGGGACACCGCGCGTCTGTCCCGGCTGGTGGACGCCGCCATCGAACGTCTGCACGCGGGCGGCGATGTGTCGTACGGCCGCTACCTCGAACGGCCCTCGTACCTCACCCTGGCCGTGGTCACGTGCTCCCCGAACCGCGCGGTTCCCGAACTGGCGTGCCCGGTGGCGTAGTCGGCGGTCCGGACGCGTCGCCGGATCCCGTGGGCGCCGGTCACCACGCGGCGACCGGTGCGTCGCTTCCGTGCCGCCGCCAGGCCTCGTCGAGACGCGCGAGCCGGTCCGCGGCGGCGATGCCGCACAGGGACGCGACCCTGCCGTCCCTGACGTCGAACGCCACGGTGCCCACGACCCGGTCGTCGACCACGGCCAGGACCGCCGGGGAGCCGTTGACCACCGCGATGTGGAACACGGGCGAGCCGCCGGCCAGCCGTCGCTTCACCGGCGTGGGCCTGAACCCCGCCCGCACGTAGGAGGCGACGCGCTCGCGCGTCGTGAACCGCAGCAGCCGCTTGGCCCGCCCTGCACCGTCCGAGACCGCCGTCACGTCGTCGGTGAGCAGCGCGACCAGCCGCTCGGTGCGCCCCGACGTGGCGGCGGCGAGGAACTCCTCGACGACCCGGCGCGCGGACGCGGGGTCCACCTCCTCGCTGCCGCGGCGGCGCCCGGCGGCGACCCGGACCCGGGCCCGGTGGGCATGCTGCTGGCTCGCGGACTCGGTGACGTCGAGGATCCGGGCGATCTCGGCATGGCTGTACGAGAAGGCCTCGCGCAGGACGTAGACGGCCCGCTCGACCGGTGAGAGGCGCTCCATGAGGGTCAGGACGGCCAGGGACACCGATGCGCGCTGCTCGACGAGGTCGGCGGGGCCGAGCATCGGGTCGCCCTCCAGGAGCGGTTCGGGCAGCCAGGCGCCGGCCGCGCGCTCGTGGCGCGCCTGCGCCGAGCGGAGCCGGTCGAGGCAGAGGTGGGTGACGACCTTGGTCAGCCACGCCTCCGGTACCTCGATCCGTTCGCGGTCCGCGTCCTGCCAGCGCAGGAACGCGTCCTGCACGACGTCCTCGGCGTCGGCGGCCGAGCCGAGCAGGCGGTACGCCAGCGAGGCCAGTCGGCCCCGGCCGGCCTCGAAGCGTTCGACGGCTGCGCTGTCCATGTGCGGCCGCCTAGGCGGCGGCCCTCGCGCCGGCGTGGTCGGACGCACCGGCCGGGTCGGGCACGGTGGCCAGGCGGCGCCTGCGCTTCGGCATGCCGAAGGTCGGGTGAGCGACGCCCCACCCGGCCCCCTTGAGCACGCCCGACTTGATCCGCGCGGCGGTCCGGCCGCCCAGGTACCAGGACTTCGGCCGGACGTCGCCGTCCACCACCTGGATGATCGCGTCCCGCCGCCCGAGACTGATGTGGTTGCCGTGGTACTTCAGGCCGGTGACCGGGATCTCGCCGCCCGTCAGGCGCGCGACGATCGCGGCGGTCGCCTGTGTGGCGGTGGCGCCGGCCGAGGCGCAGGACATCGGCAGCGGCCGGCCGTTCTCGCCGATCGCGTGGACGCAGTCGCCGGCGGCGTAGACGTCCGGGTGCGAGAGGGAGCGCATGGTGCGGTCGACGACGATCTGCCCGGTTCCGGCGATCTCCAGGCCGCTTGCGGCGGCGAGGGGGTGCACGGCGAACCCGGCCGACCACACGGTCACGTCGGCCGGGACGGACGTGCCGTCGGCGGCGATCACCCGCGTCGGCTCGACGGCTTCGACGGCGGTGTGCGCGTGGACGGTGACGCCGAGCCGGCCGAAGGCCCGGCGCAGGTGACAGCGGGCCTTCGGGGAGAGCCGGGCGCCCGGCTCGCCGCGGGCGGCGAGCGCGACCGAGAGGTCGGGGCGGGACTCGGCGATCTCGGCGGCGGTCTCGATGCCGGTCAGCCCTTCGCCGACGACCAGCACGGTGCCGCCCGCGCGCAGACCGGCCAGGCGTTCGCGCAGCCGCAGCGCCGAGGACAGGCCGGTCACGTCGTGGGCGTGCTCGGCCGCGCCGGGGACGCCGTGGTGGGCGACGGAACTGCCGAGCGTGTAGAGGAGCGTGTCGTACGCGAGTTCGCCGTCGCCGTCCTCGCCGGTGACGGCGACGGTCCTGTGGTCGGGGTCGACACCGGTGACGCGGGCCAGGCGCAGCCGCACCCCGGTGCCCGCGAACAGGTCGGCGAGCTTGCGGGACCCGATGTCCTGGCCGCTCGCGAGCTGGTGGAGCCGCATCCGCTCGACGAAGTCGGGCGCGGCGTTGACGACGGTGATCTCGGTGTCCGCGGGGGAGAGCCGGCGGGCCAGGTTCCCGGCGGCGAAGGCCCCGGCGTATCCGGCGCCGAGGACGACGATGCGGTGCTTCATGGCGATGCTCCTGCCTGTCTCGTTCGCGTGCCCCTTGAACGGGACGGCGTCCCGGTTCCTGACAGCATTCGAGTGTGACGTGGGTCACCAAACTGGGACGGGCGGCCGGACCCCGGGCGGGCGCCCGGGCCCGTTCCGGGTGGCCACGACGGGGCGACGGCCGATCACGGATCGAGAGGACCCGCCCCCCGGTCGCCACCACACCCGTGCTCCCCGCCCGGTGCCGCGGAAGGCCCGGCGCACCGTCCACTCGTCGCATCCGTACGCTCACCCCGCGTACGGGGCGTGGTGCTCCCCTCCGCCCGTCCTCTCCCGCCACGCTGACGCCATGAACCACGCGACATCCCAAGCGGGCTCCTCGGCCGGCGCCTTCACCCAGCTCCTGTCGTCCACGCGGCGCGGCGCCCGTCTCGCGCGACTTCTCGCGGTGACCGAGCTGCGTTCCCGGGGCGTCTCGCAGGATCTCACGGAGCGTGCCGAACTCGTCGTCGCGGAGCTGGCCTCCAACGCCGTGCTGCACGGGCGTGTGCCGGGGCGCTGCTTCCGGCTGACCCTCGCTCTGGACCCGGCCGGCGGCCGCCTCCGCGTCGAGGTCAGCGACGCCCGCGGGGGCCTCCGGCCGCTCCTCCGCCCCACGGACGCCGCACCCGACCCGCTGAGCACCACCGGACGCGGTCTGGCCCTCGTCACCGCCCTCGCCGACCACTGGGACTGCGTTCCCTACCCGCCCAGCGGCAAGACCGTCCGGGCGGTGCTCATCGCGCCGGCCGTCGGGGCATGACCCTGCCGGCCGTTACAACAGACGTGATAAAAGGCCTAGTTGGGGCGTAAAGTCGTACTCCCTGAGGGTGCGGGGAAGGGGAGACGCGTGGAACCCGTGGCAGCGGAGCTTCTCATGGCCCTGGCGAGCGGGACCGCCGGGGCCGCCGGACAGAACCTGTGGGAGCGGCTGCGCTCCCTCGCGCAGCGGTCCCCCGCCCGGGAGCCCGACGCCGGACAGGGGGACGGCGAGGCGGCGGTGGGCGAGTTGGTCACGGCCCTGGACGAGGACGCCTCCGACGAGGAGCGTGCCGCCCGGCTGGCCGAGGGTCTCGCCCTGCGCGCCCGCCAGGACCCGGCGTTCGCCGAGGCCCTCGCGCTGTGGCGGCGGGAGGCGGAACAGCTGCCCGGCGCGTCGAGCGGCGGGAGCGCCCAGCACCAGGAGATCTCGGGGGGCACCCAGCACAACGTCGTCTTCACCCGCGACGTCCACGGTTCGATCAACCTGGGCTGACGGAGGGGAAGCGGGGGCGTGGCGGGCGGCGAGGGGAGCCGGACGACCGGCGGCGACGGCTTGCACCAGGAGATCTCCGGAGGCACCCAGCACAACGTCGTCTTCGCCCAGGTCGTCGAGAACGTCACCCTGCACGGGGAGAGCGGCCTGCACGCGGTGCGCGGTGCCGGCGCTCCCGGCCCCGGTCATGGCCCCGGCGCGGCCGTCCTGCCGTACGCCGTCGCTCTGCTCGGGGTGCTCCTGCTCCTCGCCCGCCCCGAACTCCCGCTTCCCGCGCGGATCGACCCGGGGCCGGTGGTGGCCGGCTGGCTGCTCCTCGCGGGTGCGGGCGGACACGCCGTGTGGTCCCGGGCGCGCGGGAAGCGGGCTCTCCGGCGCCAGGCCGCCTGGCGCACCCGGCGCACCCTCGACCGCGTCGCCGAGGCGCTCGCGGAGAGCCTGGCCGTCCGCTACGACGAGGACGAACGCCTGACGAGGCTCAACGACCCCTCCCCGCTGGACGTGACCTGGACGACCCTGACGCCGTGGGCGGAGGGAGCGGGACGGGAGGGTTCCGGCGCGGAGGGAGAGCCCCCGCCGGCACTCCTCCTCCCGCAGGACATCGTCGACTACTACACCGCCACCCCCACCCGCCGTCTGGTCGTCCTCGGCGGCGCCGGCGCCGGCAAGTCCGTGATCGTCCTGCGTCTGGCCCACGCCCTGCTGCGGCGCCGGGCCTCCGGCTCCGGCGACCCGGTGCCGGTGGTCGTGTCGCTGGCGTCCTGGGACCCGGGCCAGGGGCTGTTGCGCTGGATGGCGGACCAGCTCGCCGAAGCGCACCCGGAGGCGTGCACCCCGATGCCCGGAGCGCCCCCGGCGGATGTCGCCTTCGACCTCCTCCTCACCGGCCGGGTCCTGCCGGTGCTCGACGGTTTCGACGAACTCCCGGGGAACCGGCGGGCCGCCGCCCTCCGCCAGATCGGCGAGACCCTGCGCGGCCGCCGGCCCTTCGTGCTGGCCAGCCGTGAACCCGAGTACCGCCGGCATGTGCCTGACCAGCAGGACTTCGAGCGCACCGAGATCCGGCTGAGCCCGCTCGGCGACGCGACCGTGCGGGCGTACCTCAGCCCCGGTCAGGGGCCCACCCGCTGGACACCGGTCCTGGACCGGATCGCCGGCGGTTCCTCCGCCGCGCCGCCCGAGGTACGGCGGCTGAGGCGGGTGCTGTCCGTTCCGCTGATGGTGGGGCTGGCCCGGGTCGCGTACGCCCGCGGCGGCGCCGATCCCTCGGAACTGCTGGAGCCGGATGCGTTCAGGTCCCGCGCCGACATCGAGCGCCATCTGTACGACGCGTTCCTGGACGCCGTCTACAGCTCCTCGCACGACATCCAGGCGGCGCACGGCGGCTGGTCGCCCCAGCAGGCGCGCGCCTGGATCGGTTTCCTCGCCGCCCGGATGCGGGCGGCGAACGAACAGGACCTCGCCTGGTGGCGTCTGGACCGGACCCTGCCCCGGTTCGTCTCCGTGCTCGTCCTGGTGCCGGCGCTCGTCGTCGGCTCGCTGTCGGTCGCGGTCCTCGCCCCCGGGCTGCCGTGGTGGCGGCAGTGGCTGCCGCTGCTGTCCGTGCCCGGCGCGTACGTGATGCTCTGCGGGCTGGCGCTCGTCGCGGAGGTGGCCGTTCGCACCACCGGGCGGCAGGAGCCGCCGCGCAGGCTGCACCGGCCCGTCCGCGAGGACGTCCGGGGCGCGTTCGCGCCGTGGCCGGAGCGGGTCCGGGCGGCCCTGGCCGTCCTCACGATCGCCGCCACGGTGGCGGCCGTCGTCCGCTGGGAGGAATGGTTGTTCTACCTCTCCCCGCTCTCCGGCGCGGTGATGTGGTGGTACGGGCCCCGGGTCCTGAGGTACGTGTGGCGCAGCGCCGATCCGGCCGTGGCCGGCAGCCCGGCCGCCCTGCTGCGGGCGGACCGGCGCAGCGTGCTCGCCCTGGGCTGGTTCGTCCCGTTCCGTCTGGACAACGAGGCGACACCGGTGCGGTACGTGCTCCCTCTGCCGCCCCTGATGCTGCTCGTCTGGCAGGTCGTGGGAGGCGGCAGGGACGTCGTCACCGCGCGCGACTGGGTGCTGATGGCCGTGGCGACGCCGGTGTTCTGGCTGCTGTTCGCCTTCGGCTCGTCCGCGTGGGGCGGGTTCGCCCTGGCCCGCCTGTACTTCTGGGCCACCGGCCGGCTTCCCTGGCGTCTCCTCCCCTTCCTGGAGGACGCGCACGCCCGCGGGGTGCTGCGGCAGGCCGGCGGCGTCTACCGGTTCCGGCACGTCGAGCTGCGGAACCGTCTCGCCCGCGGTGTGCCGGCCGAGGCGGTCGCGCGGCCCCGGGCCGCACCGGGGCGGGTTCGCCGGGCCGTGGCCGGGGTGCTCGTCGTCGCGGCCTCGGCCGGACCGCTGGCGGTGGGCTCCGGCGCGATGGTCGGCGAGCGCGTGCCGTGGCCGGTCCGCTCGCTGCCCGCCGCCTGCGCCCTCCTCGACGCGGCGGACGTGGCCCGGCTGATGCGGGACCCGGCCCGGGTGGGCGGCGACGACGGCGCTTCGTGCTCGGCGGGAGAGCAGGCGCCGTTCAGCCGCAACGTGGCCATCGGCGTCAGCCGGGTCCTGCTCGCCGGCGACGGCGTCACGGTCAGCGGGACCGAGGTGGCCCAGCTCCGTTACGGACAGCTCCGCGCCGGCGCGCCGAACGCCGGGGAGGAGGGCGTGTCGGCCAGGGGCTTCCACCGGGATCTCAGCGGCCTCGGCCACGAGGCGCACCTGTCCGTCTGGCCCGGTTTGGCCGGCTCCTCCCCCCGCGTGGAGAGGCTGATGACGGCCAGGGTCGGCGTGCGGGTCGGCAACGCCCTGATCCAGCTCGACTACGGCGAGGAGTTCGCCTCGTCCGGCCGCGTGGCCGAGATCGCCCAGATCCTGGTGCGGAAGGCGCTCCGCCGGGCCGGTCTTTCCGGGATGCGCCCCCGCGAGGGGGACCCGAAGCCCCTGTCCCGGGGCACCACCGTGGCGGCCGTCGACCGGCCGCTCACCTCCGTCACCCCGCCGTCGGCCGTGCCCGCCGAGGACAACCGCTTCACGTACTACAACTGGCGGGCCACCGGTTCGGTGGACGGCGCGACCTGGCGGGACGACGAGCGCTCCTACCTCTGGAAGCTGTACTCCCTCCCCTTCACCTTCCGCGCACCCAAGCACTTGGACTGTCAGTACGACAGCGGCGTCACCGACGGTCCGAGCGCGTACACGTGCCCGGCGGTGCCGGACCTCGTCAAGGCCGGTCTGCTCCCCGGCCTGCGCCTGGAGATCCGGAGCGAGTGGTGCGGGGCGTACTGCGGCGACAAGGAGACGGCCGCGTTCCTGCGCGCCGTCCCCGACGACGCCACCACCCCGTGGAAGAAGCACGAGGAAACCACGTACTACGCGGCCGGCCCGGCCGGTGACGGCCGATACCGCATGGCCATGAAGCGGTACTGGGCCTGGCGGTACAAGGACGGAGGAGCTCAGCAGTCCTACCTGTTGTGGGTGCGCGTCGAGGTGCCGTCCGGGCATCGCGCCCTGGCGCAGAAGATCGTCAACGACATGTACGCGCAGACGGGGGCCGGCGAGATCATGCAATTCGACTGATCCCGTCCTGACCGGACGGGACGTGGGCGACGCCGTACCCGAGGAGCAGGGCCGGACACGGGGAGCGCCCGGCCGTCCGACTCGCGTCCTCGCCTGTCACCACCGGACGGGACTTCGGAGGCGGCGGTGTCCGTGGGGGCTGCCACCATCGGCGGGTGAGTGACAACGGGTTCGACTGGCGGACGTTCCTTCGGCGTTGGCGGGACGAGTGGGTGCCGAGCGAGGACGAGGCGATGGAGCTGGCGGAGGGTGAGACGACCCTCGCCGAGCTGAGGCCGGAGGAACCCCCGGCGTCCGAGGCGGAGGTGGCCGACGCCGAGCGGCGTCTGGGCACCCGGCTGCCTCCGTCCTACCGGGAGTTCCTCCTGGCCGGCAACGGCTGGCGGCTGGCGGCTGGACGACGATTCGATCCACCGGCTGGGGGCGGCGCACGAGATCGGCTGGTTCGGGGATGCGTTCGACATGACGCCGCTCTACCGGAGGAGCCTGCACGAGCGGTCGACCGCGCAGGAGGTGCTGCTGGCCGGGATGTGGCAGCGGGCCCTGCGGCTGGAGACCGACTCCGACATGTCCTACGCGCTGCTGGACCCGGGCGACACCGACGAGGACGGCGAGTGGGCCCTCTACGTCTACAAGGGGTGGAGCGGCGAGTACCCGGCCCGCCATCCGTCGTTCCGCGCCTACATGCAGCGCAGGTACGAGTCCTTCCACGCCGACCGGGCGCAGCTTCCGGACTTCGTGAACGACACCACCCGCGCCCTGGACGCCGACGTCGAGCGGGCGCGGGAGGAGGCGCTGGGCGGGAGGTGGGAGGCCGCGCGGGACCTGCTGACTGTCGCGCGGCGCTACGGGCGGCCCGGAGCCTGGGGCATGCTGCAACAGCTCGACACGACGGCGCGGGGCGCAGGGTACGGGAACGTGTACTTCGGCGGGCTCGTCGCCGATCCGCGGTGCGTGGACGACCTGGTGCCCGTGATGGCCCTCGCCCATGTGCGGGACGGCCGCTTCCCTGGTCGCGCCCGCCCGTTCGTGCTGGGCGCCGAGACCGACGACGTGGTCCGGGCGGCAGCCGACGACATCCTCGCCCGGGTGCGCGACGGCTCCTACCGTTACGCGCCGGACGGCGCCTTCGGACGGGCGGTCGCCGAGGCGAGGGAGGCCGCGCGGTGGGGTGACACGGACACCGCGTGGCGGGTCGTCCGCGCCGCGCTGCCGTCCTGGTCGCCGCCCGCGCCGGACCTGCTGGCGCCGCTCGGCCTGCTGGCCGACCCGGTCCTGGGGCCGGTGGTGACGCGGGAGCGGGGGCTGGAGCTGCTGTCCACGCCCCGGGCCGGCCGTACGGGCCCGGTGCCCGAGCCGGTGCCTGACCTGGATCCGCCGGGGCTGAGCTGGCTGGCGGAGCCCCAGCGGTGGAACGCCCCGCACGGCTCCTACCGGTGTCTGTGGGTGGAGGGCGCGGAGCCGGAGGCGCTGCCCGGCCCGGTCGGGCAGGACGGGGGCACGGGCCTGACCGCTCCGCCCAGCCGTCCCGCCGGGTGGTTCCCCCACGACGTCGGCGACGCCAGGCGGCGGGACGGCTGGGCGCGGTGGGAGGACCGGGCCGTGCCGGCGGTGGGGCGGACGGGCTCCGGGTGGGCGTTCGGCTTCGACACGGCCCCGCGGGTGTCGGGACCGGGGCCCCTCTTCGTCTCCCCGGCCGCCGGCGCCTCGCACGGCGGCCGGGCGGTGGTGCTGTGGGTGCGCCGCGGTCGCGGCGACGCTCCGGTGATGTTCCACCTGTCGGTCGCCGAGCGGGGGGAGGAGCTGTACGCGTACACGCTGCGCGGCACGGACGTCGAGCGCTCGGGGCCCGTGCCCCGGGCCCTCGACCCGGAGCACGTCCTGCGCGGCGTCGACGACGCGGACCGTGAGCGGCACCTGCTGGCCGCCGTGCAGGACGCGTTCGGCCTGTCCCTTCCCCGGCACGCCCTGGCCGAGGGCATCCTGCCGCACCTGACCACGCGGTCCTGGAACCGTGCGCCCCGGGAGGGGGAGGGCTTCACGTACGTCACGGTCAGCACCGGCCGGGGAGGCCGGCGGTGACCCCGGCCGGGGACGCCCCCGGCCGGGGCGGGTCACGCGGCCTCGTGGATCACCAGCTTGAACTCCGCCAGGACGATCTTGCGGGCCACGGTGTCGTCGTGGGTGGCGCGTACGGCGAGGGGGACGGACGGGTCGACGAAGATGCCCCAGCTCTTGGTCCAGCACTGCATGCCGGGGCTGGGCGGGCGGTGTTCCGTGGCCGTGGTGTCGTTGGGGTTCGGGGTGAGGCCGAGCGGGTCGCGGACGAACTGGTCGCGGAGTTCGTCGTACCCTCCGGCCTCCCACTGGATCATCGCGTACAGGGTGCCCCAGCCGGCGACGCTCGGCCATATCAGGCCGGAGCGGGGATCGGAGTCCCAGTCGGTGACGACGTGACCGTCCGGCTGGTCGACCTGGTGCATGGCGAAGCGGTCGCTGGACTCGGCGGACCCGAACGGGAACCGGATGACCGTGTACGGGCTGTTCGCCGGGATCGTCTGCGGGGTGTCCCGTTTGAGGGAGCAGACCTGGACTCCTCCGGCGGCCGTCGTGTGAGTGGACATGGTCCGGTTCTTCCCAGCGGGTGGGCCGGTGAGTCGCGTCCGCGTCCGCCCCCGGGGCCTGTTCGCCGGTGAACTTACTTACGTCATACAACCGTTCCAACTGGTCGGGCGTCTCCTTTGACGACCGCACCGGTCGCTTGACAAGGAGATCGTCATTTTTGCGCTGCGCAAGACCCTGACCACCACCGCCGTCGCCGGCATGGTCCTCGCCGGCACCGCCGCCTGCGGGACCGTGGAGAACCTGTCCGCCGGACAGAAGCTGGACAACGCCTTCGAGAAGCTCGGTGAGGAGCGTTCGCTCGCCTTCGAGCTGGACCTCGACACCGACGCCGCCTCCCTGAAGGCGCTGGACGCCGAGGCGTCGGCGCCGGGCGAGGAGATGCCCGACGAGGTCGCCGAGCTGCTCGCCGAGGCGAGGATCAGCGTCTCCGTGCACTCGAAGAAGCCGATCAGGAAGTCCGGGGAGAAGGACTTCACCGCGATGGCGATGAAGGTCAGCGGCCCGGACGGCGCCCTCCTCGAGTACCGGCTGGTCGGCGACTACCTCTACGTCCGCGTCGACGCCGCGGCGCTCGCGGAGATGTCGGGCAGCCCGCTGCCGCCGGCCAGTGAACTGCCGGACGAGGCGGGCGCGTTCAAGAAGCTCCTCGACGGTGAGTGGATCAAGGTCTCCCAGAAGGAGATCGAAGAGACCAGGGACGGCCTGTCCGGGACGCAGGGCCCCGGTGGAGAGGAGCCCTCCGCCGAGCCCAGCCTCGACGCCACGACGCAGAAGAAGCTGACGGACGCGCTGAAGAAGGCCGTCGCCGAGCAGGTCGACCTCACCACCTCCGACGGTCCGGACGGCACCGAGCGCATCACGGCGACCGCGCCGTTCCGCACCCTGCTGACCGAGCTGTTCGACGCGCTGCGGCCGTTGCAGAAGGAGCTGCCGGGCGGCGACGGGATGCCCACCGCCAAGGACTTCAAGGACGTTCCGAACAAGAAGGTCAGCGCCGACTTCACCCTGAAGAACGGCGAGCTGACCGAGGTGTCCGTCGACCTCGCCGAGCTGGCGGAGAAGGCGAAGGTCAAGAAGCTGGCGCTGGTGCTGCGCGTCAGCGAGGGCGAGAAGCCCGAGGCGCCCGCCGGGGCGACCGAACTGCGCCTCGAGGAACTGATGGGTGACATCCTCTCCGGCACCCTCGGCGGTGGTCTCGCGGGCGAGGAGTTCGCGGACGAGGAGTTCGGGGAGGCCCCGTTCGAGGAGGCGGACCTCACCGGCGACGTCCGGCTGTGACCCGTTCCCCGGGAGGCGGGTCCGGGCCCGGGCGTCAGCCCGCGGCCACCGCCTCCCAGGGGACCGTACGGTCGCACCAGCGGTTCAGCAGGGTGCGGTCGTGGCCGACCGACAGCAGTCCCGCGCCCGTCGCCGCGCGGTAGTCCTCGACGACGCGCACCAGCGCGGCCGTGGTCGACGCGTCGAGCATCGCCGTCATCTCGTCGCACACCAGCCAGCGCGGCTCCAGGGCCAACGCCCGCGCCAGGCAGGCGCGTTGCAGCTGCCCGTCGCTGACCTCGTGGGGGCGGCGGCCGAGCAGGTCCGGGGTGAGGCCCACGGCGTCGGCCAGTTCCGCCACGCGGTCCGCGGCCGAGGCGCGCCGGCCGGTCGCCCGCAGGGGTTCCGCGATCAGGTCGGCCAGGCGCAGCCGGGGGTCGGCGGCGAGGCGGGGCTGCTGGAAGACCACGCCGATCGCGGTGCGCTGCCCCCGGGGGGCGCGGTGCCGGAAGCCGCGGACGGGCGTGCCGTCGAGGACGACCTCGCCGGCGTCCGGGCGGTGCAGCAGGGCGGCGACCCGGGCGAGGGTGGACTTGCCGCAGCCGCTCGGGCCGAGCAGGCCCACCGCCTCGCCCGGGGCGACGGTGAGGTCGGCGTCGCGGACGACGGGGGCGCGGCGGTCGTAGCCGGCGGTGACGGCGCGCAGCTCAAGCACGGATGTCCTCCGGGGTGCGGGCCGCCTCGGCGACGTCGGCGGGTGCCTGCACCGGGTGGTGGCAGGCGACCGACGCCGTGAAGGGCGGGAGGGCCGCGCAGGCGTCCGTGGCGCGGTCGCAGCGGGGGGCGAAGGCGCAGCCCTCGGGGAGGCTGCCCAGTTCGGGGGGCAGGCCGGGGATGGGCGTGAAGGACCGTTCGGGGAGGGCTTCCAGCAGGCCGCGGCTGTAGGGGTGGCGAGGGCCCGGGGCGCCGAAGAAGGCGTCCGCGTCGGTCAGTTCGACAATGCGGCCCGCGTACATGACCGCGACGCGGTCGGCGATACGCTGGGCGGCGGCCAGGTCGTGGGTGATCATCAGCAGGGCGTGGCCGTCGTCCACGTGGCGGCGCAGTTCGTCGACCGTGCGGTCCACCAGGTCGCGGTCCAGGCCGGTGGTCGGTTCGTCCGCGAGCAGCAGCGGCGCCTCGCCGATCAGCGCGAGGGCGGTCGCGGCGCGCTGGGCCAGGCCGCCGGACAGTTCGTGCGGGTGCCGGTCGAGGTGGTCCACGGGGAACTCGGCGCGCTCGGCGGCCCGTTCGGCGGCCTCGCGGCGGGCGGCACGGCCGCGGGCGCCGGTGAGGCGGGCGACCGTCTCCTCGATGTGGGCGCGGATGGTGCGCACCGGGGTGAGGTGCGCCGCCGGGGACTGCGGGACCAGGCCGACACGGCGTCCGCGCACGGTGCGGGCGAGGGTCCGCTCGTCGGCCGTGAGCAGGTCGAGGTCGCCCAGGCGGGCGTGGCCCGCGGTGCGTGCGTTGGCCGGGAGCAGGCCGAGCAGGGCGGACGCCAGCACGGACTTGCCGCAGCCGCTCTCCCCGATCAGTGCGAGGCACTCCCCCGGTGCGACGTCGAACGACGCGTCGGACACGGCGGCGACGCGGCGGCCGCCGGGCAGCAGGAAGCGGACGGAGAGGCCGCGGACGGAGAGGAGGGGGGCCGTCTCCTTCCCCGCCGGGACAGCAGCGGATTCGGCCGCCGGCAGGACGGACGCGGGTCCGGCCGCCGACGGGCCGGTCCTCCGCAAGGACTGCGCCGGTGTCACGGCGTGTTCCGACGTCACAGCATCAGCTCCGATCGGCGGCGCGGGTTGATCCGTTCGCGCCAGACGCCGGCCAGGCCGGCGACCGCGAGGGTGGGGATGATCAGGAACAGGCCGGGGAAGAGGGTGGGCCACCACTGCCCGGCGAGCAGGGAGCCGCGCGCGCCCTGGATGAGGGTGCCGAGGCTGGCGGTGTGGGTGGGCAGGCCCAGGCCCAGGAAGGACAGGGCCGACTCGTGCCACATGGCGTGCGGGACCATCAGGACGGCGGCGAGGCCGGCCTGCGGCAGCACGCCCGGCAGCAGGTGGCGTACCGTCACCCGCCACCGGGACGCTCCGCCGGAGACGGCCGCGTCGATGAAGGGCCGCGAGCGCAGCGACAGCACCTCCGCTCGGACGATGCGCGCGGTGGACAGCCAGTGGGTGAGGGCGACGGAGATCACCACCGGCCAGACGCCCGGCCGGAACATGGCCACGATGAAGATGCCGAGCAGCAGGTGCGGCACGGAGGACAGGGTGTCGACCAGGCGCATGACCAGGCGGTCGGCCCAGCCGCCGAGGGCGCCGGCGGCGGCCCCCACGGCGGTGCCGATCACCGTGGCGGTGAGCGCGGCCACCACGCCCACCAGCAGGGACACCCGCAGCCCGTAGACGCAGCGCAGCAGCAGGTCGCGGCCCACGTCGTCGGTGCCGAACGGGTGCGCCCAGCTCGGCGGTTCGAGCTTGGCGGCCAGGTCGACGGCCTGCTGGTCGAGCTGGACCAGCGGCGGGACGAGCAGCACGGCGAGCACGGTCACGGCGACCAGGGCGGCGGAGACGCGCAGCCGCAGGACGTGCGTGGAGCGGCGGGCGGCGCCGTGCGCGCGCCACGCGGAGGCGGCCGTCTTCTCGGTGACCGTCTTCCCGGCGGCCGTCTCGACGGGGTTCGCCGCCACGGCGGTGTCGGCCTTGGGCGTCACATCTCCTCCAGCTTCACCCTCGGGTCGATCAGCCCGTAGAGCAGGTCGGCGAGCAGGTTGCCGGCGAGGACGGCGGCGGTGGCGAGGGTGGTCAGCGCGGCCAGCAGCGGGAAGTCGACGGCGGTGGCCGCCTCCACCGTGGCGGAGGCGATGCCGGGCCAGCTGAAGACGGTTTCCACCAGCAGCGCCCCGGTGATGAGCTCCGGCACCCGGGAGCCGATGAGGGTGAGCACCGGCAGCAGTCCGGAGCGCAGGGCGTGGCCCAGCAGCACGGTGCGTTCGCTCAGGCCGCGGGCCCGGGCCCCGCGTACGGGGTCCTCCGCGAGGGCGTCGCCGACGCCCTGGCGGACGTAGAGCGTGAACCAGGGCAGCTGGGAGACGGCGAGGACGCCGGCGGGCAGCACCAGGTGCTGGACCAGTCCGCCGAAGGTGACCCGGTCGCTGCCGGTGTCGGTGAGGCCGCCGGCCGGGAGGACGTCGAGCTGGAGGGCGAACAGCCACACGGCGAGGAGCGCGATCCAGAAGACGGGCGCGGCCTCCAGGACGTACGCGGCGGAGGTGACCGCGCGGTCGACGAGGGAGCCGGGGCGGCGGGCGGCGAGCACGCCGAGCACCGTCCCGAGCAGGACCGCCCCGGCGAACGCGACGGCGCACAGCAGCGTCGACCAGACCAGGCGTTCGCCGATCACCTCGGCCACCGGCTGGCGCATCACCGCGGACTGGCCGAGGTCGCCGCCGAGGGCGGAGGTCAGCCAGTCCCACCAGCGCGCGGTGAACGGCTCGTCCACGCCGAGGTTCTCCCGCAGCCGGTCCAGGGTCTCCTGGTCGGCGCCGAGGGCGGCGGTGCCCGCATAGCCCTTGACCGGGTCGAAGGGGGAGGCGGCGGCGACGGCGAACACGCCGAACGTGACGACGAGGAGCACCGGCACGGCGTACAGCGCGCGGCGCGCGGTGAGCCGTGCCATCGCTCGCCAGGGGGCGTGGGTCATGCCGCGGGCTGCCAGTCCTCGACGTTCCACCAGGGTCCGGCGGCGAAGCCGTGCTCGTGCGGTTCGGTCTGGGTGGTGAGGTCCTTCCAGCGGTCGGCGAGCACGTACATGTGGTCGATGTGGGTGAGGAAGGTGTAGCCGGGGTCCTTGACGAGGGCGCGCTGGAGGGCGTCGTAGGCGGCCTCGCGGGCCTCGGGGTCCTGGGTGCGGCGGCCGGTCTCGAGGGCCCGGTCGACGGCCGGGTTGTCGTAGTGGGCCATGTTGTTGAAGCCGTCCCCGGCGAGGGAGGAGTGCAGGAGCGTGTAGAGCCCGAAGTCGGGGTCGCCGGTGCTGCCGAAGCCGGCGAGGACGGCGTCCCGGTGCATGCGGGGCTCGATGACCTCCCAGGTGGCGCTCTCCACCTTGACGTCGATGCCGGCCTTCTTGGCGTCGGAGGCGTAGGCGAGGGCGTGGTCCTGGCGGACCTTGTCGCCGGAGGGGTAGTACAGCGTGAAGCGGGCGGGGCGGCCGTCCTTGGCGCGGACGCCGTCCTCGCCCTTCGTCCAGCCGGCGGCGTCGAGGACGCGGCCGGCCTCGGCGAGGTCCTGGTCCCGCTCGACGTCCTCGGCGAACCACGGGTCGTCGAGCGGCAGCGGGCCGTAGGCGGGGCGGCCGGCGCCGTCGAGGATCTTGTCGACCATGGCCTGCCGGTCGACGGCGAGGTCGAGGGCGCGGCGGATCGCGGTGTCGCCCGTGACGGGGTTGCCGCTGGGGAGGGTGACGGCGCGGAAGTCGTAGGAGGTGGCCCGGTACGTCTTCTTGTCGTCGTCGCTCTTGAAGGTGGCGGCGAGGTTGGGCGGGAGGACCGCGCCGTCGAGGTCACCGGAGCGGAGCCGGGTGGCGCGGACGTCGTCGTCGCCGACGATCGCCATGGTGAGCTTCTTCACCTTCGGGGCGCCGCCCCAGTAGTGCGGGTTGGCCTTGAAGGTGAGCTTCTCGCCCTTGCGCCAGTCGACGAGGACGTACGGTCCGGTGCCGATCGGCTCGGTGTTGAAGGCGCCGGTGTTGGGGTCCTGCTTCCCGGCGACGTGCTCGGGGACGATCGGCAGCACCGTGCGGGCCGCGAACGGCGCGTAGGGGTGGTGCAGGGTGAAGACGACCGTGTCGTCGCCCACCGCCCGGACGTCCTTGACGGCCGCGAGTTCGCTCTTGACGGTGTTGTTGGTGGCGTCGTCGAGCACCGTGCGGTACGTGAAGACGACGTCGCGCGCGGTGAGCGGCTTGCCGTCGCTGAACTTCACGCCCGCGCGCAGGGTGTAGGTGTAGGTGCGGCCGCCGTCCGTGATCGTCGGGAGCGCCTTCGCCAGCGCGGGCTTGAGGCTGAGGTCGGCGTTGCGGGCGAGGAGCCCGTCGAAGATCTTGGAGTTGCCGTCCTTGCCGTAGCCGAGCAGCGGGCTGAGGGTGTCCGGCTCGGTGGAGACGCCGATCACGACGGACTCGGCGGCCGCCGCGCCGTCCGCGGTGCCGGAGCCCGGCGCCGAGCAGGCGGTGGCCACCGCGGCCGTCGCCAGCACGGCGGCGGCTCCCCGTATACGTCGGGTCGTCATCGAACCTCACATCCTGTTGCCCGGAAATCGTTGTTGCATATTAATTGCAGCAAGACCCTGCCCAGGACGGCGGCCCCCTAGTCACCCGATCCGGACACGGACGCGGCACGGCCCGGACGCGCAGGTGTGCGCCGGGTCACACGCTGCCGGGCACCGTCCGCGCGCCCCGGTCACCGCTTGTCACCGGCTCGCCTTCCCGGACCCGGGCAGCGGGTTCCTGGGCGCGCTGGGCACGTTCGGCTCCGTGTTCGCCGTCACGCGGATCCCGCTCGCGGTCAGCGAGGGGCTGCCGACCGTGCTGGTGATGCGGCTGCTGGTGCAGTCGGGCAAGGGCGAGCCGACCCGGCTCGGGGTGCCGGTCACCTCGGTCGCCGGGGACGAGCGCGCCGGGTCCGCCGGGGCGGTGGCCCGATGAGCCGCGACGCGAAGACCAACTCCCTGCTTCTGCCGCTCGTCGCCGCCCTCGCCGTGATCCCGCTGGTGTTCGGGCTCGGGGACCACGAGGAGGAGCCGTTCGCCGGGGCGGACGGCGAGGCGGAGACCGCGGTCACCGAGATCGGCCCCGACTACGAACCGTGGTTCTCCCCGCTGTACGAACCGCCGTCCGGCGAGACCGAGTCGGCGCTGTCCGCCCTCCGGGCCGCGATCGGCGCGGGCGTCCTGGCGTACCGCTTCGGGCTGCGGCGCGGACGCCGGCAGGGTGAGGGGCGGGCGCCGGCCCCGCTGGGACGCAACGGCAGCGGCAAGACCACGCTGATGCGGCTGCTGGGCGGCGGACTGCGGCCGGAGAGCGGGGAGTTGGGACTGGCGGGCCGTGCGGTGCGCCCCGACCGGAAGGGGCTGACGGCGCTGCGCACCACCGTGCAGCTGGTGGTGCAGGACCCGGACGACCAGTTGTTCGCCGCGTCCGTGGGGCAGGACGTGCCGTTCGGGCCGCCGAACCTGGGCCTGTCCGACGCGGAGGTGCGGGCGCGGGTGGCGGAGGCGCTGGACATCGCCGGGCCCGCCGGCCGGCCCACGCATCCGCTGTCGTACGGGCAGCGCGAGCGGGCGGCGATCGCGGGCGCGGTCGCCATGCGGCCCCGGGTGCTGATCCTGGACGAGCCGACGGCGGGCCCCGGCCCGGACGGGCAGGAGCGTCTGCTCGCCGCCCTCGGCCGGCTGCGGGCGAACGGCACGACGGTGGTGACGGCCACGCACGACGTGGACCTCGCCCCGCGCCGGGCCGACGACGCGGCGCCGCTGATCCCGCCGGGCGCGCACACCGGCCCGGTGGCGAAGGTGCTGTCCCGCCGGGACCTCCTCACGGCGGCGGGGCCCAGGCTGCCGTGGGGCGTGGCGGCCGGCCTGTTCCCGCGGGCGCGGGGGGCGGGGGCCGCCGCGGACGTCGGTCCCCGCACCCCGGAGGAGCCGGCGGCGCCGGCCGCCCCGCCGGAGTGCGGGGACGCGAGCCGGGGTCAGACGGCCGAGCGGAAGGCGGGCAGGTAGCCGCCCGACTGGCCGACGGCCTTCGGGTGGTAGGAGTTGCCGATCGGGAAGGTGACGCTGTGCAGCCAGGCGTCGCCCGAGCAGAGCTCGTGGCCGGTGAACTCGTCGACCACGCTGGAGTAGGTGAAGCCGGCGTCGGCCGCGCGCTTCGCGATCACCCCGTTGAGCACGTCGCCGGCGTTGTTGATCGCGGAGCGCTCGGTCTCGCTGAGGCCGGCGATGCAGCTGCCCGACAGCTTGTAGAAGCGCGGGTAGCCGAGGACGACCACGTGCGCCTGCGGGGAGCGGGCGCGGATGCCGGAGTACAGCGAGTCGAGCTTGCCCGGGAGGGTGTTGCGCATCTGCGAGACGGCGGTGTCGACCCGGGAGACGCAGGTGGCCTCGCCCTGGAGCACGCAGGTCTGCATGACGTCCGCGAAGCCGACGTCGTTGCCGCCGGCGGTGACGCTGACGAGCGTGGTCGTGGAGGACAGCGCGCTCAGCTGGGTGCCGGCCACGCTCGTCGTCGTCGCGCCCGAACAGGCGGCGAACTTGAAGGACGCGGGGGCGTTGGCGTTCTTCCACAGCTGCGGGTAGGCGGCGGTGCTGCGCTTGCAGTCGCCGCTCTCGGAGGTGTAGCTCCCGGCGCCCACCCCGGAGGAGTAGGAGTCGCCGAGCGCCACGTAGTGGTGGCCGGCGGCCGCGGCAGGGTGTGCCAGGCCGAGGACGGTCGCGGCACCCAGGATCAGGGTGGCGAGCGTTGTTCCCAGTGAACGCTTTGACACGTGTGTCCGCCCTTCACGACGAGACTCGCGACGGTAGTTGAGGGAGCAACAGGAGTTGTAGCAGGGCGGAATACCGCACGGTAACTACCGGTCGAGAAGTCATCCGGAATGATCCGAATACTGAGGTGACCGAACCTGCTCCGCGCGTAGACAAACCTCGACTCCGCCGTTTTCAGGTCAATTTCGTGGCGCGAAAACGTGCCGGGCCGCACGGGGTGCGGCCCGGCGCCCAGGCTTCCGGGCAAGGCCGCTTCAGCCGTCGCCGTCCTGCCGCGACGGGCCCGCCGGGAGGCGCCGGGGACCGGCCGCGCGCGTGATCGCCGACTCGACGGCCGCGATGCGGTCGCCGAGCAGGGCGAGGGCGGACACCGCGCGGGCGAGGGTGTCGTCGCCGGGGCCGCCCAGGGTGAGGGTGCGGACGTGAGCCGCCTTCACCTCCGCCCAGCGGGCGGCCTGTTCACGCGTGAGCGTGCCGCGCAGTTCGGCGAGCTTCAGCAGGTTCGCCTCGGCGCCCGTGGTGAGGGTCTGGGCCTCGGCGGTGTAGTGGTCCTCGACGACGGCGGACAGTTCGGCGTCGTTCATGACGGGCTGGATCCGCTGGGCGATCTTGTTCATGTTGCGGTAGGAGCCCTGGAGCAGGAACGGCGGCTCGGTGCGGGCGTCGTCGGAGCGGGCCGCGGACGCGATGTACGCCGCGTTGACCGCGAGGACCGTCCGGCGGGCGGTGAGCAGGTGGCGCAACACCGCGAGCACGCGGTCGAGTTCGGTCGGCGCGTACGGGTGGACCAGGCGGTCCGGGCGGGCCGTCGGGTCGTCCGCGGCGAGCCGGATCAGCAGGTCCAGGTCGGCGCGGTCGCGTCCGGCCAGCGGCGCGAGCACCGGGTTCGCGGTGAGCGCGTTCTCCACGAAGCTGAGCGCGAAGACGTCCTCCTTGCCGGTGAGGACGTCGCCGAGGTTCCACACGTCGGCCCGGTTGGCCAGCATGTCGGGGACCCGGAAGACCTCGCCGGACTCGGTGTAGGGGTTGCCGGCCATGCACACCGCGAACCGCTTGCCGCGCAGGTCGTAGGTGCGCGGCTCGCCCTGCCACACGCCCTCCACCCGGCGGGTGGCGTCGCACAGCGGGATGAACTTCTGCAGCAGCTCGGGCGAGGTGTGCTGAATGTCGTCCAGGTACAGCAGGGTGTTGCTGCCCGCCGCCAACGCGAAGTTGATCTTCTCGACCTCCTGGCGGGCGGTGGCGTTCGGCGCCTGGGCCGGGTCGAGCGAGGTGACGCCGTGGCCGAGCGCCGGGCCGCTGATCCGCACCAGGACCAGGCCGAGGCGGTGGGCGACGTACTCCATGAGGGTCGTCTTGCCGTAGCCGGGCGGGGACAGGAGCAGCAGCAGTCCGCCGGTGCCGGTGCGGGCCGACTCGCCCGTGGTGCCGAGCTGCTTGGCGAGGCTGTCGCCGACCAGCGGCAGGTACACCTCGTCGACCAGCCGGTTGCGCACGAACGACGCCGTCACGCGCGGCCGGTGGTCGTCCAGGCGCAGCCGGGCGCGCTCGGCGGTGACGAGCGCCGCGCGGCGCCGCTGGAAGGCGCGGAAGGCGGGCGCCTCACGCGCCCGGAACGCGTCGGTGCGGGCGAGGAACTCGTCCAGGCGGAGGGTGAGCCTGCGGTCGGCGATGCGCGGGTGGGTGGAGACCAGGCCCTCGACGGTGACGGTGAGGGGCGCGTCCGACTCGTGGCGGGGCACGTCCGGGCACAGCTCGGCGGCCACGGCCTCCGCGAGGTCCCCGGCGTCCCCCTGCTCGCCGGTCGCCTGCGTGTACGCGGTCAGCCACGCCTCGACGAGCTGACGGCGCGCGGTGAGGCCGTCGAGGGCGGTGAGGTCCTCGTCGTACGCCTCCGGGGCGACCGTGCGGCGGAACTTGTCGAGCAGGGTGCGGACGCGGGCGCTGATCACGAACCCCTCGGGCCCGGTGGTGAGTTCGTCGAAAAGGTACGCGGCGCACGCCTCCGGGCGGACGGGCGCGTCCGGGTCCCACTCCCCCACCGCGCGGGCGAGTTCGCCTCGCAGCGCGTCCAGCGCGGGCGGGGCTCCGAAGGCGTCCCGCACCCGGGCCAGCGAGCGGGCGCGACGGGTGAGGTCGGCGCGCTCCTGCTCCGTGGTGCCGTGCGTCCAGAACAGCAGGGCGTGGGCGCGGGCGGCGGAGGGGTGGCGCAGGGTGCCGGCGCCGTCGTGCAGCGGCAGCAGGGCGGTGAGGAGCGCGGTGGCGTCGTGGTCGTGGACGCCCCGCTCGTATCCCTCGTCGTACGCCTCCTCGGCGGCCGTGCGGGCCAGTGCGGCGAGGTCGTCGGCGCCGGCGAGCGCGTCCGGGCCGTGCTCGTGCAACAGCCGGGCGGCGAGGTGCTCGGCGCGGCTGACCTGCGGCGACTCGGACGGCAGGTGCCGGTCCCACAGCGGGCGGGCGGCGAGCAGGGCGGGGTCGGTGACGGGGGCGCGGTAGTCGGTGCCGGTGAGGGCGAGGGCGAGTCCGTCCTCGTGCGGGACGACGGTGAGGTCGAAGGGATGGGTGGAGACGGCGAAGCGGTGCGCGCCCAGGCGAAGGGTGCGGCCGCCGTCGGCGTACAGGTCGGTGCGGTCGCGCAGGGCGCGGGCGGCCTCCTCGCGGGCCGAGCGCAGCCTGCCGTCGAGTTCCTCGGCGCGCACCCGGTCGCCGAGGGCGCGCAGGTCGTCGGCGCTGCGGCGGACCTTGGCGACCAGCGGGTCGGAGGCGAAGTAGGTGCTCACCGCGTCGGCGTCGGGGAGCGCGGCGCTGCGGCGGACGATCGTCTCCAGCACCCGTCCGGCGGCGGAGGCGAGCTGTCCGGCGCGGCGGGCGCGGGCGTCGGTGAGGCTCTGCTTGCGGGCGGCGAACGCGTCGTGGATCTCGGTGCGCCGGTCGGCGAGTTCACCGAGGACGTCGTCGAACTCGGCGAACCGCGACTCCACTTCCTCGAGCTGGGCGAGGACCCGGGCGAGCTGGTCGTCGCAGGCCTCGGGGTCGTCGGCCGCGGCGAGGGCGCCGGTGACGGTCTGCCCGAGCAGGGTCAGCTCGGCGGCGAGACCGGCGCGCGCCTCGCGGTCGAGGAGGCTCCGGCGGCGGGCGTCGAGCGTGGCGCGGGCGCGGTTGACGCCGCCGAGGGCGTCGGCGACGCGCTCCAGGACGCCGGTGCGGACGGTGGCGTCGGCGATGTCGAGCCCGGCGACCACCTCGGTCACCGTGCGCAGCCCGTCCGCGAGTTCGTCGAGGCGGGCGGCGAGCGGGGCGGCCTGGGCGGTGGTGGTGACCGCCTCGATGTCGGCGTGCAGCCGCTCCAGGCCGGCGTGGTGGGCGGCGAAGGCGTCCGCGCGGGCCAGGAAGGCGACGGCGCGCTGCCCGAAGGAGGCGAGGTCGTCGTCGGCCTCGGCGGCCAGCGCGTCGATCCGCCCGTGGTCCGCGTACCGCATCTCCTTCAGGGTCAGCAGGTGGCCCTGGGCCTGGCGGAGTTCGGTGAGGCCGCGGACCCAGACGGCGGCCTCGCGGGGCTGTTCGCCGCGCAGCCGGCGCACCACGGACGCGATCCGCCCGGCCGCCTCGTCGAGCGCCCCGGCGGCCCGGCGGGTGAGGTCGGTGACCGTCTCGAACTCGGCGAGCACCTGCTCGGCGGTGGCGCGCACCTCCTCCAGCGGGGTGCGCAGGTCGCCGACCTCGGGGTCGCCCAGCCAGTGGTGGGTGTCCAGGGCGCGCACGCAGGCGGCGGCCAGGGTCGCGTAGATCCCGGCGGTGGGGGTGGTCTCGGCGGCGCGGGCCAGTGACAGGCAGTCGGAGACGCCGCGCACCAGGTCGGCGTTGCCCACGCGGGCCAGCGGCCCCTCCCCCACGGGCCGCGCGGCGGCGCGGGCGTCGGACAGGTACGGCGTGTCCCACAGCTGCACCGGGTGCACGCGGGCGGGTTCGTCGCCCTCGGGGCGCAGCAGGGTGAGGCGACCGTCGTCGAAGAGGGCCCAGCCGTGGCAGGCCATCGGGGTGGCGACGGCCTCGCGGATCTGGTTGTAGGAGAGCAGCAGGGCGCGTCCGCGTGCGGGCGCGTGGAAGGCGTAGAGCACGTCCTCGCCGTACGGGGAGCGCACCTCGCGCTCGAACTCCATGCCGTCGGTGTCGAGGTCGTAGGTCTTGTGGCCTCCGGCGGCGAGGCAGTAGCCGCCGGGGAAGACGATGCCCTGGTCCTCGGGCAGCCGGCGGCAGCCCTGTCCGATGCCGTCGAGGCGGACGACGGTGCGGGTGAGGGTGTGGAAGACCAGGTGGCGGGGGGCGGTCTCCTTGTACGGGAGGATCCGCAGCAGGATCAGCGGGCCGACGCGGGCGTGGGCGATGTCGGCGTCGGCGAGGGACTGCAGGGGCTCGTCGACGGGTTCGCTGTGGATGCCGTCGGGGGTGCCGGTGTCGTTCTCCGCCTTGATCGTGAGGGTGCCGCCGAGGGTGTCGACGAACACCTCGCCCCGCACGGAGACGTGCGGGTGGCGGCCGAGGACGTGGTCCTCGCGGGTGGCGGGCGTCCACTCGACGCCGGCGGGCGGGACGCGCGCGTGGTCGCGGTCGCCGCGCGCGTCGAGGAACTCGGCGCGGCCGTCCTCGGACACCGACCACCGCAGGACGCGGATGTCGCCGGCCTTCTCGCCGGTCTGGAAGACGGCGAGCAGCCTGCCCTCGACGCGGCGCAGCCGCAGCAGGCGGGCCTGCCGGTAGTAGCGGTGCAGGGCCGCGAACTCCCGTACGAAAGCGGGGTCGTCGAGCAGGCCGGGCACGGCGTCGTCGGGCAGCCGGCCGAGGCCGCGGTCGTGGAGCGCGAGGACGTCGCCGACGGCGGTGTCCCGCTCCGGGCGGGGCCGGGTCTCGTGGCCGAGGAGCAGCACGTCACCGACGGCGACGATGTCGCGGGGCACGGCGGTGCGCTCGGTGCGCAGCCGCTCGGCGCCGGTGAGGCGCAGCTCGGGAGCGCCGAACTCCTCGGCCCGGCGCCGGTTCAGCGCCTCGGCGCGGCGGGCGAGTTCGCGGGCGCGGTCGGTGAGGCGGTCGCGCAGCAGCTGGTAGGCGCCGCCGTCGACCGCCGGGCCGGCGGCGGACGCGTCCGGGGCGGCGCCGGCCGGACCGGGGCGGGCGCTGTCGTGGGTGGGCTCGTGGGTGCCGGTGGTCATGGCTGCCTCTCGGGAAGGCCCGGCCGGGAGCCGCCGTCCCCTGTGCGGCGGCTCCCGGCCGGGTGGTGGTCAGGCCCTGGTGCGGCCGTTCGGCACGGCCAGCGGCGTGTCCGCCAGGCCCAGCTCACCCGCCTTGTCGAGCAGTTGCTTGAACTGCCCGGTGTGCTCGCCGCCCTGCTGCATCAGCTTCATCAGCAGGGCGGACACCGTGAGGTTCCGCACGTCGGAGGTGGTCACGGAGCCGAGGATCCGGCTCAGGTCGTCGGTGAAGCTCGCGGAGCCGTCCAGCCAGGGTCCGGCGAGGGCCTGGGCGGTCTCGGAGTGCTGGACGAAGCCGTCCACGCCCTTGCCGAGCGAGATGGACGACACCAGGCGGTCGAAGAAGACCGAGTCGCCGCCGACGATGTTGATGTCCGCGTTCTCCAGGCCGGTGGCGAGCACGGTGGCCTGGGCCTCCGCGACCTGCCGCTGCACGTCCAGGCCGGCGAGCCGGACGTCCTTCTCGGCCTCCAGCCGCAGCCGGTACTCCTCGTGGCCGCGGGACGCCTCGTCGAGCGCGGCCATCGCCGCCGCCTTCTCGGTGAGGCCGGCCGCCTCGGCGCGCAGCCTGCCCGAGACGGCCTCCGCCTCGGCGACCGCCTTGGCCCGGGCGCCCTCTGCCTCCGCGCGCAGCCGGGCCTCGGTGGCCCCGGCCTCGGCACGGCCCGCCTTCTCGATGACCTCGGCCTCCTTGTCGCGCACCTGGACGGCGGCGAGACCCTCGGCGGCGGACTCGGCCTGAACACCCTCCGCGAGCCGCAGCTTGGCCTTGGCGTCCAGGTCGGCCGTCTTCAACCGGGCCTCGGCCAGGGTGAGTTCCTCGGCGGCGCGGTGCGCGGCGGCCTGCTCGGCGGCCTCGGCTGCCTTGATGTCCTTGACCAGCTTCTCCTGGGCCTCGGCCTCCGCGGCGATGATCACGGCCTGGCGCTGCCGCTCCGCCTCCTCGACGGCCCGCAGCTTCTTGATGGACTCCTCCTGCTCGGCGACCGTACGGTCCACCGCCACGCGCTCGCGGATGACCTCGGCGATCTCCCGCTTCTCCGCCTCGACCTCCTTCTCCGCGGCGATCCGGGTCAGTTCGGTCTCCCGCTCACGGGCGATGACCTCCAGCAGGCGGTCCTTCTCGATGCGCTCGCTCTCCACGGCGATGACCCGCTCGCGGTTCTTCGCGGCGACGGCGACCTCACGGGCCTGGTTCTCCCGCTGCACGCCGAGCTGTTCCTCGGTGCGCAGGAAGGCGCTCTGCGCCCGCAGCCGCTCCTCCTCGACGACCCGCGCGGTCTCCGCCTCCTCGCGGGCGCGCACGGTCTCGATCTCCCGCCTCTGCTTGATCTCCGCGTCGGCCTGCCGGCGCTGCAGCTCCAGGATCGCCTCGCGCGCGTCGACGTCCTGCCGGGTGATCTCCTTCTCCTCGTTGCGCTGCGCCTCGTTGGTGCGGACGTGCTCCACCGCGGTCAGCTCGGTGATCTTGCGGATGCCCTGCGCGTCGAGGACGTTGCCCGGGTCGAGCTGGGTGAGTGGCGTCTGCTCCAGGTAGTCGATCGCGGCGTCCTCGAGGTGGTAGCCGTTCAGGTCGACGCCGATGACCTCGATGATGCGGTACCGCAGTTCCTCGCGCTTGGTGTAGAGGTCGGTGAAGTCCATCTGCTTGCCGACGGTCTTCAGCGCCTCGGAGAACTTGGCGTGGAACAGCTCCTGGAGCGTGTTGCGGTCACTGGCGCGGGCGGTGCCGACGGCCTGGGCGACCTTGATGACGTCCTCGACGGTCTTGTTGACCTTGACGAAGAACGTGATGCGGATGTCCGCCCGGATGTTGTCCCGGCAGATCAGTCCTTCCTTGCCGGCCCGGGTGATCTCGATGGTCTTCACCGAGATGTCCATCACCTCGGCCTTGTGCAGCACGGGCAGCACGACCGAGCCGGTGAAGGTCACGTCGACCTTGCGGAGCTTGGAGACGATCAGCGCCTTGCCCTGTTCCACCTTGCGGAACAGTTTGGTGACGAGCAGCAGACCGACGAGCACGAGCAACAGGGCGGCGCCGACGAGTACGGCGATGCCCACGGTGGCGGCATCCATGGGACACGTCCTTCTGGGCTGACTTACGGGCAGAAGTCGGATGTGTGACGGCGCCTCGCGGGCGGGGCGCCTCAAGGGTGTGAGGCCTCGCGTGCGGGCGAGGCGGTGTCGTCAGGTGGTGGAGGAGACGGCGTCAGCCGTCCGCGCGGTTTCGCGCCGGGCGCGGACGGTTGCCTTCCGCGCGGGGGCGCGCCGCACCGTCCCGGTCCGCACCGCGCGTGCGCGGGGACCGGGACGGCCAGGGTTCGTCGGGGGCGGTGCGGTGCAGCGGCCCCGTGCGACGGGGGGCGGCCAGGCCGTCGGCGCCCTTCACGAAGCCGTGCATGTCCACCCCCCTCTCGTGCGACGTCTTTCCGTACAGCGGCCGATGTCGCAACGGCCGATGACACAGCCGCCGATGTCGTGACGGCCGATGCCGTCGGGCAGCACCGCTCCCCTCCGGGTTCCGGCACGGACACCTGCCGGTGTCCGGCACCGGAACCTCCGCAGTGCTCCCCGCGAGCCATGCTGCCCGGCCCGGCCCGCACCGCGCATTGCCGGTTTCCGGCAAAGTTCACTAGGGTCTGCATGCCGGTGAGCTGCCATGAACGCATCAGGATCGCGTCAGGACTCGGGGGGACCACATGTCAGAACGAGAGATTCCGGAGCAGTATCTGGAGGGGTACGCCCAGATACTGGCCGAGGTCGCGGCCACGGGCAGACGCCTCACCCGCGACGAGCTCGCCTCCCGCCGCGCCCTCGGGGAACAGGCCGCGGAGGCCGGCTTCGGACTGCGCTCCCTCGTCATCGCCCATCTCGCCGCCGCGCGCGGCACGTGGCCGTCCCGCGGCACGGACGCGGCCGACGGCGCGCTCGCGGCCGTGCAGCAGGTGGTGGACGCGTTCGCCGAAGGGTACGAGCGGGCGCAGCGGCTGGCGGTCCGTCAGGAGGAGGCCGCCCGCCGGGAGTTCATCGACGACCTGCTCTACGGCCGCAGCGACCTGGGCCGGCTGGCCGAGCGCGCCGAACGGTTCGGGCTGCGGCTGTCCCACGAGCACGCGGTCGCCGTCGCCCGTGGACCCGTCGCCTACGAGGAGGGCGACCCGGTCCCCCGTCAGGTGGAGCGCGCCCTGAACACCCGGTTCGGCAACCGCAGCATCCTGCTCACCACCAAGGACGGGCGGCTGCTGTGCGTCGCGCCCGGGCACCAGCGGGACGTGCTCACCCACTTCGCCAAGCAGGCGCACGCCGCCACCGACGGCGGCCAGGTGGCCATCGGCCGCCCGCAGCCGGGACCGGGCGGGGTGGTGCAGTCGTACGAGGAGGCGCTGAACGCGCTGGAGATCGCCGAGCGGCTCGGCGTGGACGACCCGGTGCTGCGCGCCGCCGACCTGCTGGTCTACCCGGTGCTGGCCCGTGACCGGCAGGCCATGGCCGACCTGGTGCACAACACGCTGGGCCCGCTCACCGAGGCGCGCGGCGGGGCCGGGCCGCTGCTGGACACGCTCACCGCCTACTTCGACTCGGGCTGTGTCGCCGCCGAGGCGGCCCGGCGGCTGTCGCTGAGCGTGCGGGCGCTGACGTACCGGCTGGAGCGGATCCACCGGCTCACCGGCGCCGACCCCGGCGACCCGGCGCACCGGTACATGCTGCAGACGGCGGTCATCGGGGCCCGGCTGCTGGACTGGCCGGACTCGGCGGCCTGAGCGCCACGGCTCCGCGAGGACGTCGCGGCGCGGGTCCCCGGGGCCCGGGGGCGTCAGGCGTGGCACCCGGGCGTTCCCGTCCCTGGTTCCCGTCCCGGGCGACGTCGTCCAGGACCCCGGCGACCGCGCGGGCGAGCGGCCGGCGGGCCGGGCGCAGGCCCGGCGACACGAGGGGGCGGAGCGGGCCGCGGCCGCGCAGGCGCACGGTGACCGTCACCTCCCGGTCGCCGCGGCCGCGTCCGGCAGCACGTCGGCGGGGCCGCTTCCGCGGCCCGGCGGGCGCGGCCCGCCGGGGGGACGAGCGGTCAGCTCTCGACGAGGGTGACGTCGTGGCGGCTGACGGCGTGCGGGACGGGGATGACCAGGATCCCGCTGGCGCGCAGCTCCAGCAGCGTGGCCTCCACCCGGGCCGGGCCCGCCGTCAGCGCGTTCTGCGGGGCCTTGCCGCTGTTCTGCCAGCGGTGCTCCTCGCCGTCGCACACCGCCACGGAGCCGCCGATGCCGTAGGTGACGTGGGGCGTGCTCTGGTTGACCGAGGAGCTGACGTAGACCGGGCCGGTGCCGGCGACGCAGCGGTAGGCGCCGGTGAGGGTGACGGTGCCGTCGGCGGCGATCCTGCCCTCCGGGTCGACCGTCACGTACTCCGCGGGCGCGGACGGCGCGACCGCCGCCGAGGGGGCCGCCGCGGCGGTGCCGAGCAGCAGCAGCGCGGCGCCGGCCGCGGTGCCGAGGAGGGGACGTACAGACATGGGGAGACCTCCGAAGTGAGCGGAAGAGGGACCTCCAGCAGTACCCGCAGCACGGGGGCGCGGCCACTCATCGTCACCCTTCGGTGGCGGAGGCATCGGCCGTCGGGGAACCGTCCCGGCATCGTCCGCGGACTGTCACGGTCCCCGCGGGGCCGTTCCGGCGGGCGGTGCGGGCGGCGCATGGTCGTGGCGTACGACGTGTTCGGACCGTCCCGCCGAAGTGGAGGTGCGCCATGTGTGCCCACCGGACGTCCTGCCCGCAGCCCGGCTCCCCCGCCCCGCACGTGGTGGCCGCCCACCCCGGACAGGGGTGGAGCCTGCTCTGCGACGGCACGATCGTCTTCGACGACACGGGGGAACTGCGGCCCGACGGCCGTGTGATCGCTCCGCGCCGGCTCCCGGCGGAAGGGCTCACGGCCACGGCCTGAGCACGGCCCGCGGCCGGAGCCACGCGGTCACGCGGTCACGCAGTCACGTGGGGCGGGCGTCGCCCCGGGCCGGCGGGCCGCCCGCTCACCCCTCCGCCACGAACCACCGCAGCAGCGAGGCGAGCCGGCCGGGCCGGTCCCGCGCGATCAGGGTGCGGGTGTTCCTCAGTTCCACCAGGCGTCCCCGCGGCAGGAGTTCGGCCAGCAGACGGCCGTGTTCGCGGGGCATCATCAGGTCCTCGGACGCCCAGACGACCAGGGCGGGGCGGTCGAAGTACCGCAGCCCCTGGGCCGCTTCGAGGAGTTCGGTGCGCCGGACGTGCGTGTGGTAGTGGCGGACGTCGCGGCGGATCGCCGGGTCCGTGCGCAGGGGCCGCAGCCAGCGGTCGACGAGGTCGTCCGGCAGGGGGCGCCTGGTGAGCGCGCCGAAGCCCACGGGCAGCCGGCGCAGGGGTTTCCAGCCCAGGGCGCGGACCATGAGCGGGATGCCGCCGGGGACGCGGCAGGCGAGGGCGATCGCCTTGCCGGGCAGACCCGGCGGGTAGTTGTCGAAGGCCTCGCAGGAGATCAGCACCAGCCGGGCCAGCCGTTCGGGGTGCCGGGCGGCGACCGTCTGGGCCCGGCCGCAGTCGCTCTCCACGAGGGTGACGTCCCTGAGGTCCAGCCGGTCGAGGAACTCGGCGATCAGTTCGTTGACCAGGTCCGGTGTGGGCGGCCGGGTCATCGGCCTGCGGTGCGCCCCGTACGGGAGGGTCGGGGCGACGAGACGGTGGTCGGTGCGCAGTTCGGCGACGACGCCGCGCCAGACGGAAGCGTCGTGCAGCATGCCGTGCAGCAGCACGACCACCGGCCCCTCGCCGCCCGTGTCCTCGTACTCGACGGTGCCCGCGCTCAGCTCGATCTCCGGCATCGCCTCAGGCTAGAAGGAACGGCGCGGCCTCGCCCGGCGGCTCACGGCAGCACGGCGAATCCGTCGAGTTCCACCCTCGCCCGTTCGTCCCACAGCCGGACCACCTCCACGACCGCCATCGCCGGGTAGTCGCGGCCCGCCAGGTCCCGCCAGAGGCGGCCGAGTTCGCGGGCGTGCGCGCGGTAGGCGGCGACGTCGGTGGCGTAGACGGTGACGCGGGCCAGGTCGGCGGGGGTGCCGCCGGCGGCGCGGAGCGCGGTGAGCAGGTTGCCGAGGGCGCGTGCGAACTGCTCGGGCAGGGTGTCGCCGACGACTTCCCCGTCGCCGTCGAGGGCGGTCTGCCCGGCCAGGAACACCACGCGGGAGCCGGTGGCGACGACGGCGTGCGAGAAGCCGGCGGGCGGGGACAGGTCGGGCGGGTTGACGCGCTCGGCGGTCACCGGGCCTCCAGGGTCTTGTACAGCTCCTTGGCGATGATGCCGCGCTGGACCTCGCTCGCCCCCTCGTAGATGCGGGGGGCGCGGACCTCGCGGTAGAGGTGTTCGAGCAGATGGCCCCGGCACAGGGCGCGCGCGCCGTGCAGCTGCACGGCGGTGTCGACGACGAACTGGGCGGTCTCGGTGGCGAGCAGCTTCGCCATCGCGGAGCGCCGGGGCACGTCGGCGGCGCCCTCGTCGTACGCGGTGGCCGCCGCGTAGACCATCAGGCGGGCCGCCTCCGTGCGCACGGACATCTCGGCGACCTGGTGGGCGACGGACTGGAGGTCCTTGAGCCGGCCGCCGAACGCGTCGCGCCGGGCGGTGTGGGCGACGGTGGCGTCCAGGGCGGCCTGCGCCATCCCGACGGCGAAGGCGCCGACGCTGGGCCGGAACAGGTTGAGGGTGTCCATGGCGACCCGGAAGCCCGCGTCGGGCTCGCCGAGGACGTCGGCGGCGGTCACCGGCACGCCGTCGAAGCGCAGGGCGCCGAGGGCGTGCGGGGAGATCATGTCGAGGCGGCTGCCGGTGAGGCCGGGCCGGTCGGCGGGCACCAGGAAGGCGGTCACGCCGCGCGCCCCCGCGCCGGGGACGGTGCGGGCGAAGACGGTGTAGAGGTCGGCGTCGGGGGCGTTGGAGATCCAGCACTTCTCGCCGGTGAGCCGCCACCCGTCCGGGCCGTCGCGCTCCGCGCTCAGGGACAGCGCCGCCGCGTCGGATCCGGCGCCCGGTTCGGACAGGGCGAAGGCCGCGACCGCCGTGCCGTCGCTCACCCGGGGGAGCCAGCGCTCGCGCTGTGCGGGGGTGCCGTGGGCGTGCACGGGGTGGGCGCCGAGGCCCTGGAGGGCGAGGGCGGTCTCCGCCTCGGTGCACGCCCGGGCGAGCGACTCGCGCATCAGGCACAGCTCCAGAGCGCCGGAGGCGAACAACCGGGACAGCAGGCCGAGAGCGCCCAGCTCGGCGACGAGGGGGCGGTTGACGCGGCCCGGTTCGCCCTGGTCGGCGAGCGGGCGGAGCCGTTCGGCGGCCAGGGCGCGCAGCTCCGCGCACCGGGCGAGTTGTGCCGGTTCGAGCGAGAATGCGGTCATCGCCGGTCCCTTCCCTCGCCACTGGGCCACCGCCGAGGCTATCGCGGACCGTTGACTGCCGTCACCAACGCGATACGCTCCTGGGGCGAGCCCACCACGCCGAGGGGGCGCATCGACATGGGTCCACGGTTCACCGCGCACGTCGACACCTTCGCCCGCGACCATCTCCCGCCACCGGACGAGCGGCCCGAGCTCCTCTTCGACCTGCCGGAGCTGCGCTACCCCGAGCGGCTGAACTGCGCCGCCGAGCTGCTGCACGGCCACCCCGGCGACCGCCCGGCGTTCCGCACGCCCGACGGCGGGGTCTGGACGTACGGGGAGCTGCGCGCCCGGGTGGACCGGCTGGCCCACCTGCTCACCGGGGACCTCGGGGTGGTGCCCGGCAACCGGGTGCTGCTGCGCGGGCCCACCACGCCCTGGCTGGCCGCCTGCTGGCTGGCGGTGCTGAAGGCGGGCGCGGTCGCCGTCACCGTGCTGGCCCAGCAGCGGCCGCACGAGCTGGCCACCGTCTGCGCGCTCGCGCAGGTGCGGCACGCCCTGTGCGACGTCCGCTCCCTCGACGACCTCGTCAAGGCGGAGGTCCCGGACCTGCGCATCGCCGCGTTCGGCGGCGACTCGCGCGACGACCTGCTGCACCGCCCGGCGCCCGGCGGCCCCTTCGACGCGGTGCCGACCGCCGCCGACGACGTCGCCCTGATCGCCTTCACCTCCGGCACCACCGGCAGGCCCAAGGGCTGCATGCACGTCCACCGGGACGTGCCGGCGATCGCGGACACCTTCTCCCGGCACGTCCTGAAGCCGGTCGCCGACGACGTGTTCGCCGGCAGCCCCCCGCTGGGCTTCACCTTCGGCCTGGGCGGCCTGGTGGTGTTCCCGCTGCGCGCGGGCGCGAGCGCGCTGCTGCTCGAACAGGCCCACCCCTCACAGCTGTTGGCGGCGATCGCCGAGCACCGGGTGTCGGTGCTGTTCACCGCGCCCACCGCCTACCGCGCCATGCTGGCCGAGGCGGACGGGCACGACCTCTCCAGCCTGCGCCGCTGCGTCTCGGCGGGCGAGAACCTGCCGGCCGCGACCTGGCACGCCTGGCACGAGCGCACCGGGCTGCGCCTCATCAACGGCATCGGCGCCACCGAACTGCTGCACATCTTCCTCTCCGCCGCCGACGACGCCGCCCGCCCCGGCGCCACCGGCGTCCCGGTGCCCGGCTGGCAGGCGCGCGTGCAGGACGCGGACGGCGTCCCGGTGCCCGACGGGCGGCCCGGACTGCTGGCGGTGCGCGGCCCCGTCGGCTGCCGCTACCTGGCCGACCCGCGCCAGCGGGACTACGTGCGGGACGGCTGGAACGTCACCGGCGACACGTACGTCCGCGACCCCGACGGCTACTTCCGGTACGTGGCGCGCGCCGACGACATGATCATCTCGGCCGGGTACAACATCGCCGGGCCGGAGGTCGAGGACGCCCTGCTGCGCCATCCGGACGTGGTGGAGGCGGCCGTGGTCGGGCGTCCCGACGAGGCGCGCGGCCAGGTCGTGGTGGCGTACGCGGTCCTCGAGGAGGGGGCGGAGCGGGACGCGGAGGCGCTGCGGGCCTTCGTGAAGTCGGAGCTGGCGCCCTACAAGTGCCCGCGGGAGATCGTCTTCCTGGACGCGCTGCCGCGCACGGCCACCGGCAAGCTCCAGCGGTTCCGGCTGCGCACCGGCGCCGGCACCGGAGACGACCAGGGCTGATGCCGGGGAAGCGGGCCCACGGGCACGACCTAAGATGATCAACGTGTCCGACCAGCATGCTCCACGGTCCCTCATCGTCACGCTCTACGGCGCCTACGGCCGGTTCGTGCCGGGCCCGGTGCCCGTCGCGGAGCTGATCCGGCTGCTGGCCGCCGTCGGCGTGGACGCCCCGTCCGTGCGTTCCTCCGTGTCCCGGCTCAAGCGCCGCGGACTGCTGCTCCCGGCCCGCACCGACCGGGGCGCGGCCGGCTACGAACTGTCGGGTGAGGCACGCCAGTTGCTGGAGGACGGCGACCGCCGCATCTACGCCACCGCGCCGCCCGGCGACGAGGGCTGGGTGCTCGCGGTGTTCTCGGTGCCGGAGTCGGAGCGGCAGAAGCGGCACCTGCTGCGCTCCCGGCTGGCCGGTCTCGGCTTCGGCACGGCGGCGCCCGGCGTGTGGATCGCCCCCGCCCGGCTGTACGAGGAGACCCGGCACACCCTGGAGCGCCTGCGGCTCGACGGGTACGTCGACCTGTTCCGCGGCGAGCACCTCGGGTTCGCGCCCACGGCGGAGGCGGTGGCCCGCTGGTGGGACCTGAAGGCGATCGCGGAGCGGCACGAGGCGTTCCTGGAGCGGCACGCGCCGGTCCTGCGCGCCTGGGAGCGGCGCGCGGACACCCCGCCCGAGGAGGCCTACCGCGACTACCTCCTCGCCCTGGACTCCTGGCGCCACCTCCCCTACGCCGACCCGGGCCTGCCCGCCGCCCTGCTCCCTCCGGACTGGCCCGGCACCCGCTCGGCAACCGTCTTCCGTGCCCTGCACGAGCGGCTGCGCGACGCGGGGGCGGAGTTCGCGCACCCCTCGGCGGAGACCGGGGCGGACTGAGGCGCGCCCCTGGCGTCACGCCCCGGGCGCCGGGACCTGCGCGAGCGGCAGGCCGGAGAGGGTGAGCCGGGGCTTGGGCGCGTCGGTGCGGCCGGTGCGCGGCGGGCGGCTGCCCGCACGGTACTGCGGCGGCCAGACCACGCCCGGGCCCTCGTAGCCCTGCTCGGCGGCCGCGTGCAGCGTCCAGTGCGGGTCGTACAGGTGCGGGCGGGCCAGCGCGCACAGGTCCGTGCGTCCGGCGAGGATCAGGGAGTTGACGTCGTCCCAGGAGGAGATCGCGCCGACCGCGATCACCGGGACGCGGGCCTCGTTGCGCACCCGGTCGGCGAACGGCGTCTGGTAGGAGCGGCCGAACTCCGGTTCCTCGTCGGCGACGACCTGACCGGTGGACACGTCGATCGCGTCGGCCCCGTGCTCGGCGAAGGCACGGGCGACGGCGACCGCCTCCTGTGCCGTCGTGCCGCCCTCCGCCCAGTCGGTCGCGGAGATCCGCACGGTCATCGGCCGGTCCTCCGGCCACACCGCCCGCACCGCGTCGAACACCTCCAGCGGGAAGCGCAGCCGTTTCTCCAGCGAACCGCCGTAGGCGTCGGTGCGCCGGTTGGTCAGCGGCGACAGGAAGCCGGACAGCAGGTAGCCGTGCGCGCAGTGCAGTTCGAGCAGGTCGAACCCGGCCCGCGCGGCACGCACCGCGGCGGCCGCGAACTGCTCGCGCAGGTCGGTGAGGTGCGCGCGGGACAGTTCACGGGGTGTCTGGCTGCCCGGCCTGTACGGCAGCGGGGAGGCGGCGACGAGGGGCCAGTTGCCGTCGTCCAGCGGCTCGTCCATGCCCTCCCACATCCGCTTGGTCGAGCCCTTGCGGCCGCTGTGGCCGAGCTGCACACCGATGGCCGTGCCGGGCGCGCGGGTGTGCACGAAGTCGGTGATCCGCCGCCACGCCTCCGCCTGCCGTCCGCTCCACAGGCCGGCGCAGCCGGGGGTGATGCGGCCCTCCGGGCCGACGCACACCATCTCGGTCATCACCAGCCCCGCGCCGCCCAGCGCGCGGGCGCCGAGGTGGACGAGGTGGAAGTCGCCGGGCAGGCCGTCGGCCGCCGAGTACATGTCCATCGGCGAGACCACCACGCGGTTGCGCAGGGTGAGTCCGCGCAGCCGGAACGGGGTGAACATCGGGGGCGTCCCCGGCGGGCAGCCGAACCCGCGTTCCACGGCCTCGGTGAACCGGGCGTCGCGCAGCCGCAGGTTGTCGTGGGTGACGCGGCGGCTGCGGGTGAGCAGGTTGAAGGCGAACTGGCGCGGCGGCTGGTGCAGATAGAGGGCGAGGTTCTCGAACCACTCCAGGCTGGCGCGGGCCGCGCGCTGGGTGGAGGCGACGACCGGCCGCCGTTCCGTCTCGTAGGCGTGGAGGGCGTCGGTGAGCGTGGGCCGCTCGCTCAGGCAGGCGGCGAGGGCGAGCGCGTCCTCCACGGCGAGCTTGGTGCCGGAGCCGATGGAGAAGTGGGCGGTGTGGGCGGCGTCGCCGAGCAGCACGACGTTGCCGTGCGACCAGCGTTCGTTGACGACCGTGCGGAAGGTGGTCCAGGCGGAGTTGTGGGAGCGCAGGGGGCGGCCGCCGAGCGCGCCGGCGAAGATCTCGGCGCAGCGTCCGACGGACCCGGTCCCGTCGGCCTCGTCGAACCCGGCGGCCCGCCACACCTCTTCGCGCATCTCCACGATCACGGTGGAGGCGTCGGCGGAGAAGGGATAGCCGTGGAGCTGCATCACGCCGTGTTCGGTCTCGGCGATCTCGAAGCGGAAGGCGTCGAAGGGGAAGTCGGCGGCCAGCCAGATGTAGCGGCAGCGGTGTTCGGTGATCCGGGGCCGGAACGCGTCCGCGAAGGCCGTGCGCGTGGTGCTGTGCACGCCGTCGGCGGCGATCACCAGGTCGTGGGTCTGTGCGAGGCGGGCCGGGTCGGGGGCCTCTTCGCGGAAGCGGAGTGCGACGCCGAGGGAACGGCAGCGGTCGTGCAGGATCTCCAGCAGGCGGCGCCGGCCGAGGGCGGCGAAGCCGTGCCCTCCGGAGGTGTGGCGGGCGCCCCGGTGGACGATGTCGATGTCGTCCCAGCGGACGAATTCCGCCTGGAGGGCGGAGTGGACCTCCGGATCCGCGTGTTCGATGCCGCCGAGGGTCTCGTCGGAGAGGACCACTCCGAAGCCGAAGGTGTCGTCCGGGGCGTTGCGTTCCCAGACGGTGACGTCCCGGTCCGGCTGGAGCCGTTTCAGGAGGGCGGCGGCGTAGAGGCCTCCTGGGCCTCCTCCTACGACCGCCACGCGCAGGGGGCGGTTCGCGGTGTTCGGCGGGTGCGGGTCCGTCGTGGTCGCTCGCGCGGCTCCCCGCGCCCCTGAGGGGGTCGTCAGCACCGGGGTCACCTCCCCCGCCACTTCGGGGGGCGCTTCTGCGTGAAGGCCGCGTGGAACTCGGCGTAGTCCTCGCCGGTCATCAGGAGGGCCTGGGTGGACGCGTCCAGTTCGACCGCCGCCGCGAGCGGCATGTCCAGTTCGGCCGTGAGCAGGGCCTTGGTCCGGGCGTGGGCCAGGGCGGGGCCGTCGGCGAGGCGGCGGGCCAGCTCGCGGGCCGCCGGGTCCGCGCCGCCCTCCTCGGCGAGCGCGCTGACCAGGCCGATCCGCTCGGCCTCCGGGGCGTGCACCGGCTCGCCCAGCATCAGCAGGCGGGTGGCGTGGCCCAGGCCGACGACCCGGGGCAGCAGGTAGGCCGCGCCCATGTCGCCGCCGGACAGCCCGACCCGGGTGAACAGGAAGGCGAAGCGGGCGGTGGGGTCGGCGACCCGGAAGTCCGCGGCCAGGGCGAGGACCGCGCCCGCGCCCGCCGCCACCCCGTGCACTGCGGCGATCACCGGGAACGGACACTCCCGCAGCGCCCGCACGACCTGGCCGGTCATCCGGTTGAAGTCGAGGAGCTGGGCGGTGTCCATGGAGAGGGTCGCGCCGATGATCTCGTCGACGTCGCCGCCGGAGCAGAAGCCGCGGCCCTCGCCGCCCAGCACCAGGGCGCGGACGGCCCGCTCCCGGGACAGCTCGGCGAGCAGGTCGCGCAGGTCGGCGTAGGCGCCGAAGGTGAGCGCGTTCAGCTTGCCGGGGCGGGCGAGGGTGACGTGGGCGACGCCGTCGGCGAGCTCGACGCGCAGATGCTCCCAGCGCGCGGTGCGGGCGGCGGAGCCGGTGAAGGGACTCATGAGGGCGGCCTCCTCGGGCGGGCACTGCGCGGCTCAGTGAGGTCTGCCCCTCGAAGTTATCACCGGTTGGTGACTGTCGTCA
This sequence comes from Streptomyces sp. NPDC096105, assembly GCF_044763335.1. NCBI lineage: Bacteria > Bacillati > Actinomycetota > Actinomycetes > Kitasatosporales > Streptomycetaceae > Streptomyces > Streptomyces sp. NPDC096105. The sequence continues at coordinate 327,947 of NZ_JBIWGC010000007.1, forward strand.
TGAGTACGCGATACACCGTTCGGGCGCCGTCACGCGCGTCACGGGCCCTCGACGCGCCGGTGACGGGGCGGACGGGCGGGCGAGGCGGCGCGCCCGCGCGGGCAGGCCGCGGACGCCGGCGCGGGGGGGGGCCGCGGGGGGGCGCCCCCCCCGCCCGCCCCCCCCACACGGACCACAACGCCACGACCACCCCCCCCCCCCCCC